>NZ_JBXAEW010000004.1:0-256128 GCF_056782315.1 Arthrobacter paludis
TGTAGTTCCCACTGACGTTGTGAACGCGGCTGATGGGGGCCTTGCCGCCGATGCCGAAATGGGGTCGGTGGTGATTGTAGTCGTGTAGCCACTGCGTGTAGGCCGCGGCGCGCTCGGCCTCGGAGCGGTACGGGCGGGCGTAGGCCCACTCGGCATTGAGGGTGCGGTTGAAGCGCTCGACCTTGCCGTTGGTCTGGGGCCGGTACGGGCGCGTGTACCGGTGCTTCACGTTCGGGCCCAGGGCCTGGTTGAAGGCCTTGGAGCGGTAGCAGGAGCCGTTGTCGGTCAGCACCGCCTTGACCACGATCCCGTGGGCCGCGAAGAACGCCACGGCCCGCAGCCAGAAGCCGGCGGCGGTCTCCTTGCGCTCGTCGTTGAGTATCTCGGAGTAGGCCAGCCGGGAATGGTCATCCACGGCGTGGTGCAGGTAGGCGTAGCCGGCGCGTTGGCGCTTGGAGGCCCGGTGCTGGGCCGAGCCGCGCCCGTGGACGCGGTGCCCGCCACCGTCGGGGATCCGGGGCTGTTTCTTGATGTCGACGTGGATGAGGCTGCCGGGCTCGTCGTGTTCGTAGCGGCGCGGTGCCGGGCGGCGCACCGGCAGGCCCGTGGCCTGGTCCAGGGCGCCCAGCCGGGGCATCCGCAGCCGGTTGAGCACCTTCCACACCGTGGAGCGGGGCAGGTTCAGGTGCCCGGCGATCCGGTGCGGTCCCCACCGTCGGTTGAACCGCAACGCGACGATCCGCCGCTCGGTCCGCTGCGCGGTGCGCCGGGGCTGGCGACGCGGCACGGATGCCGCGTCGGTCAGCCCCGCCTGGCCGCGGGCCCGGTACCGGTCCGCCCACTTCTTGGCCGTGGAAGGCGAGACCTGGAACCGCTCAGCGGCCCGGCGCAACGGCCACCCCTGCTCGACGACCAGCACAGCGAGCTTCAGCCTGGCCTGGAAGGACAGGGCCGCGTTGGCATGGGTAACGTAGGGCAAGAGGACCTCCGGTGGTCGAGATGAGTGTGGTAACCCAAATCGATACCGGAGGTCCTCGCCGTTTACATCACGCCACGCTGTTCACAACGTCCTTGGGAACTACAGCTAGGCTGGTCCCATGCGTGGCGGTGGGAGGTTCCGGGGGACGTTCTCCGGGCGGATGACGGCCCTCGTGCTCGTCCTCGTCGCCGGCACCGTGCTGCTCTGCCTGGGCGCCGTCCTGTGGCTGACCGCCGAGCGCGTCGAGGACCACGCCGCGCAGAACGCGCTCGGCATCGCCCGCACCGTCGCGGCCGACCCCGACGTCCGCGCCGAGGTCGCCCGCCAGGCCGCCCGCGAGGCGCTCGACGTCCCCGCCCTGCGCGCCGGGCCCCTCCAGCGCCACCTCGAGGCCGTCCGCGAACGCACGGGCGCGCTGTTCGTCATCGCGACCGAGGACCGCGGCCTGCGCCTCGCCCACCCTGTCCCGTCCCGGATCGGCGAGCGCGTCAGCACGGAACCCACGGCGCTCGGCGGCGTCGAGGGCGTGTTCCGCGAACACGGCACGCTCGGGGAGTCCGTCCGCGCCAAGGTGCCCGTCTACGCGCCCGACTCGCGGCGCGTCGTCGGGGAGGTCAGCGCCGGCGTCGGCATCGAGGCGGTCTCCGACCGGGTGCGCGCCGCCGTCGGCCCCATCGCGCTCGCCGGGGCCGCGGCCCTGCTGCTCGGCGCCGCCGCCGCGGCGCTGCTCAAGCGGCGCCTGCGCCGCCTCACCCTCGGCCTGGAGCCGGAGGAGATGGTGTCCCTGGCCCGCGACCAGGCCGCCGTGCTCTACGGGGTGGCCGACGGCGTCGTCGGCGTCGCCCCGGACGGGCGGATCACGCTGCGCAACCGCGCGGCCCGGATCCTCCTCCGACTGCCGGCGCGCCAGGACAGCAACGACGTCGTCGGGCGCCACTACGGGCAGGCGGGCCTGCCCGACGCCCTGGTCGCGGCGATCGGCGCGGTGCTTGGCGGCGGGTCCGCGCCCGGCGGGCTGCGGTTGCGCGTCGGCGGCCGGCCCGTGGAGGCCGGCGTCGTCGCCGTCCGCCGGGACGGGACCGACCTCGGCGCCGTCGCGCTGCTGCGGGACCTGAGCGACGTCGAGGACCTCGGCGGCCGGCTGCAGGCGGTGGAGACCATGGCCTCGGCGCTGCGCGTCCAGCGCCACGAGTTCGCCAACCGGCTCCACGCCGTCTCGGGGCTCCTGGCCGCCGGCGAAGTCGGGGAGGCCCGGGACTTCATCGGCCAGCTGGTCGCGTCCGGGCCGCTGCGGGAGCCGGTCGCGAACATCGCCGCCGTCGGGGACACGTTCCTGCGGGCGTTTCTCTCCGCTAAGGGGGTCCAGGCCCAGGAGGCTGGCGTCGCGCTGCGGGTCGGGGAGGAGACGGCCCTGTTCGGGGCCCTGGCGGACCCGCAGGACGCGGCCGCCGTCGTCGGGAACCTCCTGGACAACGCGATCCGGGCGGCTGCCGAGGCGCCGCCGCGGGAGCCGGACGGGAGGTGGGTCGAGGTGGACCTGCTGAGCGAGGGGGACACCCTGCACGTGGCGGTCACCGACTCCGGCGGCGGGGTCGCGCCCGGGTTGGACGTGTTCGCCGAGGGGGCGACGACCCGCCCGGCGGGCCACGGGCCGGGGGAGGGCGGCGGGCTGGGCCTGCCGCTGTCCCGGCGGATCGCCCGCCACCTGGGCGGCGACGTGTGGCTGGCCGACGCCGGCGGCCGCGACGGCGGAGCCGTGTTTTGCGCCCGGCTGCCGGGCACCGTGGCGGACAGCGTGGAAGGGGACGGCGAATGAGCGGCACGGAGGCGGGCTTCCGGGTCCTGGTGGTCGACGACGACTTCCGGGTCGCGGCGCTGCATGCGGGAATCGTCGACGGGGTCGCCGGGTTCTCCGCGCTGCCCCCGATCCACGATGCGCGCCTGGTCGCGCGGGCCGTCGCCGACTCCGGGCCGGACCTCGTGCTGCTGGACGTCTACCTGCCGCAGGGCTCCGGCCTGGACCTGCTCGCCGGACTCGACGCCGACGCGTTCGTCCTCAGCGCCGCCGCCGAGGGCCCGGCCGTGCGCAAGGCGCTGCGCCGCGGGGCCCTGGCCTACCTGGTCAAGCCGTTCGAGCCCCGGGACCTCGAGGCGAAGCTGCGGGCCTACGCCCGCTACCGGCGGCTGCTCGCCGCCGACCGGCTGGACCAGGCCGCCATCGAGCGCGCGCAGCGGGCGCTGCTGCGGGCCGACGAGCCGTCCACCGCCGGGGCGTCGACCGGGGCGGCGACCGAGCAGGCCGTCCTGGAGGCCGTGGCCGTGGCCGGCCCCGAGGTGGCGGTCACGGACGTGGCGGCCGCCGTCGGCGTCTCCCGGGCGACGGCGCAGCGCTACCTGTCCCAGCTCGTGCAGGCGGGCCGGCTCGAACTGGGGCTCCGCTACGGCACGCGCGGCCGCCCCGAGCACCGGTACTCGGTGGCACGCGGCGGCTGACCGCGGAGCCGGCTACGCGCCCGAGGGGGCCGGGCCGAGCAGCGGCGCGGCGGCCTTCCAGTCGGAGATCTCGCAGCCGTCCCGCAGCGAGAACCTGCGGTCGACGCCGGCGCCGTTGAGGGTCCCCGTGACCCGCGCCGTCGCCGGCCCCCCGTACTGCTGCGTGCACATGCGTCCCCCCGGGGGCGGGCCGAGGACCTTCGGACCCTTGGCGGCCAGGAAGCCGCAGGCGGCCTCCGGGTCCGGATGCTCCGTGCCCGCGACGGCGGCGCCGGCCTCGCACACGAGCCGGTGCGTGGCCGTGGCGCTTCCGCCGTCGGCCGCGATCTCGATGCGCAGGTCGGCGCTCGTCTGGGCCGCGGGGCGCGAGGGCGGCGCCGAGCCGCCGCGGGGTGGCGGGGCCGTCGCGTCGATCGTGCCGGAGCCGGGCAGGGGGCCGGACGACGGCGGCGTGCCCGGCCGGGAGCCGTCCGGACCGCTCGGGTCAGCGCCGGACGGCGGCGGGACGGCGTGGCCGGTGGGCGGCGTGCTGCGGGGGGAGCCGGGTCCGGAGTCGGTCGGCGGCATGGTGGGCTCCTGTCCGGTCGGTGCGGCGCAGCCGGCGAGCGCCAGCCCCGCGGCCAGGGCGGCCACGGCCAGGCGGGGAATGCGCCGGGTGCTCATGGCGTGGCGGGCTCCCGGGCCGCGGTCTCGATGGCTTCCACGGCGGCGAGCAGGCGGTGCCGCAGCGCGTCGGAGCGCGTCGCGAAGTCCTTCTGGCGGCGCACGTACTCGGCCTTGCCGTCGGGCGTCTCGATCCGGATCGGCGCGTAGCCCCAGTCGGCGAGGTCGTACGGGGACGCCTGCATGTCCATGGTCCGAATCTCCCACGCGAGCTCGAAACAGTCCATGACCAGCTCGCTCGGCAGCGCGGGGGAGAGCTTGTACGCCCACTTGTAGAGGTCCATGTTCGCGTGCAGGCACCCCGGCTGCTCCAGGTCGCGCTGGGTGGCGCGGGTCGGCTGCAGCTCGTTCAGCGGCGCCGCCTGCGGGGCGTAGAAGCGGAACGCGTCGAAGTGCGTGCAGCGGATCCGGTGCTCCTCGACGACCCGGTCCGTGCCGGCGGGGCCGAGGCGCAAGGGCAGGTAGTCGTGCCGGACGCCGTTCTCCTCGGAGCGGTAGGCCATCGCCCACTCGTGCAGCCCGAAGCAGGAGAACTGTGCGGGCCGGGCGGCGGTCCCGGAGAGGATGGTCCGCGCGAAGGCCAGCGCCTCGGCCCGGTCCCTGGCGAACCCCGCGGCGTCGAGGGCCACGCCCGCCGGGCCGGCGCCGCCGTCGTGCGCCGCGGACCCGCGGGCGCCGCCGTCGTCCTCCGCCCCTCCGCGGACCGGCGCGTAGTGCCGCCACGCCAGGCGCTCGGCGGCGGCCGGCCCCACCAGCACGACGCCGGGGCCGGGGTGCCAGCGCTGCAGCTGGCCCGGCTTGTGCGTGTAGTACGTGAACAGGAAATCCTCGACGGGGTGCCTCCGGCCTTCCGTCCTGCGTTTCGTGAACGGGGCGGCGAAGCGCTCGACGCGGAGCCGGTGCTCCTCGGCGCGCGGGAGCCAACGCTCCTGGGGCACGATCCGGATGGGCATGGAATCATTATCGCGCGGACCCCCACAGGCGGTCGAACCCGTTGTAGGATTGTCTGCAAACCACCCCGAATGGGTGTGTCAAGCAGAGGAGCACCATGGACATGGACAGCGTCCTGGAGCCGTTGCGCCAGGAATCGACATCGGAGATCATCGCCGGGCGGATCCGCGAGGCCATCGTCGCCGGGGACTTCAAGGCCGGAGACCAGCTCGGCGAGGCCGCCCTGGCCAGCCAGCTCGGCGTCAGCCGCGGCCCCCTGCGCGAGGCCATGCAGCGCCTGGTCCAGGAGGGGATCCTCCACGGGGTCCGCCACCGGGGCATCTTCGTCGCCGAGCACACCATCGAGGACGTCGCCGACATCTACCTCGCCCGCACGGCCGTGGAGCGCTCGGCGTGCCTGAAGATCATCGAGCTGGACGGCCGCGGGCCGGAGGTCGGCGCGAAGCTGCTCAAGATCATCGAGCGGATGGAGGCCCGCGCCGAGGCGGGGGCGTCCCCGTCCGACCTGACCGCCCTGGACGTGCGCTTCCACGAGTTGCAGGTGGCCGAGGCCCACAGCCCGCGCCTGTCCCGTATGCATGCCACGCTGGTGGCCGAGACCCGCATGTGCCTCTCGACCCTCGAGGACACCGGCTACTCGGCGGCCGACCGCGTCGCGGAGCACCGCGGCATCGCGGCCGCCATCCAGGAGGGGAACGTCTCCGTGCTCCACGGCCTCCTGGCCCGGCACATGGACGAGGCCGTCGAGCACATCACCGCCCGGATGCTCCTGGATGTGGCGCCGGGCGCCGAGGCCGAGCAGGCCGTCTAGGCGTCCCGCGGCCGCGTGTCCGCAAAATTTCGTAGCGAACCTGCCGCCATTCCGGCCGAATGGCTGCGGCTTCGCTACGAAACTCTCGCGTTCGTGCTGATTCGCTACGAAATTCTGGCGTTCGTGCGGCTTCGCTGCGAGACTCCGGCGTTCGTGGCCGGGCACGCGAACGGGCCGGGACCCCCGAGGGGATCCCGGCCCGGTGCGTGGTCCGGACGGACGGTCAGGCGTTGAGCTCGGCCTCCGCCTTGCGGCGCCCGGCCGCGGCCTCGGACGAGTTCTGCTTGACCCAGCGGCGGCTCGGCCAGCCGACGGACGCGTGCTGGCCGGGGAGCTCCTCGCCGCGCAGGGAGGCCTGGGCGGTCTCGCGCATGCACAGGATGCTCACCAGGCCGATCAGGCCGGCCAGCGCCATGTACCACCCCGGGATCAGCTGGTTCCCGGTGGTCTCCACCAGCGTGTTCGTCAGCGTCTGCGACGGCCCGGCGAACAGCGCCGTGGAGATGTTGTAGCCCAGGGCGAAGCCGGTGTACCGGACGGCCGTGGGGAACAGGGCCGGCAGCGTCGAGGAGACGGACGAGACGAGCACGACCAGCATCAGCCCCAGCACGGCCAGGCCCAGGAACTGCAGGGCCAGGTTCGGCACAGCCAGGAGCATGATCGCCGGCACGGACAGGATCGTGAAGCCGATGGCGGCCGACAGGAGCAGCGGCTTGCGCCCGACCCGGTCGGACAGCGAGCCCATGGGTGGGATCGCCACCAGCATCAGCGCCATGATCACCACGAGCATCCAGTTGCCCTGGGCCGTGCTGTGGCCGAGCTGCCCGGAGAGGTACGTCGGCATGTAGCCGAGGATCAGGTAGAACGCGACGTTGAGCAGGACGACGAAGCCCATCAGCACCAGCAGCTGCCGCCACTCGTGCACGATGACGTGGCGCAGCGGGGTGCGCAGGGTCTCGTGGTGCTGGCTGGCCTCCCGGAACACGCCGGCCTCGGAGAGCCGGGTCCGGATGAACAGGGCGGTCAGGCCGAGCGGGAGCGTGAGCAGGAACGGCAGGCGCCACCAGCCGGCGAGCATCCCGTCGTCGCCCACGATCGTGATCAGGCTCGTGCAGACGATCGCCGCGAGGATGAACCCGGACGTCGTGCCGAACTCCAGGAACGAGCCGAGGAAGCCGCGGCGCTTGTCCGGGGCGTACTCCGCCATGTACACGGCCGCGCCGCCGTACTCGCCGCCGGCGGAGAAGCCCTGCACCAGCCGGCAGGCCAGCAGCATCAGCGGCGCGGCGATGCCGATCATGTCCAGGGTCGGCAGCAGCCCGATCGCGCCGGTCGCGAACGTCATCATCGCGACCGTGATGACCATGACCTTCTGGCGGCCGATCTTGTCGCCGAGGGGACCGAGGATGATGCCGCCCAGCGGGCGGACGAGGAACGACAGGGCCAGCGTCGCCAGGGTCAGGGTGACGCCGAGCCCGCCGTCGCCCTCCTCGGACCCGAAGAACAGGGTGGCCATGTAGATGGTGAGGTAGCCATAGACGCCGTAGTCGAACCACTCGACGGCGTTCCCGAGCGCGGATCCGAAGATGGAGCGGCGCAGGGCGGCCCGCTCCTCCTCGGTGCGCGGCTCGGCACCGGGGACGGCCGGCGCCTCGGCGTGCTGGTGTTCTTTCATGGTGTGCCTTCCGCAGGGGGAATGGAATCCCGGTGTGGTATCGAGTGTCGCGCGTTAGCGCTGGCAGGCATACAGTTCGGCGAGGACCGCGTAGGTCCGCGCGGCCGTCTCCAGTTCGCCGACGCCCACGGACTCGTCGGGCTGGTGCGCCTGGTCGTTGATGCCGCCGGGGCCGAGGACGATGGTCGGGATGCCGAACCGGTCGGCGACGAACCCGCCGTCGCACGCCGCGGTCCACGCCGTGGTGCGGCTGGCGCCGCCCGCGGCGGCGACCGCGTCGACGGCGGCTGCGACGAGCGCGTGGCCGGGGTCGGTGCGGAAGCCCGGCATCTGCATCGTGAGGTCGAGGTCGACGGCGATTCCGTCGCCGTCGATGCCCGCCTCCGAGATCCGCCGAGCCAGCGCGGCGCGGATGGCCTCCGCGTCCTCGCCCGGCAGCAGGCGCCGGTCCACGGAGAGATGGCAGGACGGGGCGACGGTCGACGTGCCGAGGCCGCCGTGGATGGTCCCGACGTTCCACGTGCCGTGGCCGAGTGCCGGGTCGGGGGACAGGGCGAGGCGGTCCTCGTCGCTGCGCAGCAGGCCGATGATCCGGGCCGCGGCGTCGATCGCGCTGCGGCCGTCGCTGGGGCGGCCGGAGTGGGCGGCCCGACCGGTGACCTCGATCTCCAGGTACGCATCCCCGCGGCAGGCGGTGACCGTCTCCAGGTCGGTGGGCTCCGCGACCACGCAGGCCGCGTACTCGCCCGGCAGCCCGTCGTCGACGACCGCGCGGATGCCGGTGCCGAGGTCTTCCTCGTCGACCGTGCACAGCAGCGTCACCGGGGCCGTGCGCGGGACACCGGACTCCTTGAGCGCCGCCATGGCGGCCAGAACGGCGGCGAGGCCGCCCTTCATGTCCGTGGAGCCGCGGCCGTAGAGCCGGCCGTCGCGGACGACCGGCGCGTAGGGGTCCATGCTCCAGCCAAGCCCCGCCGGGACGACGTCGGAGTGGCCCAGGAACAGCAGGCCGGGGCCGTCGCCCGCGTCGGCGGGCAGCGTGATCGCGATGTTGTCCCGCCCGGGGGCCACGGTGCGGCGCCGCGCCTCGAGGCCGAGCCGGATGGCCTCGGCCTCAAGGACGTCGACGGTCGCCTCCTCCAGACCGCCGGGGTTCTCCCCGGCGGCGGCGACGAGGTCGACGGCGACGCGCAGCAGGGCGTCGGGGTCGACGGTGGCGGCCGCGCGGCCGGCGGTGCCGGTCCCGGCCGGCCGCGTCACCGGGAGGCTCCGCCGCCGTCGCGGACGATGTCGATGGCGCGGGCGAGCCGGCGCACGCCCTCGTCGGTCCGCTCGGGACCGGTCGAGGCGAAGCACAGGCGCAGGGCGTCCGAGAACCGCCCGCCCGGCGAGAGGGCCGGGCCCGGGATGAACGCGACGCCTTCGGCGAGGGCCGTGGCGAACAGCTGCTGCGTGTCGACGGCGGCGTCGTCGCCCAGCAGGGTGACCCAGAGGAAGAACCCGCCCTCGGGGTCCGTGGTGCGGACCCGGCCGCCCAGGTGACGGTCGATGCTCGCCAGCATGGCCTCCTTGCGGGAGCGGTACTCGGTGCGCAGCATCGAAAGGTGCGCGTCGAGGGAACCGGAGCGGATGAACCCGTCGACGGTGTGCTGCGCCGGCACGTTGGTGCACGTGTCCATGGCCTGCTTGGCGTTGATGACGAGCTGGCGCAGGGACGGGTCGGCGTCGATCCAGCCGACGCGCAGCCCCGGCGCGAGGACCTTGGAGAACGTGCGCACGGAGAACACCAGCGGGTCGTCGCCGCTGACCTGGCGCAGGCCCGGCAGGTCCTCGCCGGCGAAGCGCAGCATGCCGTAGGGGTCGTCGTCGACGATCACGGAGCCCCAGCGCCGGGCGAGCTCCACCAGGCGGTGGCGCCGCGGCAGGGACAGCGTCGCGCCGGAGGGGTTCTGGAAGTTCGGGATCGTGTAGATCGCCTTCGGCGTGCGGCCGGAGGCGGCCACGAGCCGCTCGAGGGCGTCCACGTCGAGGCCGTCGTCGTCGACGGGGACCTCGAGGAGGTCGGCGCCGTAGGCCAGCGCCGTCGCGGAGCCGTTGGTGTACGTCGGGGACTCGACGACGACGAGGTCGCCCGGGTCCACGAAGAGCTTGAAGGCGATGTCCAGGCCCTGCATCCCGCCGGACGTGACGACGAGCCGGTCCTCGGTGGTGGGCTCGGCGGTCGTGGCCAGGTAGGAGACGAGGGATTCGAGCAGGGCGGGCTCGCCCTCGGTCGCGCCGTAGCCGAACGACGACGCGTCGTGGCGGTCGGCGGCGATCTCGCGGAAGTCCTCCGTGGGCACGAACTCCGCGGCCGGCGAGCCCATGGCGAAGCGGATGACGTCGTGCGTCTGGGCGGCCAGCAGGGAGGTGCTGGAGTCGATGACGGAGCCGACGAGTCCGGCGGCGCGGGCGGCCAGGGGCAGGGTGGTGGTGCTCATGCGAATTCCTTCGGGTTCAGCGGGGTGTTGTCGTCGGCGGCGGCGCGGGGCGCGGCCGGTCCGGGAGTGGTGTCGTTGGCGGGCGTGGAGCGCCCGCTGCGGGGACTGCGGGAGCGGTTGCGCGTGCGGCTCGGACGCCGGCCGGCCGCGGTGCGCAGGATGCCCCGCGGGTAGGAGGTGAACAGCTCCACGCCGTTGCCGTCCACGCGGATCGACTCGGAGACCTCGTAGCCGTAGCCGTCCATCCACATGCCGCAAATGAGGTGGAACGTCATGTTCTCCTCGAGGATCGTTGTCTCCTCGTCGCGGATGCTGATGGTCCGCTCGCCCCAGTCCGGCGGGTAGGCGATCCCGATCGAGTAGCCCAGGCGGGAGTTCTTCTCGAAGCCGAAGGTGCGCATCGTCTGGGTCCACGCCGTGGACAGCGCCTCGACCGGCACGCCGGCGCCGACGGTGGACAGGACGGCGGCCAGGCCCTGGTCCGTCGCATCCGCCAGGCGCTGCAGCTCGGGGGACGGGGTCCCCGGGACGAACGTGCGGGCCATCGGCACGTGGTAGCGGCGGTGCACGCCGGCGAGCTCCACGACCACGGCCTCGTCCGCGCGCAGGGCGTCCCCGGTCCAGGTCAGGTGCGGGGTGTCGGCGGCGGTGCCGACCGGCATCATGGGCACGATCGCGGGGTAGTCGCCCTCGACGCCGTCGGCACCGGAGGCCTGCGCCGCGGAGATGGCGGCGGCCACGTCGCACTGGCGCGCGCCCTCCGCGATGGCGACCTCGGCCGCCCGCATGGCCGCCTCGGTGACCCGCGCGGCCTTGCGCATCAGCGCGATCTCCGCCGGGGACTTGACGGAGCGGACCCAGTTGACGAGCTCGAAGCTGTCCACCATGGTCCACTCCGGCAGGGCGTGCACCAGGGCCCGGTGGGCCTTCGGCGAGAAGAAGTGCGAGTCCATCTCGAGTCCGACCCAGCCCGGGGCGACCGCGGCGACGAGGTTGCGGCGGCGCAGCGTGTAGGCGACCCAGTCGAAGGGGTGCAGGTGCGGGCGGTGGATGTAGGACTCGGGGTAGCCGACGATGCAGTGCTCGGGCAGCCACGACGTGCGGTGCGCGCCGCGGGCGTCCATCTCGCGGGCGAAGAGCAGCATGTCGCCCTCGGAGGGCACAAAGAGCAGCTGCGGGGTGTAGAAGGACCACGCGTTGTACCCGGTGAGGTAGTAGATGTTCGCGGGGTCGGTGACAACCAGGGCGGACAGGCCCTGCGCCTGCATACGTGTACGGACGGACGCCAGTCGGGCTGAGTACTCGTCGGGGGTGAAGACCGGTGGCGTGTATCCGGTGTGCAGCATCTTGGCTCCTTGCAGGTGACGGGCGGTCCGCCGCAGGGTGTGCGGCGGACCGTCGGCCGGACCACTGAAAACAAGTGGATTGTTGACAATACTAGGGTGTTGAGAGGTGTGTCACAAGAGGGTTGAATCACGGTTTTTCCGCAGGATTTCGCGAGAAAACGGGACCGCCCGGTCCACAAGGGCGCCGGCCGCCGGCAGGGCCCGGTGGGCGGCAGGGTGGCTGGCGGCCCGCGGGGCGCCCGGTGGGCGGCAGGGCGGCCGGTGCCGGGTCGGCAGGGTCTCCGGCGGGCGCCGGTGGCAGGTCGGCGGGGTCGCCGGTGGGGCGGCCGGCGGGGCAGGCCAGTGGGGCCGGCGGGTTGCTCCCACCGGCCCCACGTCCACCGCCTGCCGCGGTGCCTTCCCTAGCGGCGCGGCATCGCCAGGTACTTGGTCTCCAGGAACTCCTCGATCCCGACCTTGGCCCCCTCGCGGCCGAGGCCCGAGGCCTTGATGCCGCCGAACGGGGCCGCCGGGTTGGAGACGATCCCGGTGTTCAGGCCGACCATGCCGACCTCGAGGGCCTCGCCCACGCGGAACGCCCGGTCGAGGTCGGTCGTGAACAGGTAGCCGGCCAGGCCCCACGGGGTGTCGTTGGCCAGGGCGATGGCCTCGTCCTCGGTGTCGAACGGGACGATCGGCGCGACCGGCCCGAAGATCTCCTCGCTGTTCATCCGCGCGGAGGCGGGCACGTCCGTCAGGACCGTCGGGGCGTAGAAGCTGCCCGGGCCCTCGGGGCGGGTCGCGCCGCACAGGACGCGGGCGCCCTGGGACACGGCGTCGTCGACCAGCTCGGCGACCTTGTCGGCGGCCTTGGCGTCCACGAGCGGGCCGACCTGGGTCCCCTCCGCCAGTCCGTCCCCGACCGTGAGCGAGCCCATGCGCTCGGCCAGGCGCCGCGAGAACTCGTCCGCGACGGAGCGGTGGACCAGGATGCGGTTCGCCGCAGTGCAGGCCTCGCCCATGTTGCGCATCTTCGCGGCGAAGGCGCCCTCGACGGCGGTGTCCAGGTCCGCGTCCTCGAACACGAGCAGCGGCGCGTTGCCGCCGAGCTCCATCGACGACCGCATCACGTGCTGGGCCGCCTGCTCGAGCAGGCGCACGCCGACCCCGGTCGACCCGGTGAAGCTGATCTTGCGGGCGATCCCGCTGGCCATCCAGGGGCCGACGACGCTGCCGGCGCTCGTGGTCGGCACGACGTTCAGGACCCCGGCGGGCACGCCGGCATCGACGAGGATCTGGGCGAGCGCCAGGGACGTCAGCGGGGTCAGCGCGGCGGGCTTGAACACGACCGTGCAGCCGGCGGCGATGGCGGGGCCGATCTTGCGGGCGCCCATCGCGAGCGGGAAGTTCCACGGCGTGACCAGCACGCACGGGCCGACGGGCTCCTTGCTGACCATGATCCGGTTGGCGCCGTCGCCGCTGCTGGTGTGGTCGCCGCCGACGCGCACGGCCTCCTCGCCGAACCAGCGCAGGAACTCCGCCGCGTAGGCGACCTCCCCGCGGGCCTCGGCCAGCGGCTTGCCCATCTCGCTGGTCATGATCAGGGCCAGCTCCTCGCGGCGGGCCATCGTGGCCTCGTAGGCCCGGCGCAGGATCTCCCCCCGCTCGCGCGGCGCGGTCCGCGCCCAGTCGCGCTGCGCGCGGCCGGCGGCGGCGATCGCCTCTGCGGCGTCGTCCTCGCCGCCATTGGCGACCGTCGCGATGGTCGCGCCGGTGGCGGGGTTCTCGACGTCGAAGCGCTTCCCGGAGGCGGCGTCGCGCCAGACGCCGTCGATCAGCAGCCCGGTCGGGACGGCGGCGATCGCGGCCTCCGCGGCGGCGGCGGTCTGCGGGTCGACGGCGGAGCGGACGGGGGACTCGGGGTTCTGGATGGTGGTCATGCTCGGTTCCCTTCGGTGTTCGGGACGGTGGATTGGTCGGTGGTGGTTCGGGTGGGGCCGGGGTCCAGGAGCTGCGCGAGGTGGATCCCGGCGCGGTCCGGATCGAGTTGGTCGACCTGCATGGAGCAGGAGAAGCCGTCCGTGAGCACGGGGGCCTCCGGGAGGGCGCGCATGGCGGGTGCCAGGGCCTGTTCGGAGACCTTCATGCTCAGCTCGTAGTGCTGGGCCTCGAACCCGAAGTTGCCCGCGACGCCGCAGCAGCCGGTGGCCTCGCGGACGGTCGCGACGCCGGCGGCCGCCAGGGCCCGGCGCTGGGTGGCGGCGCCGAACACCGCGTACTCGTGGCAGTGCGATTGGACGACGACCTCTTCCGGCAGCGGGGACGCCGGTTCCGGGAGCCGGTCCTGCCCGGCCAGGACGGCCGCGTGCTCCGCGAAGTCCGTGACGCGGGCGGCGACCCGCCGGGCCTGCTCCGTGGGCACGAGCTCGGGCAGGTCCTTGCGCAGCGCGGCGGCGCAGGACGGCTCGACGACGACGATCGGCCGCTCCGTGCCGTCGTCCAGGGCGGCGGCCGCCCCGGCGAGCTTGCGCTTGGCCGTGTCGAGCTGGCCCGTGGAGATCCACGTCAGACCGCAGCAGGCGTCCGCAGAGCACTCCACGGCGGCCGGCCGGTCGTCGGCGGCGGCCAGGACGCGGGCCGCGGCCCCGGCCACGCCCGGCCGGAAGCCGCGCGTGAACGTGTCCACGAACAGCACGGTCCCGTCGCGCTCGCCGGTCCCGGCCGGGACGGCCCCCGCGGCCGCGACCTCCTCCCGCCAGGCGCGGGACGCGGCGAAGGCGGGCATCCGCCGCTTCCCGGTCACCCCGGCCAGCGGAGCCAGCCGGGCCAACGGGGTCGACATCAGCGCGTTGACCAGCGGCGCGATCCGCCCGGTCAGCTTCAGCCACCGGGGCAGCCACCCCAGCGAGTAGTGGGACAGCGGGCGCAGCCGCCGCGCGAAGTGGTGCCACAGGAACTCGGCCTTGTACGTGGCCATGTCCACGCCGGTCGGGCAGTCGGTCGAGCACGCCCGGCAGGACAGGCAGAGGTCCAGGGACTCGAGCGCGTCCTTGGAGGCCCACCCCTCGTCCTGGGTGCGGGCCCCGCGGACCATCTCCTGCAGCACGCGGGCGCGCCCGCGCGTCGAGTCCTTCTCGTCGCCGGTCGCCCGGAAGCTGGGGCACATCACGCCGCCGGAGTGCGAGCGGCAGCGGCCCACGCCGATGCACCCCTGCACGGCGTGGACGAACGGGTCCAGCCCGCCGTCGGCCGGCACCGGCACCCCGCCGTGCGGGTCGGCATCGGCGCGCGCGCCGCCGTCGTGCGCGTGCGTGGGCCGCAGGTCGAATGCCGTCCGCCAGCCGCGCTCCGGCACGCCCTCCAGCGCCAGGTGCGCGTCGAACGGCTCGGGGTCGGTCATGATCCCCGGGTTCAGGGCGGAGTCCGCGTCCCAGACGGCGCGGAAGGCGCGGAACGCCTCCAGCATCTCGGCCGAGTACATCTCGCCGAGCAGCGCCGAGCGGGCGCGCCCGTCGCCGTGCTCGCCGGAGAGCGTGCCGCCGTGGGCGACGACGAGGCGCGCCGCGTCCCGGGTGAAGCGGCGGAACACGTCCCGCCCGGCGTCGGAGCGCAGGTCGTAGGTGATGCGGATGTGCATGCAGCCGGCGCCGAAGTGGCCGTACATGACCCCCGTGAGACCGTGCTTGCCGAGCAGCCCGCGGAAGTCGGCGAGGTAGTCGGCCAGGCGCTCGGGGGCGACCGCAGAGTCCTCCCACCCCGGCCACGACTCGCCGCCGGTGTGCAGGCGGGCGGACAGGCCGGCCCCGTCCTCGCGCACCCGCCACAGCGCGGCGCGCTCGGCCGGGTCGGGGACGGCGCGGCCTGCAAGCAGGCGCCCGTGCCCGCCCAGCGCGGCGAGCAGCGCGTCGGCCTGGCGGCGGGTGTCCTCCGGGTCCTCGCCGTCGAGGTCGACGTACAGCCACGCCTTGCCCTCCGGCATGCCCGTGACCGCGTCGTCGCCGCGCCGGTGGCGCATCGTGGCGACGATGGCGTCGTCGATGCCCTCGACGGCGGCGGGCGAGAAGCGCAGGATCTCCGGCACGTCGCGCGCCGCGTCGACGACGTCGGCGTACCCGAGGACCACCAGCAGCGCGCTGGGGGCCTTCGGGACCAGCCGGAGCCGGGCCCCGACCACGAAGGCGCAGGTCCCCTCGGAACCCACGAGGGCGCGGGCGACGTCGAAGCCGCGCTCGGGCAGCAGGTGCTCCAGGTGGTAGCCGGAGACCTGGCGCTGGATGCGGCCCAGCTCCGTGCGGAACGCGGCGAGGTGCCCGCGGGTCAGCTCCCGCAGGTCCTCCTCGAGCCCGGCGGCGCGGCGCACCGCGTCCCGGTCCGCGGGGTCCGTGGCGCGCACCCCGGTGCGGGTGGCGGTGACGGCGGAGCCGTCGGCGAGCACCAGGTCCAGCTCCTCGACGTGGTCGCTCGTGCGCCCGTGGCGGACCGAGTGGTTGCCGCACGCGTCGTTGCCCACGGAGCCGCCCACGGTGGCGCGGGACTTCGATGACGGGTCCGGCGCGAACGTCAGCGAACCGCCGGTGCGGGCCTCCACCTCGGCGGACAGCCGGGACAGGACGACGCCGGCCTCGACGTCGACGATCCTGGCGTCGGCGTCCAGCGCGCGCACGGCCGTGAGGTGGCGCGAGAAGTCGACCACGATGCCGGCACCGATCGCGTTGCCGGCCATCGACGTGCCGCCGCCGCGCCCGGTGACGGGCAGGCCGGCCGCGCGGCACTCGCGCACGGCCGTGGCGACCTCGCCCGCGGTGCGCGGGAAGACGACGGCGACCGGCGGGACACGGTAGTTCGAGGCGTCGTAGGAGTACTCGGCCAGGCGGCGCGTCGAGGTGTCGACCGCGATGTCGGCGCCGCGCAGGCGGGCGGCCAGGTCGGCGGCCCGTCCGGCCGCCGTGTCCGGGGTGGGCACGCCGCGGCCGTCGGCCGGACGCGGGCGGGGCGCCGTCTCCGGCGCCGCCACCGCCCCGGGACGAGCCGTCATGCCCGTGCCGCGGCCGGAACCCCGGCCGCATCCTGTCCGCCCGCGACGGCGTCGAGGGCCGCGCCGAAGCGCTCCAGGCCCTCGGAGACCTCCGCCTCGGTGATGACCAGCGCCGGGATCAGGCGCACGACGTTGCCCTGCGGTCCGCAGGTGAGGGTGAGCAGCCCGTGGCGGGTCGTCTCCTGCTGGACGGCGGCCGCGGTCGCCGCGTCCGCGGAGCCGTCGGGCGCCGTGAACTCGATGCCCTGCATCAGGCCGCGCCCGCGCACGTTGCCGATGACGGGGAAGCGCTCCTGCAGGGCGAACAGGCCCGCCTGGAGCTGGTCGCCGCGCACGCGGGCGTTCTCGACGAGGCCCTCCTGCTCGACGACGCGCAGCGTGGCGACGCCGGCGGCCGCGGCCACGGCGTTGCCGCCGTAGGTGCCGCCCTGGGACCCCGGCCAGCCCTTGGCCATGAGGGACTCGGAGGCCGCGATCGCGGAGATCGGGAAGCCGGAGGCGATGCCCTTGGCCGTGATGAGGATGTCCGGCACCACGGTGGAGAACTGGTGGCCCCAGAAGCGGCCCGTCCGGCCGACGCCGGCCTGGACCTCGTCGAGGATGAACAGGATCCCGTGGCGGTCGGCGCGCTCGCGCAGGCCGTCCAGGAACGCCGGCGGGGTCGGGAGGTAGCCGCCGTCGCCCAGGACCGGCTCGATGAGGAACGCCGCGGTGTCGTTCGGCGCGGTGCGGGTCGTCAGCAGGTAGTCCAGCTCGCGCAGGGCGAACTCGACGGCGGTCGCCTCGTCCCAGCCGTAGCGGTAGGCGTACGGGAAGGCGGCCATGTGCACGCCCGCCATCAGCGGCGAGAAGCCGGCGGAGAACTTCGTGCCGGCGGTCGTCAGGGACGCGGCGGCGACGGTGCGGCCGTGGAAGCCGCCCTGGAAGACGACGATGTTCGGGCGGCCGGTGGCCATGCGCGCCAGCCGGACCGCCGACTCGACGGCCTCCGAGCCGGAGTTGGCGTAGAACACGGAGTCGAGCCCGGCGGGCAAGACCTCCCCGAGCTTCTCGGTCAGCTCCAGGAGGGGCTTGTGCATCACGGTGGTGTACTGGGCATGGATGATCTTGCCGGTCTGCTCGCGGGCGGCCTCAACGACCTCCGGGTGGCAGTGGCCGGTGCTCGTGACGCCGATGCCGGTGGTGAAATCGAGGTAGTCGCGGCCGTCGGTGGCGGTGATCCAGCAGCCGGAGGCGGACTCGACGACGACGGGGGTGGCCTGCTTCAGCAGGGGGCTCAGTGAGGTCATGGTCACCATGGTGTAGGTCACATCGGAGGATTGTCAACAATCCATCAATTGCCGTACCGTGGGAGGCGTGACCTACACCGCATCCTCCCGCCCCCGGCTGGCCCTGCTGACCGCCGACGGCGTGCCCGAACCGCACAACCTCGACGCGATCCGCGAGCGCGCGGACGTCGTGACCGCCACCGCCGAAACGCTCCCGGACGCGCTCGCCGACGCGGACGCCCTGTTCCTCTGGGACTTCTTCAGTTCCGCGCTGCGCGACGCCTGGCCGGCCGCCGACTCGCTGCGGTGGGTCCACGTCGCCGCGGCCGGCGTCGACGCGATGCTCTTCGACGGGCTGCGCGAGTCCGACGTCGTGCTCACCAACGCGCACGGCACGTTCGACCAGCCGATCGCCGAGTTCGTCCTGGCTTCCGTCCTGGCCCACGACAAGCTCCTGCACCAGAGCAAGCGGCTGCAGGCCGAGGGGACGTGGCGGCACCGCGAGCCCACCCGCACCGCGGGGGCGCGGGCGCTCGTCGTCGGCACCGGCGGGATCGGCCGCGCCACGGCCCGGCTGCTGCGGGCCGTCGGGATGGACGTCGCCGGCGCCGGCCGGACGGCGCGGGACGCGGACCCTGACTTCGGGACCGTGGTGGCCAGCGCCGACCTCGCCGACCACGTGGGCGACGTCGACCACCTCGTGCTCGTCGCGCCCCTGACCGAGGCCACCCGCGGCCTGCTCGACTCCCGCGTCCTGGCCGCCCTGAAGCCCACGGCCCACGTGGTCAACGTCGGCCGCGGGCAGCTCGTCGACGAGGACGCGCTGCTCGACGCGCTCCGCAACGGGCCCGACGGCGGGGGCATCGCCGCGGCGTCCCTGGACGTGTTCGCCACCGAGCCGCTGCCGGCGGACCACCCGTTCTGGACGCTGGACAACGTCCACATCTCCGCGCACATGTCCGGCGACGTGCGCGGCTGGCGGGACGCGCTGGCGGACCAGTTCCTGGCCAACCTCGACGCCTACATCGCGGGCCGGCCGCTGGTGAACACGGTCGACAAGGACCGCGGCTACGTCTCCACCTCCCGGTAGGGCCCGCGGCGCCGGCCAGGCCCCCGCGGCCGGAGGCGGGCGGGGCTCAGGGCCGCCGGCGCGCCACGAGGACCGCGTCCGGTCCCGCCGGGTGGCCGCCGCCGTGACCGTGCTCCTCCCCGGCGGCGCCGTGCGCCCCCATGCGGTGCCCTGCGCCGTGCCCGGGGCCGCCGTCGGCGTCGCCCGCGCCGTCGTCCCCCGGACCGGCGTGGCCGTGGCCGTGTCGGCCCGGCAGCGTCTCCGCCCGGAGGACCTCCCAGCGCCGGGCGTCGAGCCACGACGCGAGCTCGTCGGCCACCAGGTGCGTCTCCACAGGGGCGGCGCCCGGCTGGTCCGTGGGGGCGTGGCCGACGAAGAGGAGCGTCCCGCCCGGCGCGACGGCCGAGGCCAGCCGGGCGACGAGGTCCCGCGGCGGCTCCGGCGTGTGGACGTAGTGGGACGTGACCAGATCGAAGCCCCCGGCCGGGGCCTTCCACGCCATCAGGTCGCCCTGGACCCAATCAACGCGCCCGTCCGTCTCCGGGCCGAGCTCCCGGGACCGGGCACGCGCCCGCTCGATGGCGGTTCCCGAGAAGTCGACGGCGGTGACCCGCCAGCCGCGGGCCGCCAGCCACAGCGAGTCGGCGCCCTCGCCGCAGCCCGCGTCGAGGGCCCGCCCCGGGGACAGGTCCGCGGCGGCCTCGAGCAGGTGCGCATTGGCGCGGCGGCCGCCGCCGCCGGTGCCCGTCCGGTACAGCTCCTCCCAGTGGCGGCCGTCGAACACGTCGCTCATCCGGCCACCCCGGCGCCGCGGCCGGCCCGGAGCCGTTCCACGGCGCGGGCGGTCTCCTCCTCGATGAGGTCCGCGTTGATCTGCGCGGCCGCGAACGTGCCCGCGGCCGCCGCCGTGACGACCTGCGCCGTGGGGTCGGTGACGTTCCCGGCCGCCCAGACGCCCGGCACGTCGGTGCGCCCGGTGCCGTCGACCGCCACGAACGTCCCCATGCCGGACGCGTGCTCGCGGGCCTCCAGGCCGAGGTCGGACAGGAAGCCGGCCCGCGCCAGCATGCGCGGGGCGACGACGAGCGCGTCGCGCGCCACCACGGTCCCGTCCTCGAGGCGGACCCCGGTGACGGCCCCGGCCTCCGCCAGCAGCGTCTCGACGCGGCCGGGGACCACCCGGATGCCCCGCGCCTCCAGCCGTTCCGCCTCCTCGGCCTCGGGGACGGGGAGGGTGTGCGCGAAGTAGACGACGTCGTCGCTCCACTGCCGCAGCAGCTGGGCCTGGTGCGGGGACATGGGGCTGGAGGCGAGGATCCCGATGGCGCGGTCGCGGACCTCCCAGCCGTGGCAGTAGGGGCAGTGCAGGACGCCGCCGCCCCAGTGCTCGCGCACGCCGGGCACGTCGGGCAGCTCGTCGAGCAGGCCGGTGGCGACCAGCAGGCGCCGGGCCCGGAGGACGCCGCCGCCGGCCAGGCGGACGGCGAATCCGCCGTCGTCGGCGCGCGTGGCCGTGGCGACCTCGTCCTCCAGCAGGCGTCCGCCGTAGCCGAGCACCTCCTCCCGGCCCCGCCGCAGCAGCTCGGCCGGCGGGATGCCGGCGTGCCCCAGGAAGGCGTGCACCCCCTCCGCGGGCGCGTTGCGCGGGGCGCCGCCGTCGACCACCGCCACGGAGCGGCGCGCCCGCGCCAGGGTCAGCGCCCCGGACAGCCCGGCCGCGCCGCCGCCGATCACGACGACCTCGTAGTGTTCTTCGTTTTCCATCATGTGGACACCTCCACGACGAGCATGCCGCCGGGTCGGCGCACTGGCAACCCTTATTGCCAATCTGGCAACATGGGGGCATGGACGAGGCGATGGACCAGACCCTGGGGGCCGTCGGACCGCGGCTGCGGTCCCTGCGGCAGGGCAGCGACACGACGCTCGCGGCGCTGTCCGAGGCGACGGGGATCTCGGTGAGTACGCTGTCGCGGCTCGAGTCCGGGGCCCGGCGACCCACGCTGGAGCTCCTGCTGCCGCTCGCCCGCGCGCACGGGGTCACCCTCGACGAGCTGGTGGACGCGCCGCGCACCGGGGACCCGCGGATCCACCTGGAGCCGGTCCGGCGCCACGGGATGACACTGCTGGCACTCACGCGGCGGCCGGGCGGGATCCAGGCGTACAAGATCCTCATCGAACCCGGTGCGACCGGCCGGGAGCCGGACCAGAAGTGCCACGAGGGCTACGAGTGGCTGTACGTGCTCAACGGCCGGCTGCGGCTGGTGCTCGGCGACCGGGACCTGGTCCTCAGGCCGGGCGAGGCCGCGGAGTTCGACACGCGCACGCCGCACTGGTTCGGGGCGGCCGACGAGCGGTCCGTGGAGTTCCTCAGCCTGATCGGCCGGCAGGGGGAGCGCGCCCACCTGCGCGTCGCGCCCCGCCGGAGTCCTTAAGCGCCGCGGGCCGCCGGCACCAGCGGTGCGGGCGGCCCGGAGGGCGGCGGGGCCTAGCGGCCGGTGCCGCCGTAGACGGTGGCCTCGACCTCGGCGTCCAGCTCGAACGCCGCGTGCACGGCGCGCACCGCGTCGTCCAGCTGGTCGGCGTGGGTGACGACGGAGATGCGGATCTCGGAGGTGGAGATCATGTCGACGTTCACGCCGGCGTCGGACAGGGCGCGGAAGAACGTGAAGGAGACGCCCGGGTTGGAGCGCATGCCCGCACCCACGAGGGAGAGCTTGCCGACGTGCTCGTTGTACTCGATGGACTCGAAGCCGATCTGGGACTGCGCGCCGTTGAGCGCGTCGACGACGGCCTTGGAGTCGGTCATGGAGATCGTGAACGAGATGTCGGTCTTGCCGGAGCCGGCCGTCGAGACGTTCTGCACGATCATGTCGATGTTGGCGTTCGCCTCGGCGAGCACGCCGAAGATGCCGGTGGCCTTACCGGGCACGTCGGGCACGCCGACGACGGTCACCTTGGCCTCGGAGCGGTCGTGGGCGACGCCGGAGATGATGGGCTGTTCCAAGGGTTCTCCCTCTTGAATCTTGATCTGGTCGTCGGGGTTGGGCAGCACCCAGGTTCCCTCGTGGGTGCTGAACGAGGAGCGCACGTGCAGGGGGACGCCGAAGCGGCGCGCGTACTCGACGCAGCGCAGGTGCAGGATCTTCGCGCCGGAGGCGGCGAGCTCGAGCATCTCCTCGCTGGAGATCTTGTCGATCTTCTGGGCGGAGGGCACGACGCGCGGATCGGAGGTGTAGATGCCGTCGACGTCGGTGTAGATCTCGCACGCGTCGGCGCCGAGCGCCGCGGCGAGGGCGACGGCGGTCGTGTCGGACCCGCCGCGGCCCATGGTGGTGATGTTGTTGGACTCGCGGCTCATGCCCTGGAAGCCGGCGACGATCGAGATGAAGCCCCGGTCGAGGGCCCGGCGGACCCGCTGCGGGGACACGTCGATGATGCGGGCCTTGCCGTGGACCGCGTCGGTGATCATGCCGGCCTGGCTTCCGGTGAAGGACACGGCCTTCTCGCCGAGGCCGTCGATCGTCATGGCCAGCAGCGCCATGGAGATGCGCTCGCCCGCGGACAGGAGCATGTCCATTTCGCGGGCCGGCGGGTTGTCGGTGAGCTGGCCGGCGAGGTCGAGCAGGTCGTCCGTGGTGTCGCCCATGGCGGACACCACCGCCACGACGTCGTGCCCCGCCGCCTTCGTGTCGATAATCCGGCGGGCCACCCGCTTGATGCCTTCGGCATCCGAGACGGACGAACCGCCGAATTTCTGGACAATCAGGCTCATTGCGTACGCACACTCCACGGGTTGGGGACGGTGGACTCCGGTGAGTTTCGGCCCGGTGCGGGGCCGTCCGGGGGCGCCGCCCGGGGCGGGCGCCCGACAATCCAGTGTAGCGAGACGGCCCGCGCAACCCCAGCGCGTGACGGGCCCCGGTCGCGCGCAGGGGGTGCGGGCCGTCCGGCCCGCACCCCCTGGCGGAGCGCTCCGCGCTGTCTTCCGGGCCTAGTGGGTCCCGATTTGCCCCTCGCCGAGGATGGCGTGCAGGAAGTCCCGCGTGCGCTGGTGCTGCGGGTTGGAGAACATGACGTCGGGGGCCGCTTCCTCGACGATCTTGCCGCCGTCGAACATCAGCACCCGGTTGGAGACGTCGCGGGCGAACTGCATCTCGTGGGTCACGATCAGCATCGTGATGTTCGTCGTCTCCGCGATGTTCCGCAGGATCCCGAGGACCTCGCCGACGATCTCGGGGTCGAGCGCGCTGGTGACCTCGTCGAGGAGCAGGATCTCCGGGTCCATCGCCAGGGCGCGGGCGATCGCGACGCGCTGCTGTTGCCCGCCCGACAGCGACGACGGGTGGGCGTCGGCCTTGTCCGCCAGGCCCACCTTCTGCAGGAGGTCGCGGGCGCGCCGCTTGGCCTCGTCCTTCGACTGCCCCAGCACGTGTACGGGCGCCTCGATGATGTTCTCCAGCACCGTCATGTTCGGGAACAGGTTGAACTGCTGGAAGACCATGCCGATCTTGGTGCGGATGCGCTTCTGCTGCTTCTTGCTCAGCTCCACGCGGCGGCCGTCGCGCTCCTCGTGCGTCAGCGGCTCGCCGTCGATGAAGATGTAGCCGTCCGTCGCCGCCTCCAGCGTCATGACCAGGCGCAGGATGGTGGTCTTGCCGGAGCCGGAGGGGCCGATCAGGGTGACGCGGTCGCCCTTCTCCACGGAGAAGTTCAGGTCCTTGAGGACCACGTTGTCGCCGAAGCGCTTCTCGACGTCCCGGAAGTCGATGACGGGTGCGCCGGGGCGCCGGTCCGCGTCGGCGGAGCGGTCGGCGCCCGGGACCGTGCCGGACGGGGTCTCAGGTGTTGTAGGCAAGGCGCTTTTCCAATCGTGAGATGAGCAGCGAGGTCGGGTAGCTGGCCAGCAGGAAGATCACCGCGACCAGCGTCAGCGGCTCGACGTAGCGGAAGATGTTGCCGCCGTGGATGAGCCCGGCGTTGACCATCTCGACCACACCGATGGCCAGCAGGAACGGGGTGTCCTTGAACATCGACACGGCGTAGTTCCCCAGCGCCGGGACGGTGGCCCGCAGGGCCTGCGGGATGATGACGGCGCTCCACGTCCGCCGGGTGGACATGCTCAGGGCCGTGGTCGCCTCCCACTGGCCCTTCGGCACGGAGTCGATGCCGGCGCGGTACACCTCGGACATGTACGTCGAGTAGTGGATGCCGAACACGGCGATGCCGATCGTGAGGGCGTCGAGTCCGAGGAACGTGTAGTAGGCGAACAGCAGCTGCACGACGATCGGGGTCATGCGGATGAAGTTCGCGACCCACCGGACCGCCGTCGCCACCGGCCGCGGGGCGAGGCGCAGGACCATGGCGATCACGAGTCCCAGGACCGCGGCGATCAGCGTGCTGACGACCGTGACCAGCAGGGTGACCTTGAGGAACGCCTCGAGGACGATCGGCAGGGACCCCCAGGCGGTCTCCCAGTTCCAGTCGATGGCGGCGGGGGCGAGGATCGGGTTCATGCGGCGCCTCCGGCCTTCGTGGCCGCCACGGGGGCGGGGCTGAGGATCTCGCGCAGCGAGCGGCCCTGCCCGAGCCGGTGTTTGGCGTGGGTCTCCAGGGCGTTCATCACCAGGGTCAGGGCCAGGGCGATGAGGAAGTAGCTGACGAGGCCGACGACGGCGTAGGCGAACGTCGTCGACGTGATCCGGCGCATCTGGTCCAGATGGAACGTCAAGTCCGCGATCGTGATGAAGCTGACGATGGCGGTGCCCTTCATGAGGTGGATGAGCAGGTTCGACAGCGACGGGATCATCAGCGCCCAGGCCTGCGGGAAGATGATGCGGTACATCCGCTTCACCGGTCCGAGGCTCAGCGCGGTCGTGGCCTCCCACTGGCCCCGGGGCACGGAGTTGATGGAGCCGCGGACGACCTCCGCCCCGTAGGCGCCGTAGTTCAGGCCCAGGGCGAGGACCCCGACCACGAGGGGGTGGAGTTCGACCCCGAGCTGCGGCAGCACGAAGAACAGCCAGAACAGCTGGACCACGAGCGAGGTGCCGCGGAAGAACTCGATGACGACCCGGGCCGGGCCGCGGGCCCACAGGCTGGCGGATCCGGCCGCGAGGCCGAGTGTGACGGCGATGGCGAAGGCCAGCAGCCCGCCGAGGATCGTGAGTTCAATCGTGACCCACAACCCGTTGAGCAGTCGCGGTGCCGCCTCCGCGAGTGCCTCGAGGTTTCGCTCCACAGTGGTTGCGCTCCTTGCCGTGTTCCGGACGGGACCCTCCCCCGGCGGCGGGGCCGCCGGGGGAGGAGGGGGCTACTGCAGTTCCTCCAGGTTGCCCTCGCACAGCTGCTCGGTCGTCAGGTCCTCGGGCGGCAGGTTTTCGGCGGTGAAGCCGAACTCGCCGACCACATCGAGGTAGGACTGCTCGCTCTCGGTGACCTTGGCGAGGCCCTCGTTGTAGGCCTCGCGCAGCTCGTCGTCCTCCGGGTGGAAGACGGTCGAGCCGGCGCCGACCTGGCGCAGGCCGTCGATCTCCTGCTCGAAGGCGTCGGTGACCTCGACGCCGGCGTCCGGGTTCTGGTCCGCCATGTAGTTCAGCGAGATGGCCGTCATGGCGAACGCGTCGGCGCGCCCGTTGGCGACCGCGTCCATGCCGGTCTGGGCGTCGGGGACCGACTGGACGTCGTTGAGGCCGAGCTTCTGGGCGTAGCCGGCCTCGATGCCGCCGGCCAGGACGGCCAGCTTCACGTCGTCCTTCTTCGCCACGACGGAGTCCAGATCGGTCAGGTTCTTCGGGTTGCCCTCCTGGACCATCAGGGCGGTGGTGTACATGATCTCGGGATCGGCGAAGTCGGCCTGCTCGCAACGCTCCGGAAGGATGGACATGCCCGCGCTGACCGCGTCGAAGCGGCCGGCGTTCAGGCCCGGGATCAGCGAGTTCCAGTCGACGAGGACGGTCTCGACGTTCTCGATGCCCATCTCGCCGAAGATCTTCTCGGCGAGGGCGATCGTCGCGCCGGTGGGCTCGCCGTTCTCCTCGTACGAGTACGGGGCCTCGCCGGCGATGGCGACGGTGATGGTGCCGGAGTCCTTCAGCGCCTGGAGCTTGCCCTCGCCGGCGGGCGCGGCGGCGCCGCCGTCCTGCTCGGTCGTGGTCGAGCCGCCGCAGGCAGTGAGTGCGAGCGCGGCGGAGGCGAACAGTGCGCCAGCGGCCAGAAGCGGCCGGCGGGTACGGGTAGTCATCGGTTCCCTCTCTTCGTGGGCCTCGTCGGAGGCGCCGCGGGCGCTGCCCGCGCCACGTCCCCGGTGGGTGATGTCCATCACGCTACCCATCTGCGGCCCTCTTGACAATCGGAGGGTCTGCGCGTCTGATTGTCAACAAGTATCGCGGCCAGAGGGCTGGGGAACCGCGGAATTCCGCGGATCCGGACGCCGCGGCACGGCGGTCGGGGAGGCCATTCGGCGACCCGGAGGCGCGTTACGATTCAGTGACGATCCCCGAGGCGTGGGGGACCGGCGTTCGGGGGCTCGGCACGCCGCAGCAGAAACGGAGTAGGAGCGATGCAGCCGTCCCCGAGCACGGGCGCGCCGGCCATGCCGCGGGTCCAGCGGTCCTCGACCGTTGACCTGATCACCGCCGCGTTGCGCGACGCCGTGTACACCGGCGTCATGCTTCCGGGATCCGCACTGCGCGAGATCGAGACGGCGCGGCAGCTCGGCGTCAGCCGCGGGCCCTTCCGGGAGGCCGCGCAGCGCCTCGTCCAGGAGGGCCTGTTGGACGCGGTCCCGGGACAGGGGCTCGTCGTCGCCGCGGTCGGTCCGGAGGACGTCCCGGGGCTCTACGAGGCCCGCCTCGCCATCGAGTCCGCCGCGATCCGCACCCTCGCGGCGTTCGCCACCGACGTGCGCCGGGCGCGCCTCGCCCCGGTCCAGGCGGTGCTCTGCCGGTTGGGGGAGCTTGCCGGCGACGGCCGGGCCGAGGCGACGGCGCTGGAGATCGGGGGCGCCGACCTGGACCTCCACTTCGAGTCCGTGCGGGCGGCCGGCAACGAACGGCTGACCCGGATGATGTCCACGCTCGTGATCGAGACCCGGTTGGCCAGCCTCGGCGCGTCCGGCGGGTACGAGGTCCGCACCGACATCCACGAGCCCCACCGCCGGCGGCTGGACCTGCTGCTGGCCGGCGACGGCGAGGCCGCCGTCGCGCTGCTGCGCGACCACTTCGAGGAGGCGGTCGCCCGCCTCACCGGGCGCGGGCCGGCGGAGGCGCGGACCGCGCGGCTCGATGTCGCGGCGGTGCACCAGAGGCTGGGTCCGATCGGCGCCTGACTGGAGCGGCAGCGGGCCCCGCCGCGGCTCAGCCGATGGCGCTGCGCCGGCCCTCGAAGGCGCGGCCGAGGGTGACCTCGTCGGCGTACTCGAGGTCCCCGCCGACGGGGAGCCCCGAGGCGAGCCTCGTGACGGCGATCCCGATGGTCTTGAGCGTGCGCGCGAGGTACGTCGCCGTCGCCTCCCCCTCGAGGTTGGGGTCGGTGGCGATGATGACCTCCTGGATGCGGTCGTCGTGCAGCCGGTTCAGCAGCTCGCGGATGTGCAGCTGCTCGGGGCCGACGCCGGCGATCGGGTTGATGGAGCCGCCGAGCACGTGGTACCTGCCGCGGAACGAGCGCGTCCGCTCGATCGCCATGACGTCCTTCGACTCCTCGACGACGCACAGCACGGCGTCGTCGCGCCGCTCGTCGCGGCAGATCGCACACGTCTCCTGCTCGGAGACATTGAAGCAGACGGAGCAGAAGCGCACCTTCTCCTTCACGGCACGGATCGCATCGGCGAGCCTGACCATGTCCTCCCGGTCCGCCTCCAGGATGTGGAAGGCGATCCGCTGGGCGGACTTCGGCCCGATGCCCGGCAGCCTGCCGAACTCGTCGATCAGGTCCTGGACTGCGCCTTCGTACACGAAACCTCACATGCTCGGGATGGAATGGGCGCCGGCCGGCTAGCTGACGGGCGAACCGTCGTGGTTGCGCTCCTCGATGAGGCGCCCGTTGAGGATGCGCTCGACCGCGGCGCGGCCCACGACCGTCGAGTCCTCGATCGCGATGTCGTCGTCGCTCGGGATGTCCTCGACAGCCGAGTCTACGGCGTTTGCGGGTGCGCGGTGCTGGGTGGCCGTGGGCGCGCCCGGGGTAGGGGCCAGGGGCGCGGCCCGGTCCGGCCCCTGGGACTGGTTGATGAGCTGCTGGTAGCGGCTCATTGTCCGGCCGGTGGCCGGGCGGCGCGGTGGCTCGGGCGCGGGCGAGGGGGCCGGGGCACCGCCGGGCAGGGCGGTGCCGGCCCACGACGGGATCGGGGGCGCCCCCGCCGGGCCGCCGGTCGTCGGCTGGGGCGCCGCCGGGGCGTCCGGGGACCAGACGCGGGCGCGGGCGTCGCCGTAGGCGGCACCCGCCGGCGGCGGCGCGGCCGGGGCGCCGGCCGGCGAGGGTGCCGACGCGGCCGACGGCGACGGCGGAGCCTGCGCGGGAGCGGCCGGCGCCGAGCCGGAAGTCCGCGGGGCCGGCGCGGCAGGGCGCCGCGATGCGCCAGGGCTCTGCGCGGCCACTGGCGCCGGGGCCTGTGGTGCGGAGGCCTGGGGCGGTGCCCATCCCGCTGGTTCGTCCGGGAACGGGGGTTCGTCCTCGGGTGGAGGCTCGTCGGCGTACGGGATGCCGTCCGCGTCGTACGACGGGCCGGCGGGGGCCGGCCGGGCCTGGCGCTGCGGCGCCGGAGCCGGGTCGGTCGGACCGGAAGAGGGCGGGGTGGGGCGCGCCTCCGGCGCCGGAGCGGGGGCAGCGGGCGGCGTGGGGGGCGCGGAGCCGCGCGGCGGTCGGGCCGCCGGGGCCGGTGCTGTGGGTGCGGGGGCGGCCGGGGCTTGCGCTCCGGGTGCCGGGGCGGTCGGGGCCGGTGCTGCGGGTGCCGGCGCGGCTGGACCGGCCCCGGGATGGGGCGCAGGCGCGGACGACGCGCCGGGCTCGGGCTGCCGCGGCGGCGCTACCGCGGAAGCGCTCGCGGAGGATGCGGGGCGTTGCTCGGCGGCCGCCGGCGTGGGCCGGCGGTCAGCTTTTGGGCCGGAACCACCCGCGGGTGCGGACCCTCCCGCCGTCACGACCACCTCGCACTGGACCCCCAGCACGTGGTGGATGCACTGCTGGAGCAGGGCGATGTTCTCCTGCTTGCTCGAGAAGCTCGTCAGCGCGCCGGCGTTCGAGAACGACACCGTCAGGCTGCGGCCGTCGAAGCCGGTTACCGACGCGTTCGGCTGCACCGTCATCCAGAGGAACTTCTTGCGTTCGCGCAGCGCCTCCAGGATCTCGGGCCAGGCACGCCGGAACATCTCGACCGATCCGGCGCCGCCGGATCCGGCCGCGGGAGCCGGGGCCTCGTGCGGCCGCCCGCCCTGTGGCGGTCCCTGCGGCCCTGGTGCCGGGCCGCCGTCGGGCTGGCCGGCCCCGGCGGTGCCGCCGGCACGGGGGGCCTCCCCCTGCGGCGGCTGCTGGCGGGACGGGGTGGATGCGGCGGGCCGCTGCTCCTCGGGTGCGGTCGCCGGTCCCTGGGCTTCCGGCGCGGGTGCCGTTCGGGCCTCGGGGCGCGAGGGCTCCGCGGGAGGGGCGGCCCACGTGCCGCCCCAGTCCGCCGCCGATCCGGGGGAGTCCTGATCGCTCGCGGGCCCCTGCCCGTCCGCAGGCGCGGGGACGGTCTCGGCAGGCGCGGGGGCGGCTTCGGCAGGCGCGGGGGTGCCGGGCGTCCCGGCGGGCGCGGAGGCGTCCCGGGGGGCAGCCGGCGCCGGCTGGGCCGGTGCGGATGGGGCGCCGGCTTCGGCGGCCGGCAGCTCGGGCCCGGCCGGGTTGCGGGGCGCGGCGGGTGCGTCGGCGCCGGGGCGCGACTGGCGCGCGGCCCGCAGCGCCTCGCGGACCTGGGCGGCGCCCTGCCCGCCTCCGCCGAACGGATCCCCGGATCCGGGCTCCGGGTGCCGCTCGGGAGCCTCGCCGGCGGACGGCCGCGCGCCGGAAACCGGCGCGCCGCCGTCGTCCCCCGCGGGAGCCGGCGCGGTCTCGCCGCCGCCGTAGGCAAGCCGCCGCTCCACGCGGTCGATCCGGGCGCCGAGCCCGCGTTCCGTCGCGTCGGAGGTGGGCAGCAGGAGCCGGGCGCAGAGCAGCTCGAGGTGCAGCCGCGGGCTCGTCGCGCCGGTCATTTCGGTCAGGGCCTGGTTGGTCACGTCGGCGGCCCGGCTGAGCTCGACCTGGCCCAGCAGCGAGGACTGCTGGCGCATCCGGTTCAGCTGGTCCTCCGGCAGCCCGCGGATCACCTGGGCGGCGCTGTCCGGCATCGCCTTGACGATGATCAGGTCGCGGAAGCGCTCGAGCAGGTCCTCCACGAACCGCCGCGGGTCCAGGCCGGTCTGGATGACCCGGTCCACGGCGGAGAAGACGGTGGCGGCGTCCTGGGCCGCGAGCGCGTCGACGACGTCGTCCAGCAGCGACGCGTGCGTGTACCCGAGGAGGGCCACGGCCAGCTCGTAGTCGATCCCCTCGGCGCCGGCGCCGGCGATCAGCTGGTCCAGGACGGAGAGCGTGTCCCGCACCGACCCGCCGCCGGCGCGGATCACGAGCGAGAGCACGCCGGGGGCGACGCGCACGCCCTCCTCGGCGCAGAGCCGCTCGAGCAGGGCCAGTAGCGGCTCCGGCGGAACCAGTCGGAACGGGTAGTGGTGCGTGCGGGAGCGGATGGTGCCGATGACCTTGTCCGGCTCCGTCGTCGCGAAGATGAACTTGATGTGCTCCGGCGGCTCCTCGACGATCTTCAGGAGCGCGTTGAAGCCGGCCGAGGTGACCATGTGGGCCTCGTCGATGATGAAGACCTTGAAGCGGTCCCGCACGGGGGCGAACGTGGCCCGCTCGCGCAGGTCGCGCGCGTCGTCGACGCCGCCGTGCGAGGCCGCGTCGATCTCGATGACGTCCAGGGAGCCGGGGCCGCCGGTGGCCAGCTCGACGCAGCTTTCGCAGCGCCCGCACGGCGTTGCGGTCGGCCCCTCGGCGCAGTTGAGGCAACGGGCGAGGATCCGGGCGCTGGTCGTCTTGCCGCAGCCCCGCGGACCGGAGAAGAGGTAGGCGTGGCTGACCCGGTTCTTGGACAGGGCGCTCATCAGGGGGGTGGTGACATGCTCCTGCCCGATCACGTCCGAGAAGGTGTCCGGACGGTAGCGACGGTAGAGGGCTGTACTCACCCCTGCACCCTATCTTTTCCGCCGTCGGCCCCGCATCCCGGAACCGGCCCTGTGGAGGGGTCGTAGACCCACGGATCCCGCGGCAGCCGGGCCGGGTCGAAGGCGGCCAGGGCGGCGGCGAGGGAGGCGTCCGGCAGCCCGAGCGTGCGCAGCAGCGCCGCCCGGACGGCGCCGGCGCCGACGCCGTCGGCGGCGAGGTCCGCGAGCGTCACGGCGCCGTCGCGCTTGGCGAGCCGCCGCCCGTCCCGGTTGAGGACCAGGGGCACGTGCGCGTACCGCGGGACCGAGTGGCCGAGCAGCGTGGCCAGGTAGGCCTGGCGCGGCGCCGAGGGCAGGAGGTCGTCCCCGCGGACCACCTGGTCGACGCCCTGCAGGCCGTCGTCGACGACGACGGCGAGGTTGTAGGCGGGCACCCCGTCGTTGCGGACGACGACGAAGTCGTCGACCGCGCCCGTGTACTCGCCGTGCAGCTCGTCGGCCACCGTGTAGCGGTCGACGGCGGCGCGCAGGCGCAGGGCCGCGGGGCGGTCGGCGCGGCGCTCCGCGCGCTCGGTCTCCGTCAGGTCGCGGCACGTTCCCGGATAGGCGCCGGGGGCGGCGTGCGGGGCCGACGGCGCCTCCGCGATGTCGCGGCGCGTGCAGTAGCACTCGTAGAGCTGGCCCGCCGAGCGCAGGGCATCGAGGGCGGCGGCGTACCCGGCGCGCCGGTCGGTCTGGCGCTCGGCGGCCCCGTCCCAGTCCAGGCCGACGGCGGCGAGGTCGCGCAGCTGCGCCTCCTCGGCGCCGGCGCGGGCCCGGTCCAGGTCCTCGACGCGCAGCAGGAAGGCGCGCCCGGTGGAGCGGGCGAACAGCCAGGCGAGGATCGCGGTGCGCAGGTTGCCCAGGTGCAGGTCCCCCGAGGGGCTGGGGGCGTAGCGGCCGGCCGGCATGGGGTGCTCCTCCCGGGGGTCGGGGCGTGGCGGTGGGCAGCCGGATCGTGTCCGGGAAAAGTAAAGACCCCCCATGCACCTGCCAGAGCCCATCTACCCTTGCTACCTTCCGGTCCTGGGGGAGTTCGACGGGATGACACCACACGGGGGGCCGGCAAACAGTCTACCCGATCCTGGGAGACGGGGCGTTCCAGAGCCCCGATTGGGATAATCCGCGGCGATCCGTTAGGCTGGATCGTGCTCTTCGAGCGCCAAGGAGGATTCGCCTAGCGGCCTATGGCGCACGCCTGGAACGCGTGTTGGGTTAACAGCCCTCGGGGGTTCAAATCCCCCATCCTCCGCCACTGTGGAAGCCCCGGTCCCTGGACCGGGGCTTCCGGCTTTAACAGTCCCTTCACCGGTGGCTGCCCCCGGCCTTGCCTGCTCCGGCCGCCGACTTGACTAGCTGTTTTCACAACGTCTGGATATACCCCTTTACAGGGGGGTGTGTCCTACCTCATACTGGCGGTGGCTGGGGAGCCGGGGGGATTATCCGCACGCTGTTGGGGAACGGCGCTGGGGAGGCCCTTCCGATGAATGGGGCATCGGAAAGGATTTATCCACATGCACGCGACGATGGGGGGTCGCGTCCTGCTCGAGGACGCCCTCGAACCACCACCGGATGTACCACCGCGGCGCGTGGTTTCGCGCCGCACCTTCGGCCTCGCGGCCGGGGCCTCCGCGCTGCTGGGCGCCGGGGCCGTCGTTCTGGGGGCCAGCCTCGCCGGGGCCACGCCGGCCGGGGCGACCACCATCCATACCGGCTTCGGAACGGCCACCGTCTGGTCGGCCCAACGCCAGTCCCGGCTGTCCGGGGCGCCCGGGGCGGACAGCGGCCACGCCGGGCATGCGGTGGCCGGAAGCCGCTCGCCGCAGCCATTGAACATGACCTTCGGCGACCACGTCCTGGTCGAGCTGCGCCTGACGAACGAAACGGACACCGACCTGCCGTTCTCCGCAGGGCAGTTGCGGCTGCGCGCCAACACCATGCCGTGGCCGTTCGTGAACCGCTGGAACGACTTCCGCTCGGGCCTGTTGGCGGCCGGCGGGACGCTGGCCGTCCACGCCAGCTTCCTGGTGCCCTCCGACGCGACCGGCTTCGCCGCCGAGCTCGACGACCTGACCGATCCCGGCGCGGACGCGCTGGGCCTGCCGCTGCCGCCGGTCCACTGGCGGCCCGGACACCTGGAGGGCAGCCATGCCTGACGACCAGACACAGCACGCCGCCCGGACCGTGGCGGCGTCCCCCGGGATCGCCCGCGCCGACGCGCTGCGCCTCGGCGCGGTGGCCGGGGCGGGGCTCCTCGGTGCCCTGGGTGGGCAGCAGGCCGTCGCCCCGGCCGCCACGGCCGCGGGAGCGGCGGCCCCGGCGTTCCTGCTGGCCGCCTCGGCTGTCACGAAGGCCGAACCGCTGCCGGGGGTCCTGGACCTGTACGTCAACGAGGGCTACACGAAGATGGTCGACGACTCGCTGGAGTACTGCCGCGGCTTCGGGGACCACCCGACCCAGCGGACCTCGGAGTCGCCGGCCCTGACCATCTCGCCGCGGGTCTTCACCGAGGACGGGCGCCTGGTCGAATCGAGGACCTACCCGCTGGGGGCGGAGGCGCCGGCCGAGGGCACCCCGCTGCCGGCCGCGGCCGACCCGGCCAACCCGGGGCAGTACCTGGTCCGGCGCAGCCACTGGGCGAGCTACTTCCCGCGGCGGACCATCATCGCGGAGCGCGGCGCCACCGTCCGGCTGCGCGTCTTCAACGGCCTCACCGGCACGCACGAGCTGCGCGTCGCGGGGGCAGGCGAGGGCGGGGCCGACGTGACGACCGGACCGATCCCGTCCGGCGGCAGCGGGGAGCTCGCCTTCGACGCGCCGTACCCGGGCACGTACATCTACTACGACCCGACGAACGCGCCCGTCGAGCGAGCGCTCGGCCTGTTCGGCGTCCTCGTCGTGCACGACGCGGACGACGCGTGGCGCGTCTCGCCGGACCAGGCGGCCTTCGAGCGCGAGTGGCTGTGGATCACGCACGTCGTCTGCTCCAACTGGGCGTCGATCGCCGCCGGGGGCGGGACCGTCGACCCGGCGGCCACGCCGGCCGTGCCGCGGTTCTTCCTGCTCAACGACCGCAGCGGCTACGAGTCGCTGGGCCACTGCCTCGACGGCGGCACGAACCGGGCGACCCGGGAGGAGACGCTCGTGTCCGGCTACCCGCGCCAGGTCGACGTGACGCAGTTCGGGGAGGACATCGAGGCCGGGACCATCCGCTCGGGCCAGCTCGTCCGCCTCGTGAATCCGGGCCTCGTGACGCACCAGATCCACTTCCACGGGAACCACCTCTGGACGCTCCGGCGCAACAACAAGGAGTGGGATCGCGAATACGGCTATGTGGACGAGGACGGGAAGGTCTGCATGCAGCAGTGGGAGGACACGGTCAAGGTGCCGCCCATGGACCGCAAGGACTGCATCATCCCGGTCAAGCGCCCGCCCGACGCGACCGACAGCGTGTGGTTCTCGCGCACCGAGGACTGGTCGTATCCGATGCACTGTCACGCCGAGCCGTCCCAGACGGCGGCCGGCGGCCTGTACCCGGGTGGGCTCGTGGCCCACTGGACACTGAAGGCCTAGGGGGAGAGCCATGGCAACCACATGGAGCGCGGTGACGGCGCTGCTGGCCGGCCGCGGCCTGGAGAAGAAGGACCCGGCCACGCGCCGGGAGGCCCGCGACCAGCTCCGCCGGGAGTACGAGTCCAAGTGGCCGGCCCCGGAGCCCACGGAGTCGGCGGAGCCCACCGAGCCCGCGGAGCCGACCGGGTCCGCGGAGCCGACGCCGGAGCCCACGGAATCGGCGGAGCCCACCGAGACCGCGGAGCCGAGCCCGTCGCCGACCGAGGAACCGGACGAGGACGAGCACCTTTTCGAGTCGCAGGTGGATTTCGCGTCGAAGCAGACGAACGTGCTCGAGCCCGCGACCGACTACCTCGAGCCGGCCACCCAGGAGGTCTTCCTGGACCTCAGCGCCCGGGACATGCGCTTCCCGGACGGGCTCGACGTCGAGATGTGGGTGTTCCACTCCGAAGAGTCGGGGCGCGGCTTCCCGGGCCCGACCCTGCGGATGAAGGAGGGGGAGATCTTCCACGCGACCCTCAGCCCCAGCATGGGACCGCACACGATCCACTGGCACGGCCTCGAGCCGGACCCGCGGAACGACGGCGTCGGCCACACCTCGTTCGAGGTCGAGGGCAAGTACACGTACCAGTGGAAGCCCGAACTCGGCGAGGCGGGGGACCCCAACTGCGGCACGGCCGGGACGTACTTCTACCACTGCCACGTGAACACGCCGCTGCACGCGCAGATGGGCCTGCTCGGCCCGCTGATCGTGGATCCCGTGGAGCTGCCGGAGTTCCCGGTCGCGCCCGGGACGCGGCGGGCTTTCGCGGACGGGCCGGAGTACGACATCGCCACCGAGGCGATCATCATCCCGTTCTCGATCGACCGCCGCTGGCACACGCTGCACCACGCCGCCGGGCTCTCGGGGGAGGACGTCGGGTTGAACCGCTTCGAGCCGCAGCACTTCTACATCGCCGGCGGGCTCCTTGGCTCCCGGCGCTATGGGGACGAGGTGGTGTGGGCGCCAACCGAGCTGCCGATCAACCTGGACGGCGGAGGGAAGGCGCCGACGCTCTGGAGGCTGCTCGACGCGAACTACCTGCCGCTCAGGATGACGTTCTACGGACCGGACGGGGAGCCGGCACCGATCGCGGAGCTCATCGCCCACGACGGCCGGCCCTACCGCTGCACCTACGAGCCCGGGCAGCCCTCGCTTCCGACCTCCATGCATCCCGATATCGAAAACCACATCACGACGCACACCGTGTCCACCGGGGCGGCCGAACGGTACGACGTGCTGCTGCATCCGACGGTGCCCGGGGAGTACTCCCTGCGGGTGGACTGGCACCACTGGGTCACGGGGAACACGCTCGCCACGCGGACGCTGAAGCTCATCGCGGGCTGACGCGGGGTTCCCCCTTCCGGGGCGCAACGGCGGGAGGCAGCCCGCCCAGGCGCCCGGGCGGCCGGTCCGTGGAACGGACGGACCGGCCGCCACCACCGTGGGTGGCGTGCGCCTACTTGGACAGCTCGGGGTAGTGGATCCGCGCCGTCTCCGGGTGGGCACGCAGCCAGCCCTTGAGCACGTTCGCGCCGTAGGAGGAGAGCATCGGGTTCTGCGGGTCGTCGGAGACCCCGCGCGCCTGGGCGGCCAGCTCCGGCGGCAGCGGCACGGTATCGATGACGGAGTCCAGGCGCGGCGACCAGAAGAACGGCACGGAGTAGCGGTCGACGCCGGCCGGAGGGGCCGTCACGCGGTGGATGGTGGCCATCAGGTACCCGTTGGTGGCGACCTCGAGCATCTCGCCCAAGTTGACCACCAGCGCGCCCTCGATCGGCTCCACGGTGATCCACTCGTCCTGGCCGTACGGCTTGACCTCCAGTCCGCCGATCGCGTCCTGGAGGAGCAGCGTGACGAAGCCGTAGTCGGCATGCGACCCGACGCCCTGGTTCCCGGCCTCGGGGACCCCGCCCAGGCCGACGTAGTGCACCAGCTTGCCCATCCACGCCGGCGCGCCCTCGAACGGCTCGGCGAAGTAGTCCTCCTCCAGGCCCAGCGACACGGCGATCGCGGAAAGCAGCTCCGCGCCGATGCGCGACATCAGCTCCGCCCACTCCATCGCGACGCGCTCCAGCTGCGGGAAGGAGTCGGGCCACTGGTTCGGGCCCTGCAGGTTGAGGTAGGGGCGGTCCGCGGGGACCTCGGCCAGCGGCTCGCGCTCCGGGCCGTAGTCGATCTGCTCCCGGGAGTCCGCCCGGCCCTGGGTCTTCTCCGTGCCCAGGCGCGTGTACCCGCGGAACTGCGGCGACTTGCGGTTGTCGAGCGCCAGACGCTGGTCCAGCGGCAGCCGGAAGAACTCCGCGATGGTCTCCAGCAGCTCGGCCGGCTGGCCCTCCCGGGCGCCGTAGCCGGTGACCTGGAAGAAGCCGACGTGGTGCGTCGCGTCGCGCAGGGCGTCGATGAACGCCGGCGTGAACCGGCCGTCGGCGCCGCGCGCCGTGGACAGGTCCAGAACGGGGACTGAGGTGCGCACGGTAGTCATGGCCCCACGGTAGGACCGACACTCTACCGGAGGGTAGCGGTCTTTACGTGCTGTTCCGCCGTGTGTCTGTGTGTTGCGCACTCCTTGACATCGGCGGCATCCGCGTTACTCCGTGGGGAGGGGCCCGTTCCTGTGCCGGGACCCGGCCCGGTTCCCTAAGCTGGGGGCGTGATCTTCAAAGCCGTCGGCGACAGCCGTCCGTACCCCGACCACGGTTACGCCACCCCCCGCGACTGGGCCGGCGTCCCGCCCCGCCAGGTGCGCCTCGACGAGCTCGTCACGGTCAAGAGCACGCTCGACCTAGCGGCGCTGCTGTCCGAGGACTCGACATTCTTCGGGGACCTCTTCCCGCACGTCGTGGAGTGGCGCGGGACGCGCTACCTCGAGGACGGGCTGCACCGCGCCGTGCGGACGGCCCTGCACCACCGGTCCGTGATGCACGCGCGCGTGCTGGTGCTGGAGGACTGACGTGGCGGGCGGACCGGACCGGCAGGGGGACGACGGGCTGCGCGGACCAGAGGGCGCGGACTGGGACGATCCCCCCGCGGAGCGCGAATGGCACGGGCACCACATCGTCACGGAGGAGGACCTCGCGGCGACCTTCGTCGAGGACGGGGAGGCCGTGCGCCGCAGCCGCTTCTGGCGCCGGTTCCGGCACGGTCTCGTGCTCGCGCTCCTGGTGCTGCTGGTGCTGGCCGCGCTCGTCGGGGCGTGGCTGGTCTCGACGGGCCGGCTCGTCGTCCCGGGCTGGGGGCCGGCGGTCGAGTCGTCGGCGTCCCCGGGGGCAGGTTCCTCCGCGCCGGCCAGCGGCGCACCGGCGTGTCCCGCCGGCAACCAGCGCTACCTGGACCCCTCCCAGGTCACGGTGAACGTCTACAACGCCACGGGGCTCACCGGGCTGGCCGACCGCGCGGCCAGGGACCTCGAGCGGCGCGGTTTCCGCGTGGGGGAGATCGGCAACGCGACGCTGCGCACGCCCGGGATCGTGGGCGCCGTCGTCTCGGGCGAGGGCGGTCGGGCGCAGGCGCTGACGCTGCAGCGCCACATCCGGAACACCATGTACGTCGGGGACTCCGAGCGCACGACCGACGCCGTGGACCTCATCGTCGGCACCGGCTACCAGCGGTTGGTGCCCGCCGACAGCGTCGAGGAGTCCAGCGGCCGGCTCACCTGCGCCCTGCGGCAGTAGCGCGCCGCGGGGCCCGGCGGAAGCCCAACACGAGGTAGACGGCGGCACCGGCGGCGAAGCCCCACAACGGGGCGGCGATGCCGAACGGGGCCACGCCCGAGGCCGTGACCGCCAGGGTCGCGACCCCCGCCTCCAGGGCCGGCCCGCCGCCGGGGGCGGGCGCCAGGACGTCCGCGAACGCGCCCTGCAGCGCGCCGATGAGGGCCACGCCCGCGGCGGCCGCGACCAGCTGGTCGGGGACCGCGCCCAGCAACTGGACGATGTTCTGCCCCGCGATCCCGAAGAGGATGAAGAACACGCCGCAGGAGACGCCGGCGACGTAGCGCCGGGCATGGTCCTCGTGCGCCTCGCGCCCGCAGCAGATCCCCGCCGTGATCGCGGCGAGGTTGATGGCATGCGCCCCGAACGGGGCGAACGCCACGGACGCGGCGCCGGCCGCGCCCAACAGGAGCCGGTCGTTGGCTGCGTACCCGCTGGAGTGCATCATGGCCAGGCCGGGCCCGTTCTGTCCCGCCATGGTGACGATCACCAGCGGCACGGCGATCCCCATGATGGCCTGCAGGTCGAACGACGGGGCCGTGAACACGGGCGAGGTGAAGTCCAGGGTGAGGCGCGGCGCCGTCGTGCCGCCCGTCGCCACGGCCAGCAGCGTGCCCACGACGAGCGCGACCAGCACCGCGTAGCGGGGGACGAACCTGCGCCCCAGGAAGTAGGCCGCCACCAGGCCGCCGGCCGCGAGGGGCCGCTCGACGACGGCCCCGGCGACGTCGAGGACGAACGGGAGCAGCACGCCGGCCAGCACGCCGGCCATGATCGGCTTGGGCAGGGCGGCCATGAGCCGCCCGAACAGGCCGGTGGCGCCCAGGGCCACCGTGAGCACGCCGGCGACGATGTACGCGCCGATCGCGTCCGCGTAGGAGTAGTCGCCGAGGGCGGTGATCAGCAAGGCCGCGCCCGGCACGGACCAGGCGACGACGACCGGCTGGCGGGTCAGCAGGCTCATCGCCACGCAGACCACGCCGCTGCCCACGGAGATGGCCCACACCCAGGACGCCGTGTGGGCCGGGTCGAGGCCGGCCTGCTGTGCGGCCCCGAGGACCACCAGGAGCGGTCCGGCGTAGGAGATGGCCACGGCGACGAAGCCGGCGACGACGGCGGAGGCGGAGACGTGGCGCCAGGACGGGCGGGGCGGCATCGGGCGTGCCTCTGCCCGGGTGGCGGTCATGGGTGTCCTCCCGATCGAGTGGTCCGGGTCACGCTACCGATTCGGACTGGGAGCCGACAAATACTTTTTCAGGCCCGATTGAGAGGAATCTCCTCTGATTAGGGGGCCTAGGTCAGCCCTAGGTATTCGCCTAGTGTGACGCCTCGCACAAGCCTGCAGAGTAGTTCGCATGGCTTTTTCGCCGGACCCGGTCCCCCCGGTTTCCGGCGCGGCAGATACGCCCAATGGAGGAACACCATGACCGAGACCCTGGAGAACGTCAGCCGGCGCCTTGAGGACGCCGTCGTCGAGGACGCCGCGAACGGCGTGCACCGCACCAAGCGGGAGATCTTCACCGACGAGGAGATCTTCGAGCTGGAGATGAAGCACATCTTCGAGGGCAACTGGGTCTACCTGGCCCACGAGTCGCAGATCCCGAACGTGGGCGACTACTTCACCACGTACATCGGCCGCACGCCGGTCGTCATCTCCCGCTCCAAGGACGGCGAGCTGAACTGCCTCGTCAACGCGTGCAGCCACCGCGGAGCGATGCTGTGCCGGCGCAAGACGGACAACCGCAAGAACTTCACCTGCCCGTTCCACGGCTGGACGTTCAGCAACACGGGCAAGCTGCTCAAGGTCAAGGACTCGCGCGACGGCGGCTACCCGGAGCAGTTCAACAAGGACGGCTCGCACGACCTGACCAAGGTCGCCCGGTTCGAGAACTACCGCGGCTTCCTGTTCGGCTCCCTCAAGGCCGACGTCAAGCCGCTCGAGGAGCACCTCGGCGACTCCGCGAAGATCATCGACATGGTCGTCGACCAGTCCCCGGAGGGCCTGGAGATCCTGCGCGGCTCCTCCACCTACACCTACGACGGCAACTGGAAGGTCCAGGCGGAGAACGGTGCCGACGGCTACCACGTCTCCGCGACCCACTGGAACTACGCGGCCACGACCGCCCGGCGCAGCGTCGGCGAGTCCAAGAACGAGACCAAGGCGATGGACGCCGGCACCTGGGGCAAGCAGGGCGGCGGCTACTACTCGTTCGACCACGGCCACCTGCTGCTGTGGATGTGGTGGGGCAACCCGCAGGACCGCCCGAACTACGACAAGCTCGAGGAGTGGACCGAGCAGTTCGGCGCGGAGCGCGCCAAGTTCATGGTCGGCGCCTCCCGCAACCTGTGCCTGTACCCGAACGTGTACCTGATGGACCAGTTCTCGTCGCAGATCCGCCACTTCCGTCCGATCTCCGTCGACAAGACCGAGGTGACGATCTACTGCATCGCCCCGAAGGGCGAGTCGGCCGAGTCCCGCGCCAACCGGATCCGCCAGTACGAGGACTTCTTCAACGCGACCGGCATGGCGACCCCGGACGACCTGGAGGAGTTCCGCTCCTGCCAGAAGACCTACCTCGCCAAGACGGCGCCCTGGAACGACATGTCCCGCGGCGTGACGCACCAGCTCAACGGGCCGGACGAGACGGCCAAGGGCCTGGGCCTGAACCCGCTCTCGAGCGGCGCCAAGACCGAGGACGAGGGCCTCTACCCGATCCAGCACAGCTACTGGGCCGAGACGATGCGCAACGCCGTCGCCGCCGAGGAGCGCGAGGCCGCCGAGCGGGCCGCCAACCCGGCCGCCGCCGCCGCGCCGTCGTCCTCCCCCTGCGGCCACTAGGCCCGCGCCGGAACACCCTCCTGGCCGGACCGCCGGCCCCGCACACCGAAGGACCCAACATGACCGACATCGCTGCCGCACCGCAGACCGACGCGGAGGCCGCCGAGCGCGCCGTCGAGCTCGAGCGCATCCGCCAGTTCCTCTACCGCGAGGCCCGCTTCCTGGACGACCGGGAGTTCGAGCGCTGGGTGGACTGCTACCACGAGGACGCCGAGTTCTGGATGCCCGCCTGGGACGACAACGGCGAGACCACCGGGGACCCGCAGTCCGAGATCTCCCTGATCTACTACCCGAACCGCGGCGGCCTCGAGGACCGCGTCTTCCGCATCCGCACGGACCGCTCCAGCGCCACGAGCCTGCCGGAGCCGCGCACGGGACACAACATCACCAACGTCGAGATCGTCGAGCACCGCGGCGACCAGGTGGACATCCGCTTCAACTGGTTCACGCTCTACTTCCGCTACGACAACGTCGACACCTACTTCGGCACGTCGTTCTACACGCTGGACCTCTCCGGATCGCAGCCGCTGATCCTCAAGAAGAAGGTCGTGCTCAAGAACGACTACATCCACCACGTCGTGGACATCTACCACATCTAGAACGAAGCCAAGGAGAACACCATGGGACATAAGGTCGCCCTGAGCTTCGAGGACGGGATCACCCGTTTTATCGACGTCCTGCCCCACGAGACGGTGGCGGATGCGTCCTACAAGGCGCGCATCAACATCCCCCTGGACTGCCGCGACGGTGCCTGCGGCACCTGCAAGTCCTTCTGCGAGTCCGGCAAGTACGACGGCGGCGAGTACATCGACGAGGCCCTCACCGACGACGAGGCCGACGCCGGCTACTGCCTGCCCTGCCAGATGCGTCCGGAGTCGGACCTGGTCCTGCAGATCCCCGGCACCTCCGAGATGGCCAAGACGAGCATCCAGGAGTTCAAGGCCACGATCGAGAAGCTGCACTGGTACGCCGACAACACGGCGGGCATCACGCTCTCCGTGGAGAACCGCGAGCAGCTGCACTTCCTGCCGGGCCAGTACATGAACATCAAGGTCCCGGGCACCGACGAGGAGCGCAGCTACTCGTTCAGCAGCGGCCCGGAGGAGGAGGAGCTGCGGTTCCTCGTCCGCACGGCCCCCGACGGCGTCATGACCACGTACCTCAAGGAGCGCGCCGCCGTCGGCGACCAGCTGACGCTGGAGGGCCCGGTCGGCAGCTTCTTCCTGCGCGACGTCAAGCGCCCGGTCCTGCTCCTCGCGGGCGGCACCGGCGTCGCCCCGCAGCTGTCCATGCTGGAGAAGCTGGCGACGTCCGGCGAGCAGCCCGGCTTCCCGATCCACATGGCCTACGGCGTGACGTTCGACCACGACCTGGTCGAGACCGAGGCGCTCGAGGCGTACACGAAGTCGATCAACGGCTTCACGTTCGACTCGATCGTCGCGGACCAGGAGTCCGCGGCGCCGAAGAAGGGCTACGTCACGCAGCACCTGCTGCCGGAGCACCTGAACGACGGCGACGTCGACGTCTACCTCTGCGGCCCGCCCGCCATGGTCGACGCCGTCCGCAAGTACTGGGCGGAGTCCGGCGTCGAGCCGGCCAACTTCTACTACGAGCGCTTCGCCGTCGGCGTCAGCCACGAGCACGGGCTGCACGCCACCGCCGAGGCCGGGGCGTGAGCACCGCGCGCCCCGCGGCGGCCCCGGCCGCCGCGGACGCGGGCTTCCACCCGGGCCGCTTCGCCGGCAAGGCCGTCGTCGTGACGGGCGCGGCCCAGGGCATCGGCGAGGCCGTCGCCCGGCGCATCGCGGCCGAGTCCGGCGCCGTCGTCCTGGTGGACCGCGCGGAGCTCGTCCACGAGACGGCCGCGTCGATCCGCGCGGCCGGCGGCGAGGCCGTCGCGGCCACCGCCGACCTGGAGACGTACGCGGGCGCGGAGGCGGCCGTGGCCGCCGCCGTCGAGGCCCACGGCCGCGTGGACGTGCTCGTGAACAACGTCGGCGGGACCATCTGGGCCAAGCCGTACGAGCACTACGCGCCCGAGGAGATCGAGAAGGAGATCACCCGGTCGCTCTTCCCGACGCTGTGGACGTGCCGGGCCGCCCTGCCGGGCATGATCGAGCGCGGCTCCGGGACGATCGTCAACGTCTCCTCCGTCGCCACGCGCGGGGTCAACCGCGTCCCGTACGCGGCGGCCAAGGGCGGGGTCCGGGCCATCACGGCCTCCCTCGCCCTGGAGGCGGCCCCGCACGGGATCCGCGTCGTCGCCACCGCCCCGGGCGGGACGGAGGCGCCGGAGCGCCGCGTCAAGCGCGGCCCCTCCCCGCAGGACGAGCGCGAGCGCGCCTGGTACCAGCAGATCGTGGACCAGACCGTCGACTCGTCCCTGATGAAGCGATACGGCACGCTCGACGAGCAGGCCGCCGCGATCACCTTCCTGGCCTCCGACGAGGCCTCCTACATCACGGGCACCGTGCTGCCCGTGGCCGGCGGGGACTTGGGCTAGACCCGCCACCGCCGCCCGGGACCCGCGGTCCCGGGCGGCGGCCGCCCCGGCCGGCCACGTTCCGGCCGGCCGGGCGCACCGCCCGCGCCCCACCCGTGCCGGTGCCCGGCCCGCCGCGCCATCCCGCGCGTCCGGCCCCGCCGGTGCCCATGCTCCACCCGCGCCACCCCGCGCGTCCGGCCCAGCCGGGTCTTCGCTCCACCCGCGCCACCCCCGCGCGGCCTCCCGGAATGCCCTTCCCTGACGATGGAGTCATCATGTCCCTCACTGCCCCCGCGGCCACGCCGCAGCAGCTCAAGACCGTCCGCTGGGTGGTGGCCATCGCGGCCATGGCCCTGATCTTCGACGGCTACGACCTCGTGGTCTACGGCACCGTCGTGTCCACGCTGCTGCGGGACCCCTCGCAGCTCGGCGCCCTCGACCCCGCCCAGGCCGGCGCCCTCGGCAGCTACGCCCTGATGGGCGTGCTCGTCGGCGCGCTGACCACCGGCGCCATCGGCGACTACCTGGGCCGGCGGCGCACCATGATCGCCGGGATCGTCTGGTTCTCGGTCGGCATGGGCCTGACCGCCATGACCACCTCGGTCGCGGCCTTCGGCGTGTGCCGGTTCATCACGGGCATCGGCGTGGGTGCGCTCGTCGCGACGGCCGGCGCCGTCGTCGCCGAGTTCGCCCCGCGCAAGTCCCGGAACCTGTACAACGCGATCGTCTACTCCGGCGTTCCGGCCGGCGGCGTGCTGGCCTCCCTGCTGGCCATCGTGCTGCTCGAGGGCGTCGGCTGGCGCGGGCTCTTCTGGATCGGCGCCCTGCCGCTCGTGTTCCTGCTGCCGCTGGCCCTGGCCTTCCTCCCGGAGTCCCCGCAGTGGCTGCTCGCCCGCGGCAAGGTCCAGCAGGCGCAGGCGATCGCGACGCGCACCGGGATCGTCCTCGACGTGCCCGTCCCCGCCGGGGCGGGGGAGACGACGGCGGCGCCCGCGGCGTCCGGCGGCGATGCCGCGTCCCGCCGCGTCGGGTTCGCCGCGCTGGCCACCCGCCGCTACGCCCTGCCGACCCTGCTCCTGGGCCTCATGAGCTTCTCCGGCCTGCTGCTCACGTACGGGCTGAACACCTGGCTGCCGGAGATCATGGGCCAGTTCGGCTACGGCAAGGACTTCGCGCTGCTGTTCCTGCTCGTGCTCAACGCCGGGGCCATCGTCGGCGGGGTCGCGGCCTCCATGTCCGCGGACCGGTTCGGCGCGCAGCGCGTCGTCGTCGCCACGTTCCTGCTCGCGACCGTCGCGATGGTCCTGCTGACCCTCGGCCTGCCGTTCGGGGTCCTCCTGGCGCTCATGGCCGCCGCCGGCATCGGCACGATCGGCACGCAGGTCCTGGTGTACGGCCTGGTCTCCAACTACTACTCCAGCAACGCGCGCGGCGCCGGCGTCGCCTGGTGTGCCGGGTTCGGCCGGCTCGGCGGCATCGCCGGGCCGCTGGTCGGCGGGTTCCTCCTGTCGGCCGGCGTCCCGAGCACGACGGCGTTCTACGTCTTCGCCGCCGTCGCCGTCGCCGGGGCCGTGGTGACCACGCTGGTGCCGCGCCGCGGCGAGTCCACCGAACCGGTGCGCGCGGCCCGGCCGGAGCCGGTGGCCGCCGCCAAGTAGCGCGGCCGCTCCCGTCCCCGGGACCCGGACCACGGGTCCCGGGGACGCGCGCGTCCGCGGCGCGGACGTGGTCCGCCCCACACGCCCCGCGTACGATGGAACGCCGGGAGCCCGCGGGGCCTCCGGCCGCCACCGCCGACGGGAGAAGCCCCGACAGGAGAACCAGTGCCCACGTCCCACCTGCCGCCACCGCCGCTCGGGCGGAGCGGGGAGCTGGCCGCCCTCGACGCCCTCTGGGACGGGGCCGCCTCCGACGCGACGCGCATCGCGGTGGTCTCCGGGCCTGCGGGGGCGGGCAAGACCCACCTCGTCGAGGCGTGGCTGCAGCGGCGGATGGCGGCCGGGCCGCGCCCGCCCCGGGTCCTGCGCGCCGCGGGCTGCGCGTGGGAGACGGGGGTCGACGGCGGCGTCCTCGACCAGCTGCTCCCCCCGGAGGCCGAAGCGGCCGGGGCCGGGGGCCGCGCCGCCGACACGGCGGCCCCCACTGCGGGTCCGGCGGCCCCCCGGGCCGACGGCGGACCCCGCCTGCTCGCCGCACTCGCCGGGCAGTCCCGCGTGCCGACCATCCTCGTCGTGGACAACCTGCAGTGGGCCGACGAGGCCTCCCTGCGGTCGCTGGCCTACGCGCTGCGGCGCGTCGCGGGGCGGCGCGGGCTCGCCGTCCTGGCCGTCAGGGACGCCGAGGAACACCGGCTGCCGGCGCCGTTCCTGGATCTGATGCGCTCCCACCTGGCCGCCACGGTGGAGGTGGGCGTGCTGCCGGCCGGGGTGTTGGCGGAGCTGGCCAGGGACGCCGGCGTGGACCTGCCCGGACCCGCGGCGCACCGGATCGCCGCCTACTGCGGCGGCAACCCCCGCCACGTGCTCGACCTGCTCGCCGAGAACCCGCCGGCGCTGTGGCGGCAGTGGCACCGCGAGCTTCCGGCGCCGCTGGCCCTGGCACGGGAGGTCGGTGCCGCGCTGGAGCGCCTGGACGCGGGCACGCGGGCCCTCGTCGAGTCCGCCGCCGTGCTCGGGACGGCCTCCAGCGTCTTCGAGGCCGCGAGCCTGGCCGGCCTGGCGGATCCGCTGCCCGCCGTCGCGGACGCCCGGCACGCGGGGCTGCTGCGGATCGCCGGAGAAGTCGGCAGCCGGCAGCTCCTGTTCCCCAGCGACGTGCACCGGGCCGCCGCCTATGCGGCCACCCCGCTGGTCCGCAGGATCGCGCTGCACGACGCGGCCGGGCGGGTCGTGCGCGACGAGGGCCGGGCCCTGGCCCACCGGGCCGCGGCGTGCCTGCTGCCCGACTCCGGGCTGGCCGGGGAGCTCGAGGACTTCGCCCGCCGGCAGGCGGATTCCGGAGCCTGGTCGAGCGCTGCGGACGCCCTGGTCACGGCCGGGAAGCTGACGCCCGGCGGGCGCCGCCACGAGTCGCTGCTGCTCGAGGCCGTCGACGCGCTCGTCGGGGCCGGCGAGGTGCCGCGTGCGGCGGCCTACGAGGACGAGATCGGGAACCTGCCCGCCACGCCGCAGCGCGACGCCGTCCTGGGCTACCTGTCGATCCTGCAGGGCCGGCAGCGGCAGGCGGAGGCGCGGCTGGCCGCGGGGTGGGCGCAGGCCCTCGAGTCGGGGGACCGGGCGGCCCAGGCCCAGGTGGCGCAGCGGCGCGTGCTCCACGCCCTCGCGCGCTGGGACGGGCCGGACCTCGTGGAGTGGTCGGTGCGCTCCGCCGCGGCCGCCGAGCCCGGCAGCCCCGCCGAACGCGAGTCGCTGGCGATCCGCGGCCTCGGCGTCGCCGCCATGGGCCGGGCCCGCGAGGCCGAGATCGGCTACGACGCGATGCTGCGGGTCGACGGCCTGCGGGTGGCCCAGGTGCAGCGGCTGCGCATGGCCCGCGGCTGGCTCCTGCTGGCCACGGATCGGCCCGACGCGGCCCGCGACGACCTGGCGAGCGCGGTGTCCACCGCCTTCAGCGCCGGGTCCTACCGGATCTCCCTGTGGGCCAGCGCGTGGCTGGCCCGCGCGCAGTTCGAGCTCGGGGCGTGGGACGACGCGCTCCAGACCGTCGAGCGGGGACTCGAACTGCAGCGGGAGACCGGCGCCGAGCTGCTGCGTCCGCTGCTGCACTGGACGGCGGCCCAGATCCTGGGCCTGCGCGGGGAGTGGGGCGCCGCGGACGGGCACGTGGCCGAGGGCCGCGCCGACTCGGGCGACTACCCGATGATGCAGCTGGCCCACCGGATGGCGGCCGCCCACGTGGCGGAGGCGAAGACCGACTACGCCGGGGTGCTCGAGGCCCTCGGCCCGGTGGCCGCCTGGGACGGCGCCCGCGGGCTGGACGAGCCCGGCTTCTGGCCCTGGCAGGACACGTACGCCAACGCCCTGGCCATGTCGGACCGGACCCGCGAGGCCGAGGAGTTCGTCGCCGGGCACGTCGAGCGCGCCCGGGCCCGCGGCCACCGGTCGATGCAGGCGCGGCTCGCCTACGTGCAGGGCCGGATCGCGGCCAACGACGGCGACCCGGACGCGGCCCGCGCGCACTTCGAACGGGGACTGGACCACCTGCGCGGCCTCGCGCTGCCCTACGAGCGGGCCCGGGTCGACTACGCCTACGGGCAGACGCTGCGCCGCGCCGGGAAGCGCCGCGAGTCGACCGGGCCGCTGAACCGGGCCCGCGAGGCGTTCGCGGCACTGACCGCCGACGCCTACGTGCAGCGGTGCGACCGCGAACTGCAGGCGGCCGGGGTCAGCGCGCCCCGCCGCGACGCCCTCGACTTCTCGACGCTCACGGCGCAGGAGGCCGCCGTCGCCCGCCTGGTCGCCGCCGGCGCCACGAACAAGCGGGCCGCGGAGGAGCTGTTCGTCAGCGTCAAGACGGTCCAGTACCACCTGACCCGCACCTACGCGAAGCTCGGGGTCGCCTCGCGCTCCGAGCTGGCCGCGCTGTACCGCGAGGAGGAGGCCGGGGAGTAGCTAGTTGCAGCCCTCCGGGCCGCACGCGGGCCCGTCCTGGCCCGGCGCCGCGTCGGGCGCGACCATGGTCAGGGGCGCGAGCTCGGAGTGGGCCTTCGTCAGGGCCTCCGCGAAGAGCTCCGCCGGCTGGGCCCCGGAGACCCCGTACTTCATGTTCAGGACGAAGAACGGCACGCCCGTGACGCCGAGGGCGCGGGCCTGGGCGATGTCGGCCTGGACGGCGTCCGCGTAGTCGTCCCCGGCCAGGACGCGCTCGGTCTCGGCCGCGGGCAGCCCGGCGGCGGCGGCGAGCCCGCGCAGGGCGTCCGGGTCACCGATGTCGATGCCGCGCTCGAAGTGCGCCGAGAGCAGCGCGTCCTTCAGGGCGGGGCCCGCGCCGTGCTCCTTGGCCAGGTGCAGCAGGCGGTGCGCCGTGAACGAGTTGGCCACCCGCAGGGAATCGAAGTCGTACTCCAGGCCCTCGCCGGCGGCCTGCTCCGTCACGTGCGCCAGCATCTGCTCGACCTGCCCGGCCGGCAGGCCCTTCATCTGCGCCAGGTACTCCTTCTCCGTGCCGTCGTACCGCTCCGGCAGGACCGGGTCCAGCTGGTAGCTGTGGTAGACCACGTCGACCTGATCCTTGAACGGCAGGGAGTCGAGGGCCTTCTCGAAGCGGCGCTTGCCGATGTAGCACCAGGGGCAGGCGATGTCGGACCAGATGTCCACGGTCAGGCGGGAAGAGTCAGTCATGGACGTTTCAACGATTGCCCGGGGCGCGGCATTCCCGGGCGCCGCCGTCGTCCCCGTCAGCAGCGCCGGGGGCGCCCGTGCACCGCGCGGTACACGGCGACGGTGCCGAGCGTGGCGGCCCCGAGCACGGCGTACATCCCGCCGAACCCGGTCAGCGGGACGAGCGCACCGAGCAGGACCGGTCCCAGGCCGGTGCCGACGTCGAGCATGAGGTAGTACGTGGACACCGCCGTCGCCATGCGCCCCTCCGGGGCCTGCGCGACGGCGATGGCCTGCGCGCACGGCATGATGATCCCGAAGCCCAGCCCGCACAGGACGGCGCTGGCGGCCGCGACGGCGGCGGTCGGCGGCAGGGACAGCAGCGCCAGCCCGCCCGCGAACATCACGATCGCCGGGTACATGACGACGTTGTCGCCGCGCCGGTCCTGGATCCGGCCGGCGACCAGCCGGGAGACCATGACGACGGCGGCGTAGACCGCGAAGAACAGGGCCGCGGAGCCCGGCGTCCCGTTCTGGAGCGAGTACGTGGACAGGAACGCGAGGACGCCCGAGTAGGCGGCGCCCGTCAGCAGCGCGATCGTGGCGATGGGCAGCGTGCGCCGCTCCACCATGGAGCCGGGGTGCAGCCAGCGGACCTCCCGGAGCCGCGGGCGCTGGGCGGCGGGGGTCTCCGGCGGGCGCAGGAACGCCGCCACGGCCAACCCGGCGAGGGAGCTCGCGGTGCAGAACCAGAAGATCCCGGCGTAGTCGCCCCGGGCCGCCAGCACCGCCGCGACGAACGGCCCCACCGCCGTGGAGACGCTGGTCGAGAGGCTGAAGTACCCGGTGCCCTCGCCGCGCCGGGCCGGCGGGATGACGGCCTGGACGGTCGCGGTCACGGCCGTGTTCCCCGCCCCGAACGCCACGCCGTGCAGCAGGCGCACGGCCAGGAGCATGCCCAGGGAGTCGCTGGGGATGTAGAGGAAGGAGAACAGCGTGAACGCGGCGAAGGAGACCAGCAGCGTGCGCCGCAGGCCGAGCGCCCCGACCAGCTGCCCGGCGAACATGCGGGCGACCAGCGCGCCGACGATGTAGGAGCTCGAGGCGAACCCCGCCGCGGCGTCGCCGGCCCCGAACCGCTCCACGGCGTACAGCGCCATGGACGTCATGAGCAGGTAGAACACCATCGACATGAACAGGTTCGCGCCGGTGGCGAGCACGAAGTCCCGGCCCCACAGGCCGCCGGACCGCACCCGCGGGCTCATCTGGCTCCCTTCCGCGCCGGGGCGGTCCCGGCACACCGGTCCATTATGCGCGGGAGTAGAATGCCCGGCGGAAAGAAGGGGGTGCCGTTGGCTGGTTCTCTGGGGTGGCGCACGCTCGGCCACGCGGGCGGGATCTCCGCCGTCGCCGGGTTCGTCGACGGCGTCGCCTACCTCCACCTCGGCGGGTACTTCGTGTCCTTCATGAGCGGCAACTCGACGCGCGCCGGCGCCGACCTGGCCCGGGGGAACGCCCTGGGCTGGGCGCTGGCCATGGGCCTGGTCCTCTTCTTCGTCCTCGGGTCGCTCGCCGCGAGCCTCGTGGGCCGGCGCGCCCTCCGCCCGCGCCCGGCCGTGCTCGCCGTCTCGCTCGCGCTGCTCGCCCTCGCCGCGCTCGCCGGGACCGTTCCCCCGGCCGCCGCCGTCGGCCCGCCCCTGGTCGCCGCGGCCATGGGCGCGGTGAACTCGACCTACACGCGCAACGGCGAGGTCAGCGTCGGCCTCACGTACATGACCGGGACCCTCGTGAAGATCGGACAGCACCTCGCCGCAGCGCTCACGGGCGGGCCCCGCTGGCACTGGGTGAAGTTCGCGGTGCTGTGGGCCATGATCGCGGCGGGGTCCACCGCCGGCGGCTTCGCGTACCTGGCCCTCGGGCTGCCGGCCCTGTGGGTCGCCGTCGCGGGCCTCGCCGCGCTGGCCGCCGCGGCGGCCGCGCGCTACCGCGAGCCCCACGCGCACTGACCCGGCGTCCGGGCCCGCGCGGGCGCGCCCGCCCGGGCGGCGGCGCCGGGACGCCGGAACGGCCGGTCCCCCCGGCTGCGTCAGGGGGACCGGCCGTGGCCGGAAGGGGGTCCCCGGCGGCCGGACGGATCGGCTGCCGGGGACCCGGGGACGGAGCGCCGCGGCCCGCCGGGGCGGGGATACCAGTACCAGCCGGTGGCGGCACCGCGGCGTCCGGGGTCAGGCGGTCTGGTACTCCTTCGCCTCGCAGAGGTACCGGGTGTAGGCCGGCACGGTCAGCCACGTCGGGAACTCGTCCCGCAGCGCGCACTCGGCGAACACCTGGCGGGCGTCGTCGAAGCGGTCGCCCTCGAAGCGCTCGAACCGGGAGAACTCCTCCTCCATGAGCTCCTCGACCCACTCGCGGGTGATGACCTCGCCCTCGTCGGTGACGGCCTGGATGTTGATCCACTGCCACACCTGGGAGCGGGAGATCTCCGCGGTCGCCGCGTCCTCCATGAGGTTGCGCAGGGCGACGGCGCCGTTGCCGCGCAGCCAGGACTCGAGGTAGCGGATCCCGATCACCACGTTGGTGCGCAGGCCGCCCTCGGTGATCAGGCCGGTGGTGCCGGCGATGTCCAGCAGCGCCTTGTCGTCGGGGACGACGTCCCCGCGGGTGCGGTCGAGCTGGTTGGGGCGCTCGCCGAGGACGCCGTCGAACACCGTCCGCGCCACGGGGACCAGGTCCGGGTGGGCCACCCACGAGCCGTCGAAGCCGTCGTTGGCCTCGCGGGTCTTGTCCGCGGTGACCTTCTCGAACGCGACGGCGTTGACGGCCTCGTCGCGCCGGTTCGGGATGAACGCGCTCATGCCGCCGATCGCCATCGCCCCGCGGCGGTGGCAGGCGCGGACCAGCTGCTCGGTGTAGGCCCGCATGAACGGCGCCGTCATGGTCACCATGTCCCGGTCCGGCAGCACGAACCGCGGCCCGCGGGTGCGGAAGTTCTTGATGACGGAGAAGATGTAGTCCCAGCGCCCGGCGTTCAGGCCGGACGCGTGCTCGCGCAGCTCGTAGAGGATCTCCTCCATCTCGAACGCCGCCGTGATGGTCTCGATCAGCACGGTCGCGCGGATGGTCCCCTGCGGGATGCCGAGCAGGTCCTGGGCCATGATGAAGACGTCGTTCCAGAGGCGGGCCTCCTGGTGGGACTCGATCTTCGGCAGGTAGAAGTACGGGCCGCGGCCGGCGGAGATCAGCCGGTGCGCGTTATGGAAGAAGTACAGCCCGAAGTCGACCAGGGCCCCGGACATCGGCTGGCCCTTGATGAGCAGGTGCTTCTCCGGCAGGTGCCAGCCGCGGGGACGGACCACGATGGTCGGCAGGTCCGTCAGCGTCTGCCCGGTCAGCCGGTACTCCTTGCCCTCGGGCGTCGTGAAGTCGATCGTCCGGTCGAGGACGGCCCGCAGGTTCAGCTGCCCGGCGATGGTGTTGTGCCACGTCGGCGTGGAGGAGTCCTCGAGGTCGGCGAGCCAGACCTTCGCCCCGGAGTTCAGGGCGTTAACGGCCATCTTCCGGTCCGTGGGCCCGGTGATCTCGACCCGGCGGTCCTCCAGGCCGGGGGCGACCGGCGCGACGCGCCAGTCCTCGTCCTCGCGGATGTGGCGCGTGGACTCGAGGAAGTGCGGGTCCCAGCCTCCGGCGATGCGGTTCCGGCGCGTGCGGCGGGCCCGCATGAGCTCCTGCCGGCGGCCCTCGAAGGACCGGTGGAGCCGGGCCAGGAAGTCGAGCGCCTGCGGGGTGAGGACCTCCTCCTGCCGGCGGACCGGCGAGGCGATCAGGGTGATGCCGTTCAGGGTGATGGGGTCGTTCACTGGACTTCTCCTTAGGACACAAAGCGTGGGGTGGGGGACGGCGGCGGGGCGGCCCCGCCGTCGTCCCCCGAAGGGGTTAGTGGAACTGGCCTTCCTCGGTGGATCCCACCAGGGCCAGGGTGGAGGCGTTCGGGTTGAGCGCCGTGGAGATCGCGTCGAAGTAGCCGGTGCCCACTTCGCGCTGGTGCTTGGTGGCGGTGTAGCCGTCGGCCTCGGCGGCGAACTCGCGCTCCTGCAGCTCGACGTAGGCGGCCATCTGCCGCTCGTTGTAGCCCTTGGCGAGGTCGAACATCGAGTGGTTCAGGGCGTGGAAGCCGGCCAGGGTGATGAACTGGAAGGTGAAGCCCATGGCGCCGAGCTCGCGCTGGAACTTGGCGATCGTGGCGTCGTCCAGGTGCTTCTTCCAGTTGAAGGACGGCGAGCAGTTGTAGGAGAGCATCTGGTCCGGGAACTCGGACTTGACGGCCTCCGCGAACTGCTTGGCCAGCTCCAGGTCGGGGGTGCCCGTCTCCATCCAGATGAGGTCGGAGTACGGCGCGTAGGCCTTGGCGCGGGCGATGCAGGGCTCGATGCCGTTGCGGACCTTGTAGAAGCCCTCCGCGGTGCGCTCGCCGGTGATGAATTCGCGGTCGCGCTCGTCGACGTCGGAGGTGATGAGGGTGGCGGCCTCGGCGTCGGTGCGGGCGATGATGACGCTCGGGGTGCCGGCGACGTCGGCGGCCAGGCGGGCGGCGTTCAGCGTGCGGATGTGCTGCTGGGTCGGGATGAGGACCTTGCCGCCCAGGTGGCCGCACTTCTTCTCCGAGGCCAGCTGGTCCTCCCAGTGCACGCCCGAGGCGCCCGCGGCGATCATGGACTTCATCAGCTCGTACGCGTTGAGCGGTCCGCCGAAGCCGGCCTCCGCGTCGGCGACGATCGGGACCAGCCAGTCCTCGACGGTGCGGATGCCCTCGGAGAACTCGATCTGGTCGGCGCGCAGCAGCGCGTTGTTGATGCGGCGGACGACCTGCGGGACCGAGTTGGCCGGGTAGAGCGACTGGTCCGGGTAGGTGTGGCCCGAGAGGTTCGCGTCGGCGGCGACCTGCCAGCCGGAGAGGTAGATGGCGCGGAGGCCGGCCTTGACCTGCTGCACGGCCTGGTTGCCGGTCAGGGCGCCCAGCGCGTTGGTGAACGAGCCGGTCTGCGCCTCGGTGGTCAGCTGCTCCCACAGCTTCTCGGAGCCGCGCTTCGCCAGCGTGTGCTCCTCCTGGACGCGGCCCTGGAGCTTGACGACGTCCTCGGGCTGGTAGTCGCGCTCGATGCCGGCCCAGCGCGGGTTCGTGTCCCAGTCCTCGCGCAGCGAGGCGGTGCGGGCTTCGGGGGTCTGGTTCTCGGTCACTGGTGCTCCTCCTGGCTGCCGCGGATCCTCTGCTCGATCCGTGTTCTTCTTCGTGGGAACCACTTTTCTCGAGTTCCAACCCCTCCGGTAGGGGAAATTGCTGGAAAGATTTGCGTTTCTTTCCGTATGCTGAAGAAGTGACGACTCGCACGTGGCATGAACCCCACCGCCCCGACGCCCCGGCCCCCGCCGACGACCTCGACGTGATCGCGCTGGGCCGCCGCGTCCGGCACCTGCGCAAGGCGCGGGGGCTGACGCTGGACGCGCTCGGCGAGGCCGTCGGCACCGCGCCGAGCCAGCTGAGCCTCATCGAGAACGGCAAGCGCGAACCCAAGCTGAGCCTGCTCAAACAGCTCGCCGGCGCGCTGGGGACCGGGCTCGACGAGCTCCTGGGCGCGGAGCCGCCCAACCGTCGCGCCGCCCTGGAGATCGAGCTGGAGCGCGCCCAGCGCAGCCCCCTGTACGAGCAGCTGGGCCTGCCGACCGTGCGCGTCGGCTCCCGGCTGCCCATGGACGTGCTTGAGGCGCTCGTGGGCCTGCAGAAGGAGCTCGAGCGGCGGCTCAACGAGCAGCTGGCCACCCCCGAGGAGGCCCGCCGGGCCAACGCCGAGCTGCGGACGCAGATGAAGGAGCGCAACAACTACTTCCCGGAGATCGAGGAGCGGGCCGACGAGGTCCTGCGCGCCATCGGTCACAGCGCCGGGCCGCTGTCCCACCACGAGGTCGGGGACATCGCCGCGCACCTGGGCTTCACGCTGCACCACGTCTCCGACCTGCCGCACTCGACGCGGTCGGTGACGGACCTGAAGAACATGCGCATCTACCTGACCCGGTCGCAGCGCTCCGAGCACAGCACCCGCTCGGTGCTGCTCCAGGCCCTGGGCCACTTCGTGCTGGGCCACGGGACGCCCTGGGACTACGCGGAGTTCCTGCGCCAGCGCGTGGCCACGAACTACTTCGCCGCGGCCCTCATGATGCCGGAGGCGGCCACGGTGGAGTTCCTGCAGCGCGCCAAGGCGGCCAAGGAGCTGGCCGTCGAGGACATCCGCGACGCGTTCGCCGTCTCCTACGAGACCGCGGCCCACCGGTTCACGAACCTGGCCACGGAGCATCTGGGCATCACGACCCACTTCCAGAAGGTCCACGAGTCCGGGATCGTGCACAAGGCGTACGAGAACGACGGCGTCGTCTTCCCCTCGGACCACCTGGGCGCCATCGAGGGCCAGACGATCTGCCGCTACTGGACGTCCCGGGCCGTGTTCACCACGCCGGACCAGTTCAGCGCGTTCAACCAGTACACGGACACCCCGACCGGGACGTACTGGTGCACGGCCCGCACCGAGCGCTCCGCGGCGGGCACGTTCTCCCTGAGCATCGGCGTCCCGTACGCGCACGTGAAGTGGTTCCGCGGCCGCGACACGACCGAGCGCTCCGTGTCCAAGTGCCCGGACGGGGAGTGCTGCCGCCGGCCCCCCGAGGAGCTGTCCGGGCGGTGGTTCGGCAACGCCTGGCCCGCCGCCCGCGCCCAGACCCACCTGCTGGCCGCGATGCCCACCGGGGCGTTCCCGGGCGTGGACGAGACGGAGGTCTACCGGTTCCTGGAGGCGCACGCCGGGGGCGGCCGGGACGGGTAGCGGGCGCCGCCGTCGTCCGCCGGGCCGGACGGTGGGCGCCTACTCCGCCGTCACGGGGATGACGCGCCGGAAGAGCACCTTCCCGGTGATCCAGTGCAGCAGGTCCACCGTCAGGGTGTAGGCCCCCGCGGACGGCGGGCGCAGCAGCATCTCGAAGCGCTCCGCCGCCCCGAAGTTGAGCAGGGGCGTCGTGAGCCGGCCGCGGGCGGTCCGGAAGGCCGGGACGGCCGGCCCCGCCGGGTCCCCCGTGTCCCAGAACGGGCGCCCGTCGTGGGCGATCAGTTCGCCGATGGGCGCGGGGTTCCCCGCCGCGTCCCGGAAGAACGCGTTGACGGGGTAGTAGTTGGCGTTGAGGAAGCGCAGCAGGGTGGGATGGCGTTCGTCCGGCCCGCCGGGCACCGTGGCCCTGATCCCGTCCAGCACCTGCGCCCCGTGCTCCACCGGGGGGCGCGCCAGCTCGCCGCCGAGGATGAAGAAGTGCCGCGGTTCGAAGCGGTCCAGGCCCACGTCCTCGCCGGAGAGGCCGGCGGCGTGGGTGAGCTCGTGCCACCGCGGGTCCAGCGCGTAGGGCACCAGGAGCGTCTCCGTGTCGACGTCGTACAGCGGCCCGTCCACGAACGCGCGCCGCGCGCCCGGGGCCTCCGGGAAGTCGGCGTGGACGACCGGGTCCACGACCAGGGGGCCGAACATGCCCAGCTGCACGTGCAGGGTCGTGTTGACGTGGCAGTGGTAGAAGTAGCTGCCCGCCGTCCCGGGGTTCGGGTTCCCGGGGACCCCTGGCTCGGGCCGCCACTGGTACGTGTAGCCGCCCGTGACCTCGAAGGACGTGTGCCCCACGCCGTCGTTGCGCGGGTCGGGCTCGATCCCGTGCCAATGCACCGTGTGGACCCGGCGCTGCGGCTTGATCTCGGCCTGGTAGACCTCCCCCTCCGTGGCCCTGATCAGCGGCGACGGGAAGACCCGGCCGCCGTCGTCGAGCTCGAACATCATCATGTCGAACTCGCCGGCGCCGGGGAACTCGATCTTGTCGTGGACCACCTTGAGCTCGTGGCGGGGCATCCCCGGCTGCAGGAACTCGGTCTCGGGGCTGCCCTCGTGCAGCTGGGCCGAGGCGAACGCGACCTGGCTGGCGAAGTGCGGGTGCTCCGGCGGGCGGAGGCCGCTCCCGGGCTCCGCGGTGGGCTCGGGCGGGCCGGCCGTGCCGTCCGGCGGGGGAGCCACGGGCCCCGGGGGCGCCGGCACGTCCGCCGGCTCCGCGACCGTCCAGTGGCCCACCAGCCCGCCCGGGTAGAGGCCGCCACGGGCCACCTGCGACGGCTCCGCGTGGCAGTGCATCGGGAAGTGCCAGTCCCCCGCCCGCGCGTCCCACACCTGGCGCACGGTCTCGCGCGGGCGGTGGAACGGCAGGACGCATTCCTTGCGGTCCAGCGGGTGGACCTCGACGACGTCCTCCCACTGCTGCAGGAGGATGTGCCCCTCCGCGTCGACGCGGCCCCGCCGGCGGGGGAAGTCCGCCCCGTTGCGGCGCAGCGTCCACAGGTGGTTGCCGTGGAAGTGCAGCTGGTGGTGGACCACGCCCGCGTTCACGAAGCGCATGAGCTGTCCGGCGCGGATCGTGTCCGGGGTGGCGGCCTGGTTGAAGTCGCGCGCGTCGACCTCGCGGGCGGAGCCGGACATCAGCGTGTCCTCCTCCCGCTCGCGGTTCGCGTCCTCGTCCAGGGTCAGGCCCAGCGACTGGAACCCGCTGCGGCCGTTGAGGGTGAAGTACCGGGGGTACGCGGGCACCGCGTCCGGGTCCACCTCCCGGCCCAGCGAGGCCAGGCGCGCCCACTCCGGGTCCACGTTGTGCAGCAGCCACAGCCACTGGCGCTCGAACTCCGGCCCGTCCCGCCACGGGGCCCACGCGTGGGCGGGGTCGATCACGACCAGCGCCCCGTGCAGCCCGAGCACGCGCTGGACGGGATCCGCGTCCGGGTTGGCCGGATCGCCGCCCGGATCGCAGTAGAGGTAGGTCCCGGGCGCGGGCGCGTCGAAGGCGAGGTCGGCGGTGCGGCCCGGGGCGACCGGCCCGGTGCCGAGGTGGCCGCCGCCGGCGGCGGCGGAAAGGACGCTGAGCGCGTGCGGCTCGGCCAGGTGGTTGTGGACGCGGAGGACGACGGCGGCGCCCGCCTCCACGACGATCGTCCGCGACGGGAAGTAGCTGGCCCAGTGCCTGCGGTGCACCAGGTACTCGCCCGGGTGGAAGGGGTCCCGGTACGCTGGAGCCGGGCGCCCGCGCGGCGGCAGGGCGGCCCGCAGCGGGTAGTGCCGGCTGGCGATGCTGCGCCCGTCCGCCGTGAGGACCCGCGGCGCCAGGGCGAGGCTCGGCGCCGGGTCGTCGGTGGCGGTCGGGCGGTCGCCGAAGCCCCGGTGGTAGACGAGGGACCCGTCCACCATGGGCAGGAAGCCGTCGTTGATGTGGACGTCCAGCAGCGCCATGTCAGGTCTCCAGCAGCGTCATGGGCGGCAGGCCGAGCCGCGTCGCGGTGCCCGTCCACGGGTCCGAGTACTCGACCGCGAAGTCCAGGGCGCCCTCGGGCGCGAGGTAGCCGGCCCACATGCGGGCGGCCCGGCCCGGCGGCAGCGGCCGCGCCGGCGCCGTGGCCCAGGGGGCGACCCCCGGCCCGGTCCCGCCGGGCACGAGGCGCAACTGGCCGGGGGAGAAGGGGACGGGACGGGTGCGGTCGCTGCGCACCTCGAAGTCGAGCAGCACGACGTCGGCCCAGGTGAGGTTCTGCGGTTGCGGCCAGCGCCGGCCGGGCCGGGCGCCGCCGTCGTGCCCCGCGTGGCCGCCCGGCCCGCCCGGGCCCGCCGCCAGCGGAAGCCCGCCGCCGTCGAGCATCGCCAGGGCCACGGCCGGCGTCACGGGCGACTCCCCGCCGTCCGGCGCCAGGCGGGCGAACCGGCCCGCGCGCAGCAGCTGCAGGGTCCCGAAGCCGGTCGCGGTCCGGCGCTGTCCGCGGTCGACGGCCGTGCCGACCAGGCCGTAGGCCGTGCCGGAGAGCAGCAGCGAGGCGGCGCCGGCCAGCAGCAGGCCCACCTGCCGCCGGGTCAGTTCCCGCGGCACCGCGGGCCCTTCCGCCGTCCCCCACGCCGGCGCGTCACGCCCCCTCGGGCCGCCGGGCTCCGCCGGTCCGCCTGGGTGCGCCGGCTCCCCGGCAGGGTGCTCCCGCGACATCTCGCCCTCCTCGGCGGTCGAAGGCTCGGTCCCACGGTCTCACCCGGACCTTGGGAAGAGGTTGGGGAGCCCGGCGGCCGTGGCCGCCGCCCGGTGTGGTTTGATGTGAGCCACGGAACACAGGGGCGCGTGGCGCGCCGAGCCGCGGCCCAGGCGGACGACGGCGGCGCGCCGAACGGGAGGGAAGGTGCGATGCGGCGGATCGTCATCGGGTGCATGGAGGACGACCGGGACCGCGAGGCCATCGCGCTGGGCCGGACCCTGGCGTCGTCGCTCGACGCCCAGCTCGACCTGGTGCACGTCGTCCGCGGCCCCTCCCCGGAGCGCTCGTCGACGGCCCAGGAGCGCAACTTCCAGTCCTTCCTCGCGCAGGAGGCGCGCGCGTGGATGGCGCGCGCGCAGGACCTGGTGCCGCCCGGGATGCGCTCCGAGAGCCACGTCGTCTACGCCGATTCCTTCGCCGAGGGACTCATCGACGCCGCGCGGGACCTCGGGGCCGCGGTCATCGTCGTCGGCGCCTCGAGCCGGGCGCCGTGGCGCCGGTTCACGGTGGGCTCCGTCGCCAACGCGCTCCTGCACGCCTCGCCGGTGCCCGTCGCGTTGGCGCCGTCCGGCTACCGCCCGCCCCGGTTCCTCGCCCGGCTCACCTGCGCCATCGGCACCCGGTCCGGGCACGAGGCGCTGCTCGAGTCCGCGGTCGAGGCCGCCGCGCTGCGCCACGTGCCGCTGCGCCTGATCTCCCTCGTCACGGTGGACGCCCACCGGGCCGGCGCGGAGGCGGTGGGCTGGGCCCGGGCCCACGCGCAGGTCGTGCTGGACCGCGCCGTCGCGGCCGTGGACCGCAGGACGCTGGTGCAGGCGGACATCGCCGAGGGCGCCTCGATCGAGGAGGCCATCGCCCGGCTGGACTGGGACGAGGGTGAGGTGGTCGTCATCGGCTCGAGCCGGCTCGCGCGCCGGCGGCGGATCTTCCTGGGCGCGACGGCGAAGAAGATGCTCCGGGCGCTGCCGGTGCCGATGGTCGTCGTCCCGCGCGACCACCCGGGGCTCGACCCCCGCCCCGACCGGCGTGGCTGAGCGCCGGAGGCGCGAGGACGCCACGCGCGGCCGCCCGGCGACGACCCTGATCGGGATCGACCCGTCCTCGCCGGTGCCCCTGTACCGGCAGCTGCGCCAGGCGCTCCAGCACCAGATCCTCACCGGCGGGCTCGACCCGGCCCTGCCGCTGCCCGGTTCCCGCGAGCTGGCCCGCGAGCTGGGGCTCTCCCGCAACACCGTCACCGCCGCGTACGAGGAGCTGCTCGCCGACGGGGCCATCGAGTCCCACCGCCGGCGCGGCTACTTCATCAACCCGGACATGGTCGCCGGCCCCGCCGCCGCCCGCGACGAGCCCGGCGCGAGCGGCGTCGACTGGGGCCGGCACGTCGTCCGCCGGGCCGACGCCGGGATGCCCGAGATCACGAAGGTGCGGGACTGGGCCGACTACCCGTACCCGTTCGTGGCCGGGCAGATCGACCCCGCGGACTTCCCGCGCCTGGCCTGGGCCCGGTGCCTGCGGGAGGCCCTGGAGCCGCCGCACCTGCACGTCTCCCTCCGGGACAGCGTCGACGAGGACGACCCCCTGCTGCTGGAGATGCTGTGCCGGCACGTGCTCCCATCGCGGGGCATCGAGGCCGCGCCCGAGAACGTCCTGGTCACCTCCGGCTCCCAGCACGGGCTCGACCTGCTGGCCCGGACCCTCATCGAGCCCGGAGACGCCGTCGGGGTCGAGGACCCGGGGTACGCGGACGCCCGCCACCGGTTCGTCCAGGCCGGGGCCCGGCTGGTCCCGTTCCCGGTCGACGGCGCGGGGCTGGTCCCCGACCGGGGCCTGTCCGGACTGCGCCTGGTCCACGTGACCCCCAGCCACCACAGCCCCACGAACGTGACGCTGTCGGGGGAGCGGCGGCAGCGCCTCCTCGCGCTCGCGGAGGAGGCCGACTCCCTCATCGTCGAGGACGACTACGACAGCGAGTTCCGGTACCAGGGCAAGCCGACGCCCGCGCTGAAGGCCCTGCCCCACAGCGGCCGGGTCGTCTACCTCGGCTCGTTCACGAAGTTCCTGGCCCCCGGCCTGCGGCTGGGCTACCTCGTGGCCGACGCCGCCCTCGTCGCGGAGCTGCGCAGCCGGCGCCGGTACCTGCTGCGCCACGTCTCGGGGCACCTGCAGCGCGCCATGGCCCTGCTCGTGGACTCCGGCCAGTACCGCAGGACCGTCCGCCGCCGCCGCACGCAGCTCAGCCGCAAGTGGACCGAACTCGCCACGGCGCTGGAGGAGGAGCTCGGCTGGGGGATCGGGGCGCCGCCCGGGGGCGTGAGCATCTGGGTGCCGGGCCCGCCCGGGCTGGACTGCGCCGAGCTCGCGGTCCGCGCGCTGGCCGCCGGCGTCGTCATCGAGCGCGGGGACGTGTTCTTCGCGGACCCGGCGGCCCACCGCAACTGCTTCCGGCTCGGGTTCGCGGCCATCCCCCTCGAAGCGATCCGCCCCGGCGTGGCGGCCCTGGCGCGCGTCATCCGCGACGCCCCGCCGCTGCCGTAGCCCCGCCGCGCCCCCATCTGGCACCACCAATTTCACCCCAAAGTGGTTCTTTGAAGGGTCCGTGAATGCGGGCAGAGTGAGCTGCACCACAGGCCGGCGCATCGGCGCCGGCGGCACCGCAGTCCGAACGGAGGGGTCCAGTGACCACCTTGGCCACGATGGCATCGCAGCAGCAGTCCACGTCCCGGAACCGCGCGCTGGCGCAGCAGCACATCTTCCCGCACTTCACCGCCGGCCGGGTCTGGCGCGACGAGAAGCTCCCCATCATCGTCCGCGGCGAGGGAAGCTACCTGTTCGACGAGGACGGCAACCGCTTCCTCGACGGGCTGGCCGGCCTGTTCTGCGTGAACGTGGGGCACGGGCGCCAGGACATCCCGGCCGCGGCCTACGCCCAGATGTCCGAGCTCGCCTACTGGACGAACTGGGGCTCCGCCCACCCGGCCGCCATCGAGGCCGCCACGGAGATCGCGAGCCTGGCCCCGGGCGACCTGGAGACCGTGTTCTTCGTGAACTCCGGCTCCGAGGCCGTGGAGTCGGCCATCAAGTTCGCCCGCCAGTACCACCGCAGCCAGGGCCAGCCGCGGCGCACGAAGATCATCGCCCGCCACATGGCCTACCACGGCACGACGCTCGGCGCGCTCGCCGTCACCGGCATCCCCGCCTACAAGGAGCCGTTCGGCGACCTGATGCCGGGCGTGCGCCACGTGCCGAACACCCTGGGCGAGTCCATTCCCGCCGGGGGCACGGCGGCCGACCTGCCCAGCATCCAGGCCATCCGCCAAGTCATCGAGGAGGAGGGCGCCGAGACGATCGCGGCCCTCTTCGCGGAGCCCGTCCAGAACTCGCGCGGCGCCCTGGTCCCGCCGGAGGGCTACTGGCAGGAGCTGCGCTCCATCTGCGACGAGCACGGCATCCTGCTCGTGGCCGACGAGGTCATCTGCGGCTTCGGCCGGCTCGGCGAGTGGTTCGGGAGCACCAAGTTCGGCGTCGTGCCGGACCTGCTCACGTTCGCCAAGGGATCCACCTCCGGGTACGCCCCGCTCGGCGGCGTCATCATCCGCGAGTCCCTGGCCGCCCGGCTGCTGGACTCGCCCGAGGCCGGAATGTTCACGCACGGTGCCACGTGGGGCGGCCACCCCGTCTCCACCGCCGTCGCCGTCGCCAACCTCAAGGCCCTGCGCGACGAGGACGTCCCCGGGCACGTGCGCAGCCTCGAGCCGTACTTCCAGAACGGGCTCAACCGGATCCGCGACGCGCACCGCAGCGTCCTGGAGTGGCGCGGCACCGGCTTCTTCTACGCGCTGGAGCTCACGGGCGACCGGGAGAGCGGCCGCGAGCTGACGCCCGAGCAGTCCAAGGCCCTGCTGACCGAGGTGATGCCCCAGGCGATGCGGGAGGTCAACCTCATCACCCGCCCGGACAACCGCGGCGCCACCATGCTGGTCCTGTCCCCGCCGCTGACTTCGGACCAGGACGTCCTGGACGACCTGCTCGGCAGCGTCGACCACGTGATGTCCGCCGCGGACCGTTTCCTGGGGCTGTAGCCGTGCACGCACCCACCCTGCCGGCGACCCCGGGGCGGCGGCCGTGAGCGTCGCGATGCTCCGGGACGCAGCCGCCACCGGGCTCGGCGCGCGCTGGCGCGCGCGGCTCGGCGGGTCCGGGCGCCGGGTCGTGCTGGCCGACGGCGCCGATCCCCGGATCCTGGAGGCCGCCGCCGCACTGGCCGGCCTCGGTGTGGTCCCCGTCGTCGTCGACGACCCGGACCGGGTCCGCGCCGCGGCCCACGGCGCGGGGCTCGACCTGCCGGCCGGCGTCGAGGTCCTCGACCCGGCGGAGCTGCGCCTCGGCACCGCCGGGGAGGCCGTCGCGGAGGCGGCGTCCCACCGGGACGCCGACCCCGGCGCCTGGCTGACGGACCCGCTCAACCTCGCCGTCGGCGCCGTCGCGGCCGGCCTGGCCGACGCGTGCGTGGCCGGGGCGACGCGCCCGACGGCGGACGTCCTGCGGGCCGCGCTGCGGATTGCCGGGACGGCCCCGGGCGCGGCGTGCGCGAGCAGCTGCTTCGTGATGGAGCTGCCGGACGGGCGGATGCTCGCCTACGGGGACTGCGCCGTCGTCCCCGAGCCCGATGCCGGCCAGCTCGCCGACATCGCCATCGCCAGCGCCGACACGTTCCGCACCCTGACCGGCGGGGACCCGAAAATCGCGCTGCTGTCCTTCAGCACCCACGGCAGCGCCGAGCACCAGAGCCTCCGCGCGCTGCGCGACGCCGCGGCCGCCGTGCGCCGGCGCCGCCCGGACCTGGAGGTCGACGGCGAGCTGCAGTTCGACGCCGCCGTCGTCGACGCCGTCGGCCGCAGCAAGGCGCCCGGCTCCTCCGTCGCCGGACAGGCGAACGTGCTGGTCTTCCCGAACCTCGCGGCCGGGAACATCGGCTACAAGATCACCGAACGCCTGGCCGGCGCCCGCGCGCACGGCCCGATCCTGCAGGGCCTGGCCCTGCCCGTCAACGACCTCTCCCGCGGCTGCACCGCCGCGGAGGTCGTCACCGTCGCCCTGGTCAGTGCCCTGCAATCCACCCAATTGAACGGCGGGCGTCCCGTGTCCGCCGCCGGGGCGGCGCCCGCCGCCCCCGAGGGAGTGAGGTTCCCATGAAACCGAGTACCCAGACCGCCGGCACGCCCGGCTCGACGTCCGCCCAGTCCGGCTCCACGCCCGGCGCGGCCGGGGCCGGTCCCGCGGCCGGGCCCTCCGCGCCCCCGCCCGCCGGCGGCGGGGACCAGCCCGAGCGCCTCGCCAAGACCCTCAAGCCCAGCTGGGTCTGGGCCATCGCGCTCGGCTCCGCCGTCGGCTGGGGCGCGTTCATCCTGCCCACCGACTGGCTCGCGACCGCCGGCCCCGTGGGCGCGATCACGGGCTTCCTGATCGGCGGGGCACTCATGGTCGTCATCGCCGTCAGCTACGGGATGCTCATCCGCAGCTTCCCGGTCTCCGGCGGCGAGCTCGCCTACGCACTGATCGGCTTCGGGCGGACGCACGCCTTCTTCGCCGGGTGGTTCCTGACGCTCGGCTACACGTGCATCGTCGCCCTCAACGCGTCCGCGTTGGCGCTGCTGTTCCGGAAGCTCCTGCCCGGGATCGTGCAGCAGGGGCACCTGTACACGATCGCCGGGTTCGACGTGTACCTCGTCGAGGTGCTCATTTCCATGACGGCCCTGATCGTCTTCGGCTTCCTCAACGTCCGCGGGGCCGCCCTGTCCGGGCGCGTGCAGTTCATCGCCTGCATCATCCTCCTCGTGGCGGTGGCCTGCATCCTCGTGGCCGTGCTGGCCAGCCCCCAGTCGCTTCTGTCGAACGCGACGCCGGCCTTCCCCAGCGACGTGGCGCCCGTGTCCGCGGTCCTCGCCATCGTCGCGATCGCCCCGTGGGCCTACGTGGGCTTCGACAACGTCCCGCAGGCCGCGGAGGAGTTCGACTTCGCGCCCAGCAAGGCGATGCGGCTGATCGTGCTGGCGCTCGCCGCCGCGGCGCTGCTGTACGCCGCGATGATCGGGGCCGTGGCGGTGTCCGGCCCCTGGCAGCGGCTCGTCTCCGGGGACTCCGCCTGGGGGACGGCCGACGCGCTGACCGGCATCCTCGGCGGCGGAGGCATGGCGCTGCTCGCCATCGGCATCACGATGGGCGTCAGCACAGGGCTCAACGGGTTCTTCGTCTCCGCGAGCCGCCTCCTGCTCGCCATGGGGCGCGCCCAGATGATCCCGCGCGTCTTCGCCAAGCTGCATCCCGTGCACAAGACCCCCTCCGTGGGGATCTGGTTCGTCGCGGCGTTCTGCCTCGTCACCCCGTGGTTCGGGCGGGCCGCCCTGGGCTGGGTCGTGGACATGACGTCCGTCGGCGTGACGATCGCGTACCTCTACACCTGCCTGTGCGCGTACCGGGTCTTCCGCTGGAGCCACGTGCCGGACCGCCCGGGGGAGGTCGAGGCCACCCGCTCGACGGCCAAGAAGCTGCTCAGCGCGCTCGGCGCCGTCACGGCCCTCGTGTTCCTGGCGCTGCTGCTCATCCCGGGCTCCCCGGCCCTGCTCGGCCCGCAGTCCTTCACGGCCCTGGCGGTCTGGGTGGCCATCGGCGTGGTGTTCTTCCTGTCCCGCCGGAAGCACTTCCGCTCCCTCACCGACGAGCAGGTGGACCTTCTGGTGCTGGGCAACCCGCGCCCGGAGTTCCTGCGGCTGGGCCGCAAGCCGGCGCCGGCCGTGTCCCGCGGCTGACGCCCGCCCGGGCCCCGGTGGCCGGCGTGCCCCACGGCGCGCCGGCCACCGGCGTGTGGGGGTGGGTCCTCCGGCTCGCAGGCCATGCATGTTGGAGCGTAGTGGTTGGTCAGGCCGGATCCTGGAGCGTAGTGGTTGCTTTGCGGGCCGCAGACCAACCACTACGCTCCATTATTTTTCCTACCGTCTGTTGCGGTGCCGGTCTTAGGGCGCCGGCACGGGCAGGCGAGCGATGACGCCGAGCAGGTCGGCCACCGACTCCGACGTGCCGAGCCGGTCCGGGTCCAGGATCGTGGAGCGGCGGAAGTACGGGCTCATGTCCAGGCCGAGGCCCACGCCGACGACCGTGGTCCCGGACGCCTCGGCCCCGCGGACCGCGGCAGCCAGGTGCGCGCCGAGGTAGCCGTCGTCGTTGGCCAGGGCCGTCGCGCCGTCCGACGGCGACCCGTCGGAGACCACGAACAGGATGCGGTGCCGCTCGGAGCGCCCCGCCAGCCGGCCGGCGGCCCACTCGACCGCCTCGCCGTCGATCCCCTCGCGGTAGAGCGTCGTCTTCAACAGCGCGGCGAGGCCGAGGCGGGAGGACCGCCAAGAGGCGTCGGCGTCCTTGAACACCAGGTGCTGGACCTCGTTGAGGCGCCCGGGGTGCGGCGGCGAGCCGGCGCGCTTCCAGTCGCGCAGGGCCCGGCCCCCGTTCCAGGTCGCCGTCGTGAAGCCGAGGACCTCGCAGGCGACGCTGGCCCGGTCGAACGCGCGGGCGTACGCGTCGACGAGCGTGGCCAGCGCCTCCCCGTGCTCCTTCATGGAGCCCGAACAGTCGAGCAGGAACGAGACCGCGCTGGCCGAGACCGGTCGCGCGGCGGGCCGCGTGAACAGCCGGCGCTCCGTGGGGGAGGCGACCAGCTGGGCCAGACGCGCGCCGTCGAGGTGGCCATCCTCGTGGCCGCCGTCGAACCCGTCCGGCTCCGGAAGGCACAGGAGGGCCTCGAGCCGCCGGGCCAGGCGGGGCACATTGAGGCCGGCCGCGGCGGTCCGCGCGTCGACCGCCTCCCGGTACCCGCGGAGCGCGTCGGCCCGGACGAGGGACGCCGCGGGCAGCGTGCGGTCGTAGGCCGTCGTGAAGCGCCGGTAGCCGTGGGCGGCCAGGGCCGGGGAGGGGGTCCCGTCCCCGGCGGACCCGTAGTCGCCGGCGGCCTCGTCCAGGGGGACGAAGAGGCTGAAGTCCGGGGCGCGGCGCCCGGGCCGCGGGCGTCGGACCCGCGGGTCGGCCGGCTCGGCCCGCTCCTGCGCCAGCCGCGCGAGGTGCAGCGCGTGCGGGGCGAACGCCCGCTGGTCGAAGCGGTGCGTGCGCAGCGCCCCCAGGTGGATGCCGGCGGCCGCCACGAGCTCGACGCGCATGCCCTCGATCGCGTCCTCCGTGTCCGGCACCACCGGCTCGCCCGTGAGCCGCGACCGGCAGACCTGCGCCACGGTGTACAGGAACATCCCCAGGTCGGTCTCGGTGAGGCCGCTGGCGTGGAAGCGGCGCGACCACTCCACGTGCCGGGCGCGCAGGTTGGCCCGCCACCCGGGCAGGGGAGGGGCGAGGGACTCGGTCCGGTACTGCTCGAGCAGGTCGAACACGGCCGCGGCGGCGGTCTCCTCCGGGGCGAATCCGGCGTGCACCGACGCGTCCGAGTGGCGCAGCCGCAGGGCCATCCCGTCGACGGCGCCGCGGAAGGACCCCAGCGAGTCCTCGCCGTGCCGCGGGTACAGGTGCGGGGCGCCGAGCGGCAGGAGCCCGCCGCCGCGGAACACGTAGCCGCCGCGCAGGTCCAGGGCGGGGTCCGCGGCCTCGGCGCGCAGGCTGGCCGCGCAGACCTGGCGCAGCGCGTCGGCGTCCCGGGACGCCCGGGTCGGGGCCGGCATCGCCTACGCCGGGACGGGCTCGGGGGAGAAGGCCTCCGCCAGCTCCGTGCCGAGGCAGCGCTGGTAGTGCTCGGCTACCAGGGGGCGCTCGGCCTCGTCGCACTTGTTGAGGAACGTGAGCCGGAAGGCCGTGGCCGGATCGGCGAAGATCCGGATGTTCTCGGCCCACGAGATCACGGTGCGCGGGGACATCAGCGTGGACAGGTCCCCGGCGCGGAACGCCTCCCGGGTGAGGTTCGCGACGGCGACCATCCGGGCGAGCAGCTCCCCGCCGTCGCGCTCCGCGACCTCCGGGACCCGCGAGGCGACGATGTCCGCCTCCTCGCGGGGCGAGAGGTAGTTCAGCGTGGCCACGACGTTCCACCGGTCCAGCTGCGCGTGGTTGAGCCGCTGGACCCCGTGGTAGAGCCCGGTCGTGTTGCCCAGGCCCACCGTGTTGGCGGTGCCGAAGAGCCGGAACGCGGGGTGCGGGCGCAGCACGCGGTTCTGGTCGGCGAGCGTGAAGGAGCCGTCGCGCTCGAGGAGGCGCTGGACCACGAACATGACGTCCGGGCGGCCGGCGTCGTACTCGTCGAGCACCAGGGCGACCGGCCGCTGCAGGGCCCACGGCAGGACCCCCTCCTGGAACCGCGTGACCTGCCGGCCCTCCTCGACGACGACGGTGTCCTTGCCGACCAGGTCCAGCCGGCTGAGGTGCCCGTCCAGGTTCACCCGGAAGCACGGCCAGTTCAGCCGGGCGGCGACCTGCTCGATGTGGCTCGACTTGCCGGTCCCGTGCAGGCCCTGGACCAGGACGCGGCTGTTGTGCGCGAAGCCGGCCAGGATCGCCAGGGTGGTGTCTCGGTGGAAGAGGTACCCGGGGTCGCGCTCGGGGACGTGCTCGGTCGGTTCCGCGAACGCCGGGACGCGCAGGTCCGCGTCGATCCCGAAGGCCTCGCGGACAGAGACGGACCCTCCGGGCCCCGGCTGGCCGGCGCTCACCGCGCCGCCCCCGCCAGCTCGGCCTCCCGGGCGTCGGAGGCGAGCTGCTGCGCCTCGATCCCGGCCAGGGCGTCGGCGGCCTCGCGCAACAGGGGCAGGAGCTCGACGAGGTCGTCGGCCGTCTTGCGCACCACCGGGGCCTGGACGGCGACACAGAGGTTGGAGCGGCCGGCCCCGCTCGGCACGAGCACCGCGATGCAGACGAGTCCGTCGAGGAACTCCTCCCGGTCCAGGGCGTACCCCTGTGCCCGGACCTGCCGGAGCTCGTCCTCGAGGAGGGCGGGGTCGGTGGTCGTGTGCCGGGTGCAGGCCTCGAGGCCGCCCTCGGGAAGGATCCGCTGGCGCTGCGCGGGACCGAACTGGGAGACGATCATCTTCCCGCTCGCGGAGGCGTGGGCGGGCACGCGCGAGCCCGGCCCCAGGTGGATGCGCAGCGGCTCGGTCGTCTCCACGCGGTCGAGGTAGATGACCTCCCCGCCCGAGAGCGAGGTGATGTTGCAGCTCTCGCCGACCGCCTGCCCGAGGCGCCGCAGGACGGCGTGGCGGGCGCCGTGGCGGGTGTCGTTGAGCAGCACGTCCTCGGCGAAGCGGCGCATCCGCGACCCCGTGCCGTAGTGCTTGCCGTCGCTCTGGCGCATGAGCAGGTCCGCGCCCTCGAGCTGCTGCAGCATCCGGTGCAGCGTCGGCTTCGGGATGCCCGTCTGCTCCACGAGGGACTGCAGCGTGAACAGCTGGTCCCTGGTGGTGATGAACTCCAGCAGCGCCAGCAGGCGCAGCGCCGGGGTCTCGCCCTGCACGCTGCCCGCGGCGCCCAGCTCCGGTTCGGTCACGCCCTCCATGGCGGCACCTCCAATCGCTCCTGTTTCAAAAAACCGTACCATCCGCACTAAAAAACAAGATAGCCCTTGACTGTTGTGAGCCAAGTCGCATAGCTTGAACACGAATCCCGGTTTCGGGAACGAATCGCACCGGAATCCGGAACAGGAGCGGTGCCCGGCAATCCACAAGGAGACTCGAGATGAGCGAAGCGCAGGTCGAGAAGAGCGGAGCGCAGCCGGGGCGGGAGGTCGTCCAGGGCAAGCAGCGGATGACGACGTCCGAGGCCTTCGTCGAGACGATGGTCGCCAACGGCGTGACCGACATCTTCGGGATCATGGGCTCGGCCTTCATGGACGCGATGGACATCTTCGCGCCGGCCGGCATCCGGCTGGTCCCCGTCGTCCACGAGCAGGGCGCCGCGCACATGGCGGACGGCTACGCCCGCGCCAGCGGCCGCCACGGCGTCGTCATCGGCCAGAACGGCCCCGGCATCAGCAACTGCGTCACCGGCATCGCCGCCGCCTTCTGGGCCCACAGCCCGGTCGTCATGATCACCCCGGAGGCCGGGACGAACAGCATCGGGCTGGGCGGCTTCCAGGAGGCCAACCAGCTGCCGATGTTCCAGGAGTTCACGAAGTACCAGGGCCACGTCGTCAACCCGTCCCGCATGGCCGAGTTCACGGCCCGCTGCTTCGACCGCGCCATGTCGGAGATGGGCCCGACCCAGCTGAACATCCCCCGCGACTACTTCTACGGCGAGGTCGAGACCGAGATCCCGCGCCCCAGCCGCGTCGACCGCGGCGCGGGCGGCAACGCCAGCCTGGCCGCCGCCGTCGAACTCCTCGCCGAGGCCAAGAACCCCGTGATCGTCTCCGGCGGCGGCGTGGTCATGGCCGACGGCGTCGAGGAGTGCAAGGCGCTCGCCGAGCGGCTCGGCGCCCCCGTCGTCAACAGCTACCAGCACAACGACTCGTTCCCGGCCAGCCACCCGCTGTGGGCCGGCCCGCTCGGGTACCAGGGCTCCAAGGCGGGCATGCGGCTCATCTCCGAGGCCGACGTCGTCCTGGCCCTCGGCACCAGGCTCGGCCCGTTCGGCACGCTGCCCCAGTACGGCCAGGCCTACTGGCCCGAGAACGCGCGCATCATCCAGGTCGACGCGGACCACAAGATGCTCGGCCTGGTCAAGAAGATCGACGTCGGCATCACGGGCGACGCCAAGGCCGTCGCCGCCGAGCTCGTCGAGCGCCTGGCCGGCCGCGACCTCGCCGCGGACTCCACCAAGGCCGAGCGCGCCGCGTACGTCAAGCAGGTCAAGGCGGACTGGGAGCAGGAGCTCTCCGAGTGGACCCACGAGCGCGACGAGTACTCGCTGGACGTCATCGCCGAGGCCGAGCAGGAGGAGGGCGACTGGCTGCACCCGCGCCAGGTCCTGCGCGAGCTCGAGAGCGCCATGCCCGAGGACGTCATGGTCTCCACGGACATCGGCAACATCAACTCCGTGGCCCACAGCTACCTGCGCTTCGAGAAGCCGCGCAGCTTCTTCGCCCCGATGAGCTTCGGCAACTGCGGCTACGCGCTGCCGACCATCATCGGCGCCAAGGCCGCGGCCCCGCACCGCCCGGCCGTGGCGTACGCCGGCGACGGCGCCTGGGCCATGAGCATGGGCGAGGTCCTCACCGCCGTGCGGCACGACATCCCGGTCACCGCCGTCGTCTTCCGCAACCGCCAGTGGGGCGCCGAGAAGAAGAACCAGGTCGAGTTCTACAACCGCCGCTTCGTCGCCGGCGAGCTCGACAACGGCGAGAGCTTCGCCGAGATGGCCCGCTCGATGGGCGCCGAGGGCGTCGTCGTCGACCGCCTCGAGAACGTGGGCGCGGCCCTGAAGGAGGCCATCAACGCGCAGATGGTCGACGGCAAGACCACGGTCATCGAGGTCATGTGCACCCGCGAGCTGGGCGACCCGTTCCGCCGGGACGCCCTGAAGAAGCCGGTCCGCATCCTCGACAAGTACAAGGACTACGTCTAGGAGGCCACCGGCCGGGCGGCGCCGCGGGGTGGTGGGCCCCGCGGCGCTGCCGCGCGTCCGCCGCCGGAAACCCCGTGAACGGCGCCGCCCCGCGTGCTAGGGTTCCCCGCGACCAGCGCAGCGTGCCAACCCCCGGCGTGCGGCGCGCGAGCCCCTAGGGAACGAGGTTCCGATGACCCCACCGACTCCGCCCTCCGGGGCCGGCCCCCGACCCGGCACGCCGGGCGCAGGCGTCCCTGCCGCAGCCGGAGGCGACCCCGAGCGCCTCGCCAAGACGCTGAAACCCGGCTGGGTCTGGGCCGTCGCGCTCGGCTCCGCCGTCGGCTGGGGCGCGTTCGTGCTGCCGACCGACTGGCTCGGCACCGCGGGGCCCGTGGGCGCGATCACGGGCTTCCTGATCGGCGGGGCACTCATGGTCGTCATCGCCGTCAGCTACGGGATGCTCATCCGCAGCTTCCCGGTCTCCGGCGGCGAGCTCGCCTACGCGCTGATCGGGTTCGGCCGGACGCAGGCCTTCTTCGCGGGGTGGTTCCTGACGCTGGGCTACACGTGCATCGTCGCCCTCAACGCGTCGGCCCTGGGGCTGCTGTTCCGCAGGCTGCTGCCGGACATCGTCCAGCAGGGACACCTCTATACGATCGCCGGGTTCGACGTGTACCTCGTCGAGGTCCTGATCTCGATGACCGCCCTGGTGGTGTTCGCGCTGCTGAACGTGCGCGGGGCGGCCCTGTCCGGTCGGGTGCAGTTCATTGCCTGCATCGTCATGCTCGTCGCGGTGGCGGCCATCCTCGTCGGGGTCCTCATGAGCCCGGGGGTGGTCCTGTCGAACGCGACGCCGGCCTTCCCCGACGGCGTGGCCCCGATCTCCGCGATCCTGGCCATCGTCGCGATCGCCCCGTGGGCCTACGTCGGCTTCGACAACGTCCCGCAGGCCTCGGAGGAGTTCGACTTCGCGCCGAGCAAGGCCATGCGCCTGATCGTCCTGGCCATCGCCGCGGCCGCCCTGCTCTACGCCGCGATGATCGGTTCCGTGGCGCTCGCCGGCCCCTGGGAGCGTGTGGTCTCCGGCGACGCCGCCTGGGGCTCCGCGGACGCCCTGACCGGGGCCCTCGGCGGGGGCGGCATGGCGCTGTTGGCGATCGGCGTGGCCATGGGCGTGGGCACCGGCCTCAACGGGTTCTTCGTCTCCGCCAGCCGGCTCCTGCTGGCCATGGGGCGCGCCCAGATGATCCCCGGCCGGTTCGCCAAGCTCCACCCGGTGCACAAGACGCCGTCGGCGGGGATCTGGTTCGTCGCCGCGGTCTGCCTCATCACCCCGTGGTTCGGCCGGGCCGCCCTCGTGTGGGTCGTCGACATGAGCGCCGTCGGGGTCACCGTGGCCTACCTGTACACCTGCCTGTGCGCCTACAAGGTCTTCCGCTGGAACCACGTTCCGGACCGCCCCGGCGAGGTGGAGGGCACCCGCTCCACGTCGAAGAAGATCCTCAGCGCGCTCGGCGCCGTCACGGCCGTGGCGTTCCTCGGGCTCCTGCTGGTGCCCGGCTCGCCCGCGCTCCTCGGCCCGCAGTCCTTCACTGCCCTGGCCGTCTGGGTCGCGCTCGGGGTCGTGTTTTTCCTGTCCCGCCGCCGCCACTTCCGGACCCTGGCGGACGAGGACGTCGACCGCCTCGTGCTCGGCGGTCCGCGTCCCGAGTTCCTCGGCCTGCGCGGCCACCGCGCCCCGCTGGGCTGACTCGGCCCTCCTCCGGGGCATGGAAGAGGGGGACGACGGCGGGGCTCCCGCCGCCGTCCCCCTTCGTCCGTGCGCGGCGGCTACGCGCCGGTCCCGGCGAGGGCCCCCGTCGTCCCGTCCCCGGTGGTGCCCGCGGACCGCGCCGCCGCCCTCGCGGCACCGGCGGCCGGCCTCCGCGAGGCCGCGTGGAGTGCGGTCCGCCCCTCGGCTGGCGGGTGCTCCGCCACGTCGACGAGGCGCTCCATGAGGTCCTCGAACCGCTGTGTCATCCGGCCCAGGGAGTAGCCCCGGGCGTGGAGTTGGGCCTCGGCCCCAGAGAGCCGCCGGGCCCGCAGGGCCGCGCGGGCGAGCGCCTGCGGCGAGCAGTCCTCCGCGACGACCCCGGTGCCGGGCACGAGGAGCTCCTTGGCGGAGGCGCTGGGCAGCGCGGCCACGGGCGTGCCGCAGGCCATCGCCTCGAGCGCCGCGTGTGGGAACGGCTCCTCCCACTGCGGGGCGTTCAGGAACACCTCGGCGGAGGCGAGGTGCGGGGCCAGCTCCTCCGGCCGGAGGTGTCCGACGTACTTGTGGTGGTGGTTCAGGCGCGGGACCACCTCTTCGGTGAAGTAGTCGTGGTCCTCCACCCGGCCAGCCAGCGTCAGCCGGAGCCCGGCCTGCGTCGCTGCCTCAAGCGCCACGTGCGGGCCCTTGTGCGGGGCGATGCGGCCGGTCCAGACGGCCGTGCCGGGCTCCTTCTCGTCGACGGGGCGCCACCAGTGCATGTCGATTCCCGGGGGGATGGTCTCCATCCGCGGGATGTACGGCCGCCAGGCGATCGCATTCGGCTCCGAGACCGTGATGTGGGCGTGGAGCGGATCGGAGCGGAGCCCGCCCCGCAGCGCCATGCGCACCCGGTGCGCCTCCCGGAAATGATGGACGTGCACCGCCGGGAAGCCGGCGAGGCGCTGCGGAACGACCGGGCTGTCCGAGGCATTGAGCACGACGTCGAACGCCCCGCCGAGAACCACGTCCATGGCCTCGTTCATCGCCCCGTCCAGGCGCGCGTGCAACGCCCGGAACTCGCCGTCCTTGGGATAGCCGTCGATGTCGAACGCCGCGTCCATGGTTTCGACCAGGCCGCAGGGAACGTGGCTGCCTTCCTTGGAGAAGACGGTGACCTCGTGGCCGCGCCGGTGCAGGGCCGCCGCCAGTTGGGCGGTGTGGGACTCGACGTGACCGGCGAACGGCACCACCAGGGGGTGGTGCGGCCGGGCGACGACGGCGATGCGGAGCCGGCGCTCGACGCTCTCTCCAGGGCGCACGGGGGCGTGGGAATCCCCTCCGGAATGGGGCGCGTCGCTTGAATCTTGTTTTTTCACTGTGATGTAACCTCCCCGGTCATATAACGGTTTCGTATCCCAAACCGTCCGGAGAAGGAAGACTTGACATCAATATTCACTCAGATTGTGAAATTCGCCATAGTCTCTTCGGCCGCAAACCCCGTCCTCAGCCGCATTCTGGACTGTTCCGTCTAGAAGCCGACGCCCGGTCCTGAAAGGTGATGGTTTACATCCTCCGGCCGGGTTTCACAGCCCCCTGCCTAGGGCGACCGTAGGCCACGACCGGCAGCTTGGACACCCCCACGTTTAGGTGTTTACTTTCGCTTCGCCCGTGCTTACCGTGGAGCCAATTCCGCCTCGGACCGGTCGTCCGGGGCCGCGCTCATCGGGGGGTGCATTGTGGGGGGACGTCTGGCGACGCTTGCCGCCGCATCCCGCGTTGCCCTGGGTCTTGGACTGGGGGTCGGAGGCCTCTGGCTCGGAGCCTCGGCGGCGCAGGCGGAGACCACCGCGCCCGCGTTGTCCGTCGTCGACGAGGCCACCTTCCCGGTGACTGAGACCGCCACGACCGGCGGCACCGTGGCGAAGGCCGGCTCATCCGCGCCGAGCGGGACCCAGGCCTCCCCGGAGACGGTAGACCCGGGTGCGGTCAAGGGTGCGCTCGAGACCGTGAGCGAACCCGTGGCCCCCACGCCCGCCAAGGCACCGGTCGCCGAGGCGCCCGCGCGGGAGCCCATGACGGACACTGCCGGGCCAGTCCTCGACACGGCGAAGCCTGCGGTCGAGCCCATCGTCGACTCCGCCGAGCCGGCGCTTGAGTCCATCGCCGGGACGGCCAAGCCGGCCGTCGACGCCGTCGAGGATGTGGCTGTGCCGGTGGTCGTCGACGCCGTCGATACGGCCGGCCCCGCCGCCGAGTCCGCGGTGGAGGCCGTGAAGCCGGTGACCGGTGCCGTCGGCGGCGTGGCCGACTCGGTGAAGCCCCCGGTCCTGGAAGCGGTCCTGCCCCGGGCCGAGGTCCCGGTCCCCGTGGAGCCCGCACCGGCAGAGCCGAAGAACGCCAGCGCGCCCGCCGGGGCCCCCGTCCCGGCGCCACCGGTTGCAGACGATGCCGCAGCGCCTTCGGCGGACCGGGTCTCGACCGCGCCCGACCCCGCCCCGGAGACCGAGTCCGTTGTCGGCGGCTCCGCCGACGATCCCGGATCGGGCGAGGACGCGGCGCCGCCAGGTCTCGAGGTCCTCCCGGAGCTCCTCCTTGGCGGGCAGGACCCGGCCTTGGACGGCGACCGCAACCTCTGGGGCCAGTTTGTCGACTTCCTCTCCGGCGCCGTGGAGCGGGATGCGGCGGCGCCGCCGTCGTCCGCCCACGGGCCTTACGGCGCCCCTGCACCCGCACCACTCGGCGCGACCGGGGGAGCGGCAGCGGGCGCAGCCGGCGGGGCCGGTCCGCCGATGGCCGACTGCCCCTGCGGCCCCGTACCGCTCGAATTCGCCGCAGCGCTCGTGCGCGCCGCCGGCGACGCCCTCCTGCCCGACGGGCCGGCCTTCGACCCCGGTTCCACTCCCGACTGAGTGCGGCCGCGCCACCCCTGGCGGTGGCACGGTCCCGCGGCGCTCGCCGCCGCAACAACACCAGTCTTCAGGAGCAGAACCATGCGCAAGTGCTTACAGCGGGGGCTCTACGGCGCCCTCTTGGCCGGGGGCGTCGTAGCCCTCGGAGCGGCGGCCGCCACGGCCGCCACCACCTCCGGCGACGACGGCGCGGCCTCGGGAAACCAGGCCGTGGTCGACGCCACCGCCCCTGTCACCGTGGGCGGCAACGCGGTCTCCGGGGTCGGAGACTCGACGTCCGAGGGAGCGGCCACGGACGCCGGCGGCGACGCGGACGCGCCGAGCGCCACCACCTCGGGAACCGATGCCCTCCTCGGCGGGCAGCAGGGAGTCGTTGAGGTCGACGTTCCCGTGACGGTCGGCGGGAACGCCGTGTCCGTGGTTGGGGACAGCGGTTCGTCGGGTTCGACGGCGGCGTCCGATGCGGGTGCCGGTGGCGGTGCCGCGGCGGGCGATGCCGGGGCGGCGACCTCGGGCGACGAGGGCACGGCGTCCGGGACCCAGGCGGTCGTGGACGCGGACGCCCCGGTGACGGTCGGCGGGAACGCCATCTCTGTCCTCGGCGACAGCAACGCCACTGGCTCGGAGGCGACGCCAGGAACCGGCGACGGCACCGCCGCGGATGGTGCCGGGACGGAGCCGGCCGGGGCGGCGACCTCGGGCGACGACGGCGCGGCGTCCGGGACCCAGGCGGTCGTGGACGCGGACGCCCCGGTGACGGTCGGCGGGAACGCCATCTCTGTCCTCGGCGACAGCAACGCCACTGGCTCGGAGGCGACGCCAGGAACCGGCGACGGCACCGCCGCGGATGGTGCCGGGACGGAGCCGGCCGGGGCGGCGACCTCGGGCGACGAGGGCGCGGCGTCTGGGACCCAGGCGGTCGTGGATGCGGACGCCCCGGTGACGGTCGGCGGTAACGCCGTGTCCGTGGTTGGGGACAGCGGTTCGTCGGGTTCGGCGGCGGCGTCCGATGCGGGTGCTGGCGACGGTGCCGCGGCGGGCGATGCCGGGGCGGCGACCTCGGGCGACGAGGGCGCGGCGTCTGGGACCCAGGCGGTCGTGGACGCGGATGCCCCGGTGACGGTCGGCGGTAACGCCGTGTCCGTGGTTGGGGGCAGCGGTTCGTCGGGTTCGACGGCCGGGTCCGATGCGGGTGCCGGTGACGGTGCCGCGGCGGGCGATGCCGGGGCGGCGACCTCGGGCGACGAGGGCGCGGCGTCCGGGACCCAGGCGGTCGTGGACGCGGACGCCCCGGTGTCGGTCGGCGGGAACGCCATCTCTGTCCTCGGCGACAGCAACGCCACCGGCTCGGAGGCGACGCCAGCAACCGGCGACGAGGAGGCTCCGCATCCGGACGACGGCGAGGAGGCTCCGCACCCCGACGAGGGTGACGAGGGCGCCGACGCGGGCGACGGCCACGAAGGCGACGGCGGAACCACCGGCGGTGTGAACCACGGCTCCGGCACGGTCGGCGCCGACGCGGGCGCCGATGCGGGAACCGACGCCTCTGCGGGGACGGAGACGGACGCCGACCACGGCACCGACACCGCGACCGACGCGGAGCACGACGCGACCGTTGGTGCCGGCGCCGAATCCGGGACCGACGCCGGCACCGCGACCGGCACGCACGCCGGCGTCGCCACCGCCGGCACGTCGACGGCGGGCGCGGAGGGTTCGCTTGCGGACGGAGATGCCGGGAGCGGCACCCTCGGCGCGGACTCCACGGTGACCGCCAGCGGGAGCGGGACCCTCGAGTCGTCGGGGTCGGCCGGAGAGCAGGGAACCGGCGATGACCGGGCCCCGGGCCTGTGCACCGTCCTCTCGAGTGCCGCGACGGCCTCCGGGCCGACCGATGGGATGGCGCTGACCGCCGGCTTCCTCGCGGTGGCCCTCCTGGGGGCGGCCCTGGGACGCGTCGGGAGGCGCCCCGCCCGCGCGTAGGGCAGGGGGCGTAGCGCCCCCACGGGTCTCCCGGCCGGTTCCCCCTCCGGCCGGGAGGCTCCCGCGCGTCCGCGGGCCGTCTCGGTGGCCGGGACCGCTACGCCGCGCGCTCGAGTTCCCGCTCGGGGCGCGGGGCGGCCCGGACGCCCCACAGCGAGGCGGCCGCCAGCCAACACAGCACGGCGGCGGACAGCCAGGCCAGCAGGTAGGAGCCCGTCGCCTCGCGCAGCCAGCCCGCGGCGACCGAGGCGATGCCCGCGCCCACCATGTGCGCCGCGAAGACCCATCCGAAGACGACGCCGGCGCGCTCCACCCCGAAGTGCGTCCGGCACAGGGCCACGGTGGGCGGGACGGTCGCGACCCAGTCCAGCCCGTAGAAGACGATGAACACCCACAGCGGCGCCGCGATCTCCGGACCGAGCAGCGTGTTCAGGAAGACGAGGGAGAGACCGCGCAGCCCGTAGTAGGCCATGAGCAGCACGGCCGGATTGAACCGGTCCGTCAGCCACCCGGACGCGACGGTCCCCACGAGGTCGAAGATCCCGATGAGGGCGAGCAGCCCGGCCGCGGTGGTGGCCGGCATGCCGTGGTCGTGCGCGGCGGGGATGAAATGCGTCTGGACCAGGCCGTTCGTGGACCAGCCGCAGACGGCGAACGTGAATACGAGGACCCAGAAGGGGCGGTGGCCCGCGGCCTCCCGCAGCACGCGCACGGCCATCCTGCCGGCCGGCTCCGCGGGCGGCCCGCCATGGGCGGGTGCCGCGCTGGCCGGCGCGCCGCCGTCGTCCGCCGTAGTCCCGGGGGAGGACGACGGCGGGGCCCCGTACGGCAGGAGCCCGCGCTGGGCGGGGGAGTCGGCGAAGAACAGGGCGAACAGCGGGATGATGAGTGCCGCGACCAGCGCCGTCGCGAGGGCCGCCGCGCGCCACCCCGGGTCCTGGGCCAGGGCGACGACGGCGGGCAGGAAGACCAGTTGCCCGCACGCGTTGGCCCCCGAGAAGAGGCCCATGACCAGGCCGCGGCGCGTGGCGAACCACCGGTTGGCGACGATCGAGCCGAACACCAGGGCCATGACGCCCGTGCCGGTGCCGACGAACAGGCCCCAGAGGACCCACAGCTGCCAGAGGGAGTCCATGAATACGGTCAGCCCGCTGCCCAGCGCGGTCAGGGCGAGGCCCGCGACGACCACGCGCTTGATGCCGAACCGCTCCATGGCGGCTGCGGCGAAGGGGGCGGTCAGGCCGTACACAACCAGGTTCAGGGTGACGGCCCCGCTGGTGCCGGTGCGGGTCCAGCCGAACTCGGACTCCAGCGGAGCGAACAGGGCGCCGGTGGTCGAGCGGAACGCGGCGCCGGCGACCAGCGCGAGCAGCGTCAGTGCGGCGACGGCCCAGGCGGGGTGGAGGCGGCGGAAAGGGGAGGGCACCCGACGATTCTAGGGATACTGGTCCCATGGCCATCGACGGGAACGACCTGACCCATCTCCGCCGCTGCGTCGAACTGGCGCGCGAGGCGCTCGAGGACGGCGACGAGCCGTTCGGCTCGGTCCTCGTCGCGTCCGACGGCGCCGTGCTGTTCGAGGACCGCAACCGGGTCAAGGACGGGGACCGGACCCGGCACCCGGAGTTCGCGATCGCCCGCTGGGCGGCGGAGCACCTCGCGCCCGCCGAGCGCGCCGCGGCGACCGTCTACACGTCGGGGGAGCACTGCCCGATGTGCGCGGCCGCCCACGCGTGGGTGGGGCTGGGCCGGATCGCGTACGCCTCGTCCTCGGAGCAGCTCGGCCGTTGGCTCGCCGGGTTCGGCGTCGCTCCGGGCCCGGTCGCGCCGCTGCCCATCGGGGCCGTTGCGCCGGGGGTCCCCGTGGACGGTCCGGTGGAGGACCTGGCCGCGGAGGTCCGTAGCCTGCAGGAGGCGTACCACCGGCGCTAGCGCGGCCCTACACCCGGTCCACCGGGACGAGCTCGACGCCGCGCAGCGCCCCGCCGTCGGCGACGGCCCGCATGAACGTGCAGACCGGCTGCCGCCGCCGGTCCGTGGGGGAGCCGGGATTCAGCAGGCGCAGGCCGGTCGGGGCCACCGTGTCCCACGGGATGTGGCTGTGCCCGAAGACCAGGACGTCGGCGTCGGGGTAGTCCGCGGCGCACCGCGCCTCGCGCCCGGCGGCCGGTCCCGTCTCGTGGACCATCGCGAAGCGCACGCCGTCCAGCTCCACGCGCGCGACCTCCGGCAGCCGCGCCCGGAGTCCCGGCCCGTCGTTGTTCCCCCAGACCCCGACCAGCCGCCGCGAGCGCCCCTCCAGGGCGTCCAGCGTCGCCTCGTCGACCCAGTCGCCGGCGTGGAGGACGACGTCCGCGGCCTCCACCTCGCGCCACAGGTCCGGGTGCAGCCCGCGGGCGCGCCGGGGCAGGTGCGTGTCGGCGATCAGCAGGATGCGGGTGGGCATGCGGACATCGTCGCACGCCACCGCGGCCGGGTCAGGCCAGCTCGATGGCCAGGCCCGCCGGGCCGGCCGCCGCGCGGACGCGCTCCAGGGAGTCGACGACGGCGTCGGCCCCCGCCAGCTCCCCGGCGGCGTGCGTCCCGGACACCGCCAGCACCGCGGCCCCGGAGGCGCGCCCGGCCTCCACGCCGGCCGGGGCGTCCTCGACGACCAGGCACCGCGCCGGGTCGACGCCGAGGCGCCGCGCGCCGAGCAGGTACCCCTCGGGGTCGGGCTTGCCGTGGGTCAGGTCGTCCACGGTGACCATGTGCCCGGGGGCGGAGAGCCCGAGGGCCGCCATGCGCACGCCCGCCAGCCCGCGCGTGCAGGAGGTCACGATCGTCCAGCGTTCCGCCGGCAGCGAGTCCAGCAGCTCCTGGGCGCCGGCCTTGACGACGATCCCGTCGGTCTCCGCGGCCTCCAGCCGGTCGATCAGGGCGCGGGCCTCCGCCTGCCGCTCCGGCTCGACGTGGGCGGCCACGATCCGGTAGGCCGGGACGCCGTGGAAGCGGTAGACGAACCCGTCGAGGCCGAGCTCGTCGGCCCACCGGGTCCAGGCGCGCTCGGTCGCGGCGGTCGAGTCGATCAGGGTGCCGTCGAGGTCGAAGAGCACGGCCTCGGCGTCGAAGGTGGTGGGGGACATGGGCCCACTCTAGGCGTCCGCGCGCTCCTATGCGGCGGCCGCGGCGGCGAGCCCGAGGGCCTGCGCCGCCAGGAAGAGCCCACCGAGCGCGCCCGCGGTGCGGAACAGGATCCGCGCGTGGTCCTCCGGCGGCTCGAGCCGCCACTTGCGGCGGCTGCCGGGGACGTAGTGCACCGTCGCGTGCTCGGGGGGCGCCGCGCGCCCCGCGGGTCCGCGGTCCGCCGCGCCGTGGGCGGCCAGCCGGGGCCCGCCCGTCTCCCGCAGGCCGGCCGGGAGGGCCTCCGACTGCACCGTGTCGTCCTCCGTCGTCCACACGACGCACGGCTGGCCCTCGAGCGTGCGGATCTCGCCGTGGGCCGTGCGCCAGCGGCGCGCGCGCCGTCGCGCGACCAGCGCCGCCACGAGGAACGCGAGCCCGGCCGTGGCCGCGACCCATCCGACGAGGTCCAGGGCGGGACCTGCGGAGGCGGCGAGGGATTCCATGCCAGAAGTGTAGGCGCGCCGGGCCGCGGCGTCCCTACCGCACCCGGAAGACGTCGATCCGCACGCCGCTCGGGCGCCGTTCGCCGGTGCCGATGAACAGGGTCCGGTTCACCCAGGCGTGCGGACCGGAGTCGTCGGCGCTGAGCGTGGGGACGCAACGGAAGTAGATGCGGGACGGGTCCACGGTCTCCCCGGCCATGATGCGCCGCAGGTCCTCGGGGTCCCCGGTGCGCAGGGCGAGGTTCTCGACGAGGATCCGGTGTCCGTCGTCGAGCTCCAGGACGTAGTCGGCGGACAGGTGGGCGACGTCCTCGGAGGGGTAGCGCTGGAAGTCCGCCCCCGCGTTGAGCACGCGGCCCTGGAGGCCGGGTCCGGTGACGCGGCCGCCGCGGATGGGGACGACGCGGCGGACGCCGTTGGCGGTGGCGCCGATGTCGATGGGGGCGTCGACGTCGACCTCGATGGTGGCGGTGTGCTCGAGCCGCGGGGCCTCGGGGGTGGGGTTCACGGTGTCGGGTGTCCTTCCGTATCGGTGGTGGAGAGCAGGTCGATCGCCTCGGCGACGCGGCGGGGCAGGCGCCCCGGCGGGACGACGCCGACGATCCGGTTGGCCGGGATCCGGTCGGCGATGGGCCGGTAGACGACCTCGGGCCCGGCGAACGTGGCCCCGGTGGCGGGCAGGCTGTTGGCGAAGGAGAACCCGAGGCCGCGTCCGACGAGCGAGCGGATGGTCTCCATGTTGGGGCTGGTCCACCGCACGTCGAGCCGAAGCCCGGCGGCCTCGACGATCTCGGTGAGCCGCTGGGCGGTGGGCGGGACGTCGAGCAGGACGGCGGGCTCCTGGACGAGGTCGCGCAGCCTGACGCTTTCCAGTCCGGCGAGACGGTGCCCGGCGGGCAGCATGGCGTGGAGCCGCACGGGCGCGATGTCGACCGTTTCGACTCCCTCGTTCGCCTGCAGCGCGTACACGAAGGCCACGTCCAGGCGTCCCCCCAGGACGTCCTCCTGCAGGGAGGTCGGCGCCCCCTCCGTGAGGCGCAGGTCGACGGCGGGGTGCTCGCGCGTGAAGTGCTCGGCCAGCAGCGGGACCACGCGCGGGGAGAGCGTGAAGCTGGTGCCGATCCGGAGGGGCCCGCGCATCGCGCCCAGGCTCTCCGCGACGGACTCCCGGGCCTCCACGAGCCGGTCCAGGACCCCGCGGGCGTGGACCGCGAACTCCCGCCCGGCCGGCGTGGGCACGACGCGGCGGGAACGGTGGCGCACCAGCAGCGGCGCGCCCACGGCCTTCTCGAGCTGCGCGATGGCCATGGACGCCGCGGCCTGGGAGATGTGGCAGTGCTCCGCCGCCGCCGTGATGGAGCCCAGGTCCACGGCGGCAAGGAAGTACTGCAGCTGCCGCAGCGTGACCTCACTCATAGATTCTCCTGATGCTTTCCATTCAGTCTATTGAGTTCCCATATTACGTGACGCGGAGCACACTGGAGAAAACAGCCCGCCAAGATCTGGAGCACCACACATGGACCACACCCTCGCCACCGCGGAGGCCGCGCCCCGCGTCGTCACCCTGGGCACCGCCGGCGGGCCCAAGTGGTGGCGCGCGGACCGGCCGAGCCGGCGGACGGGAATCGCCACCGCCGTCGTCGTCGGGGACGCGTTCTACCTCGTCGACTGCGGCCACGGCGTCGGCCGCCGCCTCTCCGAGGCGGGGCTGGCGCTGCGCAACCTGCGCGGCATCTTCCTGACGCACCTGCACTCGGACCACACGGTCGACCTCGCGTCGCTGGCCGTGTTCGGCCTCTACGAGCTGCTGGAGCGGACCGGCGACCCCGTGCCGGTCGTCGGCCCCGGCAACCGCGGCGTCCTGCCGCCCGCCTCGCCGCGCGCCGCCGTCCCGCCGACCCCGCTGGCGCCCGAGTGCCCGACGCCGGGGACCCGCGAGATGTTCGACCTGCTGATGCGCGCCCACGCCACGGACCTGAACGACAGGATCATCGACTCCCTGCGGCCCAGCCCGCACGAGCTGTTCACGGCCAGGGACATCGAGATCCCGGCGGGGACCGGGTACCACCCGAACGACAACCCGACGCCGGACATGGAGCCGTTCGTGATCCACCGCGACGAGCTCGTCACCGTCACGGCGATCCTGGTCCAGCACCCGCCCGTGGCGCCGGCCTTCGGGTTCCGGTTCGAGACCGCGGGTGGCTCCGTGACGATCTCCGGGGACACCTGCTACACCCCGAACATGGTCCGGCTGGCCCGCGACACCGACTTGCTGCTGCACGAGGCCATCGACTTCGATTTCATCGAGTCCATGTACGCGGGCCGGGACGACGTCGGATCCCGGGCCGCCCGCGACCACCACTACAAGTCCCACACCTCCGCCGCCGACGCGGCCCGCGTCGCCACGGAGGCCGGGGCCCGGCAGCTCGCCCTGCACCACCTCGTCCCGGGCACGGCCGACGACGACGCGTGGCGGGCCGCCGCCCGCAACTTCGCCGGCCCCGTCCACATCCCCGACGACCTCGACTCCATCGTCCTCCGTCCCGCCGCCGACCGCGTCCCCGCGTAAGCCCCACCCGTCCAGGAGCATCCCAGTGAGCAACAGCACCCACGTCCGGCCCAGCGGCCCGGCCCCCGCGGCGACCGCGGCGCCCGAGTCCCTCAACACGAAGGACATGCGGCGGATCCTCGCCTCGAGCTTCGTCGGCAGCGCCATCGAGTACTACGACTTCATCCTGTACGCGACGGCGGCGTCCATCGTGTTCGGCCCCGTCTTCTTCTCCAACCTCGGGCCCGGTTTCGCGGTCTTCGCCTCGTTCGCGACGCTCGCCGCCGGCTACCTCGCCCGGCCCCTCGGCGGGGTCGTGTTCGGGCACTTCGGCGACCGCGTCGGACGCAAGAAGATGCTGGTCCTGTCCATGCTCATCATGGGCGTCGGCACCACGTTCATCGGCATGCTCCCGACCACGGCGCAGATCGGCATCGCGGCACCCATCGCGCTCGTGCTGCTGCGCGTCCTGCAGGGCATCGCCGTCGGCGGCGAGTGGGGCGGCGCCGCCCTGATGGCCCTGGAGCACGCGCCCCAGAGCCGCCGCGGCTTCGCGACCGCGTTCGCCAACGGCGGCGGCCCCGCCGGCGCCATCCTCGCCACGCTCGTCGTCTCCTTCTTCTCCGCCGTGACCGGCGACGAGTTCCTCGAGTGGGGCTGGCGCGTGCCGTTCCTGCTCTCGGCCGTCCTGATCGCCGTGGGCCTGGTCATCCGCCTGAAGGTCGCCGAGACCCCGATGTTCCAGAAGCTGCAGGACGAGTCCGAGTCGCGCCGGGCCCGCCTGCCCATCCTGGACGTGCTGCGCAACCACCCGCGCGCCGTCGTCCTCACCCTGGTCGCGACCATGAGCTTCTACTGCTGCCAGGGACTCCTCACCATGTGGGGCGTCTCGGTGGCCGTCGGCAACGGCGTGGACCGCGAGGGCGTGCTCAACTGGAAGGCGGTCGGCGCCATCCTGACGCTCCTCGTCACGTTCTGGGCCGCCCGGATGTCCGACCGCTTCGGCCGGCGCCGGATGCTCATCGTCGGCAGCGTCACCGGCATCGTCCTCGCCTACCCGCTGCTGCTCCTGCTAGACAGCGGGACCCTGTGGGGCTTCGCGGTCGCCATCGTCGTCGGCAACGGCCTGGTCCAGGGCCTGCTCTACGGCCCGATCGGCGCCTACATCGCCGAGCAGTTCCCGACGCGGGTCCGCTACACCGGCGCCTCCCTGGCCTACCAGGGCGCCTCGACGCTGGGCGCCGGCTTCACCCCGATGATCGCCTCCGGCCTGGTGCTGGTCGGCGGGACGGTGGCCGTCGCCGGGTTCTGGATCGCGGTCCTCGTGGCCGGCCTGGTGGCCGTCCTGCTCACCGCCGAGGGCACCCGGAAGGTCCTCGACTAGCCCCCCGGAAAAGGCGGGCCCGGCACCATCCCCAGGTGCCGGGCCCGCCGCCGCGCCCGGTGCCCCGGGTCGGCGCCCCGGGTCAGAGGTTCTTGGGGTCGAGGTCCTCGTCGACACCCAGGCCGTCGTCGTAGTCCGGGGTGTCCTCGCCCGTCCGCCGGTCCTCGAAGAGCACCGAACGGTCCTCGTCGACGCCCGGGTTGTCGCCGGGGTCCTCCGCGGGGCGCGCGTCCTCGGCGTCGATCGCGCCGGTCGCCAGCGCCTCGGCGTCGGCCGGGTCCAGAGGCTCCAGATTCTCGGTCATCACGCACCTCCTGCTCGTCGGGGACACCACCGTAAGCCCGCTCCGGGACGTTCTCAAGGGCAGCCCGGGGCGGGAGGCGCCGGGGCCGGCGGCCTGGGGACGCCCGGGACACATCGGCTCCCCGGTGGCGTGAACGCGGCACCGGATACCGGCGTGTCGGTCGCGACACGCCGGGGACGGGGGAGGGCCGGCGCACGAATGTGTCCCTGGCGTCCCCGCGGCAGGGGCCGGGCGCCGGGACCTGGCGCCTCAGGGGCGGGGACGGGCCTCCATCCTGACGGCGCCGATCCCGGCGCAGACGACCAGGGCCATGCCCAGGACGTCGAGCCAGCCGAGCGACTGCCCCAGCACCACGAGCCCGGCGACGGCGGCGGCCACCGGGGACAGGCAGACGACGATCGCGAACGTCGAGGCGCGCAGCCGTCGCAGGGCCTGCATCTCGAGGGCGTACGGCACGGCCGAGGACAGCAGCGCCACCCCCAGGCCCACGGCGAGCACGACCGGATCCAGCAGCGCCGTCCCGGCCGAGCCGATCGCCGCCGGGAGCACGGCGACCGAGCCGATCGCCAGGGCGAGCGTCAGGCCGCTCACGCCGGGGAACAGGGAGCCGGCGCGCTGGTTCGCGAGGATGTACGCGGCCCAGCAGGCCGCGGCGGCCAGGGCCAGCAGCACGCCGACCGGGTCCAGCCCGTCGGCGGCGCCGCCCAGGCCGTCGCGGCCGAGCAGCACGATCCCGGCCAGGGCGAGCCCGGCCCAGGCCAGCCCGGCGGCGCGGCGGCCGGCCACGACGGAGAGCACCAGCGGGCCGAGGGCCTCGATGGTCACGGCGACGCCGAGCGGGATCCGGTCGATCGCCCCGTAGATCGCGGCGTTCATCCCCGCCAGCGCCAGGCCGAGCCCCGCGGCGGCCGTCCATTGGCGCCGGTCGAGGCTGCGCAGGGCCGGCCGCGCGACCGCGACGAGCAGCGCCGCCGAGAACACCAGGCGCAGCGCGACGACGCCGAGCGGCCCCGCGGCGGGGAACACGAGCACGGCGAGGGCCGCCCCGCCCTGCTGGCTGAACAGGGAGGCCATCACGAGGGCCGTCGACGCGGCGGGGGAGTGCTTCACACCCACACGCTAGGACGGGTTCCGGCCGGCGGTGAAACCGGCGGCCGACCGGGCGCGCGGCGACTCCGGGACCGGGCCGCGTCAGCGGCGCCCCGCGTCGCCCTCCTCGCGCCCGCCGCCCGGTCCGCCCGGTCCGGGGTCCTGCCGCCCGCGGGGGTTCCCGGTGTCCTCCGGACCGGTCGCATCGGTCCCGTGCGCCGTCCGGCCGTCCTCCGGGCTGGCGGTGCGCTCCGTCCCGCCGTCGTCCGGCTCGGCGGGGTCGCTGCCCTCGGGCGTCCAGCCGTCGGCGTACTCGCCGGCCTCGTAGTCGTAGTCGACGGGCTGGCCCTCCTCGTCCGTGCGCTGGTACCACTCGGTGACGTGCGGCGCGGTGGAGTCGAAGCTCGCCCCCGCGCCCTCCACCCCCTCGGGCGCCTTGCGGACGGAGATCACGAAGTCGTCCCCGTGCTGGTCGATCCCCGCCTTCACCGCCTGCTGCAGGGCCGCCTGGGCGTAGCGCCGGCGGATCACGAGCGGGTCGGTGGCCAGGTCCCGTGCGAACGAGATCAGCATCAGCACGAAGATCAGCGCGAACGGCAGGGCCGAAACGATCACGAGGTTCTGCAGGCCCTGCAGGGCGGTGTCCCCGCCGACGAGCAGCATGACGACGGCGATGCCCATCGTCGCCAGGCCCCAGAACACCGTGACGCGCCACGTGGGGTTCGGCTTGCCCCGCTGCGACAAAATGCCCATGACCACCGACGCCGAGTCGGCGCTGGTCACGAAGAAGATCGAGATGCACACCATCGCCAGGATCGGCGTGAACTCCGCCAGCGGCAGCGAGGCGAGCATCTGGAAGAACAGGTCCTGGGGCGAGGCCGACGGATCGACCGGTCCGCCGGTGATGTAGGAGTTGATGGTCGTGCCGCCGAAGATGGTGAATGCCGCGACGCACACGAGGAACGGCACGGCCAGCACGTAGAACACGTATTCGCGCAGCGTCCGCCCCCGGGAGATGCGGGCCAGGAAGACGCCGACGAACGGGGCCCACGAAACCCACCAGGCCCAGTAGAAGACCGTCCACGAGGACGCGAACTCGGCCGCCTCCGGCCCCCACGACGCGCCCTTGCCCATCATGTGCAGCAGCTCGGCGAAGTACTGCGCGATCGCGGCCGGCACCAGGTTGAGGATGAAGAGGGTGGGCCCGGCGACGAACACGAACAGGGCCAGGATGAACGACAGGGTCATGTTGATGTTGGACAGCCAGCGGATGCCCCGGCTGATGCCGGAGACCGCCGAGGCCACGAACCCGGCCGTGAGGACCGAGATGATGATGATCAGCGCCGCGTTGGGCAGGCGCCCGAGGCCGGCCACGATCTCGACGCCGCGGCCCACCTGCAGCGCCCCGATGCCCAGGGACGCGGCCGTGCCGAAGAGCGTGGCGACGATGGCGAACATGTCGATCAGCCGCCCGGCCAGGCCCTCCGTGTGCCGGGCGCCGAACAGGGCCGTGAAGACGGAGCTCATCAGCGGGACGCGGCCGCGCCGGTACGAGCCGTACGCGATCGCGGCGCCGACGACGGCGTAGATCGCCCAGGCGTTCAGGCCCCAGTGGAAGAAGGTCTGCGCCAGGGCCTGGTGCAGGGCGTCTGGCGTCTCCGGCCCGGCGGTCCCCGGGGGCGGCGACAGGTAGTAGGTGAGCGGCTCGTAGGGACCGAAGAAGAACAGGCCGATCCCCACGCCGGCGGAGAACATCATGGCCACCCACGAGAACTTCGAGTACTCGGGCTCCTCGCCGTCCCGGCCGAGCGGGATGGAGCCGAACTTGCTGAGCCCGATGAACACCATGAAGCCGAACACCACGACCATGAGCGAGTTGAACAGCCAGCCGGTGTTCGAGACCACCCAGGCGAGCGCGGAGTCGGAGGCGGCCTTGAGGGACTCCGTCGACGTGATGCCCCAGACGATGAACGCGATGATGAGGGTGGCGGCGACGCCGAAGACCACGCGGTCCGTTCCGTAGCGGATCCGCTGCTCCTCCACGCCGATGCCGGGCACCAGGCCGGGGTGGATGTTGTGGGGGTAGTTCTCCTCGACCGTGTGCAGGGTTCGCCGAGCGCGCTCGCCGAGGCCCTCGTGGTCCTCGTGGGGGGCGGCGTCGGGCCGGCCGCTGTTTGCCATGGTTCCTTCCCGACCCCGCGCGCCGTGCCCGGGGTGCAACGAGAGTAGGCGAACGGGCCCGCCGATTCCATGGGACGGGCGGGAAGCCGCCACGATTAGACTGGTCTCACACCCGAACCTGGAGGATCCATGCCCCGCGCCCGACGCCGGCTCGCCCTGTTCGCCGCCGCGGCCGCCGCCGTGCTCCCGCTCTCCGCCTGCGGCCCCACCGGCCCCGCGGAGCAGACCGACGGCGGGGCCCCGCCGTCGTCCGCCGCGTCGTCGACGGCGGCGACCACCACGCCCGACCCGATCTCGATCTCCCCGGACCCCCACGGCCCGGGGGCCGTGCTCGAGGAGATGACGCTGGAGCAGAAGATCGGGCAGGTCCTCATGGTCGGCGTGCCGGCCGAGGGCGTCACCGCCGCGGAGCACGCGGCGCTGGAGGACAGCGCCGTCGGCAACGTCTTCCTCAAGGGCCGCAGCTCGGCCGGGGTCGAGGCCACGGCCGGCGTCGTCGAGGAGCTGAAGGCGACGGTCGAGGCGGCCCAGGACGGCCGGGAGCCGTTCGTGGCCACGGACCAGGAGGGCGGGGCCGTGCAGGTCCTGTCCGGCCCCGGCTTCACGGACATCCCCGCGGCGCTCGAGCAGGGCTCCTGGCCCGCCGCGGAGCTGCGCGCCGCCGCGGCCGAGTGGGGCGGCGAACTGGCCGAGGCCGGCGTGGACGTCAACCTTGCCCCGGTCGCCGACACCGTCCCGGAGTCCGTGGGGCGGGCCAACGACCCCATCGGCTTCTTCGGCCGCCAGTACGGGGACACGCCCTCCGAGGTCGTGGAATCCGCCGGCGCCTTCGCCACCGGCATGGAGGAGGCCGGCGTCGCGACCGTGCCGAAGCACTTCCCCGGCCTGGGCCGCGTCACCGCGAACACGGACACGGCCTCCGGGGTCGTGGACACGCAGACCACGCGCGACGACGAGAGCGTCGAGCCGTTCCGCGCCGCCGTCGAGGGTGGCGCCGAGTGGATCATGGTCTCCAGCGCCGTCTACGACCGGATCGATCCCGGCGTGCCGGCGCCGTTCTCCCGCACGATCGTCACGGACATGCTCCGCGAGGACCTGGGCTTCGGCGGGATGGTCATCTCCGACGACCTCTGCCAGGCCAAGCAGGTCGAGGACATCCCCTACGCCGAGCGGGCCACCCGGTTCTTCGCCGCGGGCGGGACGATGCTGCTGTGCGTCGACACGGCGCCCGTCGGGGAGATGGCGGCGGCCATGGAGAAGGCGGCGAAGGCGGACCCGGAGTTCGCACGCGCCATCGACGAGGCCGCGCTGCGCGTGCTGGAGGCGAAGGCCTAGCCCCTAGCGGTGCGCCAGCACCAGGCCCAGCCGGCGCTCCGAGAGCAGGAGGGCCAGCCCGGCGCCGGCCGCGCCGAAGAAGGCGCAGACCCACCAGGTGGAGTCCCACCCGCCCGTGCGGGTGGCCAGCCACGCGACGAGGGCCGGGCCGAAGAAGTTGCCGGCCGTGTAGATCTGCTGCATGAGCCCCATGACCCCGGAGGCCGAGCCGTTCGGCGGGGCCAGGTCCACGGCGAGCCGCGTCAGGGACGACGGCACGAGCGCCCCCGTGAACGAGAACGCGCACGCGCACAGGAACTGCAGGGCGAACCCGCCGGGCACCGGGGCCCAGTCCACGGCGAAGAGCAGGAACGCGGCGACGGCCATGACGGCGAACGTCGGGATGATCAGCTGCCGCACCCCGTACCCGCGGCGGAGCAGCAGGCCGGAGACGACGGCGCCGACCGCGTTCAGCCCGCCCGCGAGCGCGGAGAGGGCCCCCGCGGCGAGCCCGCCCACGCCGTTCTCCGCGTAGACGGTCGGCAGGAACCCGATGACGGCCATCCATTGGACGGTGTAGCAGCCGAATACGGCCCCCGCCACCCAGGGCTTCCAGGTGCGCACGCTCGCCCCGACCCGGGCCAGGGCCGCCCGGGTGCCGCCCCCGGCCGGGGGCGGGTCGGCCGGCACGTGGCGCAGCACGAGGGGGAGGGGCAGCAGCGTCAGGGCGGCCATCACCCAGTACCAGGGGCGCCAGTCCGTGACCTGGAGCAGCAGGGCGCTGCCGAGGACGGCCAGGAACGTCGCGGTCCCCTGGAAGGACGCCCAGAACCCGAGGGCCGTGGTGACGCGGTGCAGGGGGGTGGAGCGCCGGATGAGCGGCGGTGCGACGACGGTGGCCGTCAGGAAGCCGGCCCCCTCGACCGCCCGGCCGACCATGAGGACGGTGGCCGTGGGCGCCAGCGCCCCGATGGCCGTGCCCGCCAGCAGCAGGACCAGTCCCGTGAGGAGGGCGCGGCGCAGCCCGACGCGCTCGGCGAACAGCGACACGGGTAGCCCGCCGACCAGGCCGGCCAGCTGGACTAGGCCGAGCAGGTAGCCGGCCTGGACGAGGCCCATCCCGAGCTCGTCGCTGATCAGGAGGAGCGCACTGGGCAGCTTCCAGATGTGCATCGCCGCGACGACGCCGGTCAGCACGATCGCGATCCACGCCGCGTCGCCGCCGGCCCGCCTGGTCGCGGGGGCGGCGGGGTCCGCCATGGCCATACGCCCCTGCTCCTCCGGCCGTGCCGCCGGCGTCAGCGCCGGATCGGCACCACCCTAGCCACGGGGACCGGAACGGGGACGAATGTGAAGCGGCTACGGGCAGGCGATCGCCGGGTTGAACGCCGTGAACGTCCCGGCGGGGTTCTCCTCCCACACCCACACGTGGCGGGACACCTGTCCCTCAAACGGGCCGGGCTCGAACTCGACGCCGGCGACGTGGGCCGACGGTGCGTTTGAGATGTACTCGGCCGCGACGAGCTCGAAGTCGCCGGCCTCGTCCGGCATGTACACCAGGACCTCGGGCTTGAGCCGCTGGATCTCGTCGTCGATGGCCGTGAACTTGACGAAGTGCACGCCCATGGCGCCGAGGCCGGGCACCTCGATGCAGTCGATCGTGCTGACGTAGCCCGCCGCGACGGCCTCGTCGACGTCCCGGAAGTCGTTCAGCGAACGCTCGAGTTGGCGGACCAGGTTCCGCTGGGGGTGGGTGAGGCCGTCGTCGTGGCCGGGGTCCGCGAGGGCGGTGCCGGCGGGGACGAGCAGCAGGGCAGCCGCGGCGGCCGCGGCGGACAGGACGGGGGTGCGGGTGAACGCGGGCATCGAGGTCTCCGATCGGGAGTGGGCCGCGGGGCGTCGGGGCGGCACCCGGCGGTGGTCCCACGATGCCAGCACCGTAGGCGCTGCGGGTCCGGCGCCGAAGCGGGGGCCACCCCAGCACTCGCGGGGGTTCATCGTGCGACGGCGCTCTTGTGCCCGGGGCGTCCGCGTGCAGGTCGCGGATCGTCCGCCCCGGCAGCACGTGACGCCTCGTCGGACCAGTGGGCGCGCAGTGCGGCCATCGCCTCGGCGACGAGGGCGCTGGCGGGGATCCCGGAGGGCCGGGAGGCCACGACCGAATTGCGCTGGACCGCGTCCACCAGGGGGACGAAGACCAGCGGGCGGCCCTCGGGGCTGGAGGCGACCGGCTGGTTCAGGAGGGAGTAGGCGAGGTTCCGTCCCACGACGTTGTGGATGGCGGGCACGCTCGCGGAGTGCCAGAGGACGCGGGGTTCGACGCCGGCTCCGGTGAACTCGGCGATGGTGTGCTGAAGGGCAGGTTCCTCGTCGAGGAGCATCGCGGGGTACCCGGCCAGGTCCTGCAGCCGCAGGGAGCTGTGCCCGGCCAGCGGGTGCTCGGAACTGAGCGCGACGTGCCGGTGGGCCGCCGCCAGCTCCTCCGCGGCGCACTCCCGGGCGGTCTGGGCCTCGTAGATGACGCAGACCTGGCAGCGCCCGGCCAGCATCGCGTCCTGGATCTCGGGGCCGGAGCCCTCGAGGAAGTCGAGCTGCACGCGGGGGTGCCGGGCGGCGAACCAGTCGACCAGCGGTGGGATCGCGTGGACGGACAGCGTCCGGAAGACCCCGACGACGAGGCGCCCGGACAGCTGCCCGTGCACCTCGTCGACGGCGGCGGAGATCGCGGCGACCTGGTCCGTCACGAGGCGCGCGCGGGCGGCGACGGCCTGGCCCTCGGGCGTCAGGGCCAGCCCCTTGCCGCGCCGGCGGATCGCGAGCGGCGCGCCCACGGACTGCTCCAGCTGGGCCAGGCCCAGACTGACCGCCGCCTGGGTGACGTGGCACCGGGCGGCGGCCTCGGTGACGGAGCCGGTCTCCGCAATCGCCGCGAAGTACTCCAGCTGCCGCAACGTGACCTCGGCCATGAGTCCTCCTTATGGGTCGCTCAAGATCTTATAGCTTGAGAAATGTGATGCCAATCACGAAGGTTGGTGCAGACCCATTTCCCACGGAAGGACACCATGTCCGATTTCTCCGCCCCCTACGTCGTGGCCCTCGGAACCGCCGGCGGTCCGCGCTGGTGGACCGACCACCAGGGCGCCCCGCGCGCCGGCATCGCCACCGCCGTCGTCGTCGGCGACACCTGGTACCTCGTGGACTGCGGCCAGGGAGCCGGCCGCCAGGCCCACGCGGCGGGCCTGCGCATGAAGGACCTCGGGGGCGTCTTCATCACGCACATGCACTCCGACCACACGGTGGACCTGCCGTCGCTGCTGCTGTTCGGGGCCTTCGAGCTCAAGAACTCACCGCGCGAGGCCATCCCGCTGGTCGGCCCCGGCGACCGGGGCAAGCTGCCGCCGCTCTCGCCGCGCGCAACCGCGGTGCCCGAACCCGTCGCGGCCGCGCGCCCGACGCCCGGCGTGGCCGGCCTGTTCGACGGCCTCCTGGCCGCCTACGCGACGGACTTCAACGACCGCATCTTCGATTCGCTCGCCACCGGCCCCGCCGAGCAGTTCGAGCCCCGGGAGATCGAGATCCCCGCCTCCAGCGGCTTCGACCCCGACACGAACGTCGCCCCGGAGATGGAGCCGTTCGAGGTCTTCCGCGACGCCCACGTGGTGGTCTCGGCGATCCTGGTCTCCCACCACCCGACGGCGCCGGCGTTCGCATTCCGGTTCGAGACGGAGGCCGGTTCCGTGACGATCTCCGGCGACACCGCGCCCTGCGCCAACATGGTGCGCCTGGCGCGCGGCACCGACCTGCTGCTCCACGAGGCGATCAACCTCGAGGTCCTGGCGCGGCAGTACAGCGACGCCGCGATGCTCCAGGCGACCATGGACCACCACCGGCGGGCCCACACCACGGCCGCCGATGCGGGGCGGATCGCCGCGCAGGCCGGCGCTGCCCGGCTGGCCCTGCACCACCTCGTCCCCAGCTACTCACCGCCGGAGGCCTGGGCCGAGGCCCGGACCACGTTCGGCGGCCCCCTCCTCGTGCCGAACGACCTCGACACCATCCCCTTCGGCCGCGCCCTGGCGGAACCCGCCGCCGTCGCCCTCGCCTGACCCGCCCCCGGCCGGCGCACCCGCCCGGCCGCGACCAGAAGGACGCGCCATGCCCACGAACCCCGTGCCCGCCCACGGCACCTACCACGCCCCGCCGCGCGAGATGCGCCGCATCCTGTTCTCGAGCTTCCTCGGCACGGCCGTGGAGTACTACGACTTCATCCTCTACGCCACGTCCGCCGGGATCGTCTTCAACCAGGTGTTCTTCGCCGGGCTGGACCCGGCCACGGCGCTGTTCGTCTCGTTCGGGACGCTCGCCATCGGATACGTCGCCCGGCCCCTCGGCGGCTTCCTCTTCGGCCACCTCGGCGACCGGATGGGCCGCAAGGCGATCCTCATCGGCACCGTGCTGATCATGGGCATCGCCTCCACCCTCATCGGCCTCCTGCCCACCAGCGCCCAGATCGGCCTCTGGGCCCCGATCCTGCTCGTGACCCTGCGGCTGTGCCAGGGCATCGCCGTCGGCGGGGAGTGGGGCGGAGCCATGCTGCTGGCCTTCGAGAACGCGAAGCGCGAATCGCGCGGGTTCGCCTCCGCCTTCGCCTACATGGGGGCGCCGGCGGGCACGATCACCGGCACCCTGATCCTGGCCGGCATGGCCTCGACGCCGCAGGAGCAGTTCCTGTCCTGGGGCTGGCGCGTCCCGTTCGTGCTCTCCGCCGTCCTGATGGCGGTCGCGATCTTCATCCGGATGCGCGTCTCGGAGTCCCGGGTCTTCCGCGAGCTGTCCGAGCGCAGCGAGAAGTCCAAGCGCCACGTCCCCGCCGTCGAGCTGTTCCGCGAGCACCCGAAGTCGCTGCTGACCGCCGTCGCCACGGGGCTGTCCGGGCAGATGGCGCAGGGGCTGATGGGCGCCTGGGCGGTCGCCTACGCCGTGCAGCAGGCCGTGCTCGCCCCGACCGAGGTGCTCAACCTCAAGGCCGTGGGCGGGGTCGCCACGATCGTCATGATCATCGTCGCCTCCAAGCTCTCGGACCGGCTCGGGCGCCGGCGGGTGCTGGTGGCCGGGAACATCGGCGCCATGCTCCTCGCCTTCCCGGTCATGTCGCTGCTCGAGCTGGGGTCGACGGCGGCGTTCCTGCTGGCGATCTTCCTCGGCCTGTCCACTGTCCAGGGCTTCACCGCCGGGCCGTACGGGGCGTACGCGGGCGAGCTGTTCCCGACGTCCGTGCGCTACTCGGGCACCTCGATCGGCTACCAGCTGGCCTCGACGCTGGGTGCCGGGTTCACCCCGATGATCGCGACCGCCCTCGTCGTGGCGGGCGGCGGGTCGCTGCACCTGGTGGCGGTGCTGTGGATCGCCTTCTCGGCCGTGAGCCTCGTGGCGCTGCTCGCGTCCAAGGACCGCTCCGGGCAGGAGATCCAGGACCTGGACGGCCCGGGCGAGGCGTTGCCGGCCGCGGCCCCGGCGCCGGACCGGGCGCCGGTCGCCTAGCGCGCCGACGTCCCCGACCGCCGGGCCGCGCCTACTCCACGGGCGCGGCCCGGCGCTCGCGCGACTGCAGGGTGAACTCGGCGACCCGCTCCAGGCGCGGGTTGTCGTGGTCCCCGTCCTCGACGATCCCGGTGTCCCACCACAGGCGCAGCCCGGCCGGCGTGTCCTCGAGCGTGGCCAGGTTGTTGTCGAACCACGGGCCCCGGATGCCCCGCCACGCGAACGGCGGGTCGGGCACGTGCGCGGACAGGGCCATGAGGTGGCCGACGACGGCGGCCGGCCCGTACGCCATGGCCGCCGAGAAGAAACGCATGAACCGCGGCAGCGGGTTGCGGACCGGCGAGCAGACGGCCTGGAAGATCCGGCTGCCGGAGTCCCGCTCGACCTCGGCCACGTAGGAGAAGTGCACGTCGCCGGACAGGAACGTGACCGTGTCCGGGGCCGGCCCGCGCAGTCCGTCCGCGACCTCCGTGGCCATCCGGGACACCTCCCGGAAGCTCGACTGGAACGCCGCCCAGTGCTCCAGGTCCACGGCGCGGCGCAGCCGCTCGCCCAGCCATGCCCAGCCGCGGCCCCACGCGCCCTGGCTGATGGCCTCGTCCCACGCCTCCACGTGGTGCAGGCCCGTCGGCAGCATGAACGGCAGGGACGTCCCGATCAGCAGGTGGCGCACGCCCCCCGCCAGCACGGCGTCCACCCAGTCCAGCTCCGACGGGTCCAGCAGCGCGCGCTGCCGCGGGTCCAGGACGCGGGCGGCCCGCGAGTCGACGACGACCAGCCGCACGTCCCCGAAGTCGCGCTTGAAGCTGAACCGGTACGTGGTCGGCTCGGCGTCCACCCGCCGGGCGAAGGCGTCCAGCGCGTCGGAGAGGTCCGGCTCGGCGTCGCCGTCGCCCCGCTTCGCCAACTGCCACAGGGCGTCCCGCTCCCGCTCGGCGGGAGTCAGGTTCCCCAGGTGCTGGTACACCCAGTAGGACCCGAGCCCGGCCGTGATGCGCCCGTCCCACCACGACGTGCGGTCCATCTCCCGGCGCCAGTCGAGGGAGGAGTTCCAGTCGTCGCGGATGTCGTGGTCGTCGAAGATCATCGCGGTCGGCAGGGTGGAGAACAGCCAGCGGTTCACCGGGTCCGACCACGCGAGCTTGTACAGGTGCGCGTACTCCTCGTAGTCCTTCAGCTCCGCGCCGGGCGGGTCCTTGAGGCTGCGCCGGGTCGCGATGAAGTCGCGCATCTCCGCGCTGGTCGAGTCCGCGTACACCTGGTCGCCCAGCAGCAGCGCCAGGTCCGGCCACCGTCCGTCCTCGGCGGCGAGCCGCAGCGCGAAGGCGCGCATCGCGTCCACGCCGTGGCGGCGGTTGCCGTCCGAGTCGTGGGGGACCGACGTGCGGCAGGAGCCGAACGCCATCCGCAGCGGCCGGTCCGGGTCCAGGGTGGCGATCCGCGGCGCGGGCAGCCGGTCGTCCAGGGGCCACGCCTGCGCGCCGTCGACCTCCAGCGTGTACGGGTACTCGCGGCCCGGCTCCAGCCCGTCCACCTCCACGAGCGCGTAGTGGTGCCCGTGGGCGGCGAACGTGTGAGCGGTCCAGGAGCGCTCGCCGGAGCGGACGACGGCGGTGCCCGCGTCGCGGGTCTCCACCCAGATGGACGCGGACTCCTCGTCGACATGCCGCAGCATGGGTCCGAGCACGAGTGTCCCGTCCCGGGCGTGTGCCTTCATCGCGCGTCCTTCCCACACCGGATCCCCAGGGGACCAGCTTCCCGCATCGGCGCGCGCACGCAAAGGGCCGGTCCACGCCGCGGCCGGGCAGGTCGTTGCCGCCGCGTGGCGCCCGGTTCACCGGGGCGCAGGCGCCGCGTCACCCGGGCGGGCGACGATGTGGGCGCCAGCGCCTCGACGGAAGGAAAGCCCATGCCCGCCCCGCACCAGCCCACCCCGCCCGCCGCCAGCCGCACGTTCACCCGCCGGACCGCCCTCGCGGGCCTGGGCGGCGCCGCCGCGGTCGCCGCGGCGGGCCTGTCCGCCGGCCCGGCCGCCGCATCCACCCGACGCTCCGAGGCCGCCCCGCTCATCGGCCCCGCCCGGCCCGGCCGCCTGCACGTCATGAGCTTCAACATCCGCTACGACCGCGCGGGCACCCAGCCCGGCCAGGCCGACTACTGGCCGGAGCGCGCCCCGCTGGTCGAGGAGCTCGTCCGCCGCGAGCGCCCCACGGTCCTGGGCGTCCAGGAGGCGGAGTTCACGCAACTGTCCGCGGTCGAGGCGGCCCTGCCCCCGGCGTACCGGATGGTCGGCTACGGGCGCGACGGCGGCAGCGGCGGGGAGTACTCCTCGCTCTTCTTCGACACCGAGCGCCTCGAGCTGCTCGAGTGGGACCAGTTCTGGCTCTCCGACACCCCGGACACCATCGGCTCCGCGACCTGGGGCAACAGCGTCACCCGCATCGTCACGTGGGCCCGCCTGCGGGACCGCGCGGCCGCCACGGAGTTCGTCGCCGTCAACACGCACTTCGACCACGAGTCCGAGGAGGCCCGGGTCAAGAGCGCCCGCGTGCTCGTGGACCTGGCCGCCGGCTTCGGGGGACTGCCCGTCATCGCGACCGGCGACTTCAACGCCGCCGCCGGGGACTCCGCGCCGTACGAGGCGCTCGTCGGGTCCGGGGCCTTCGCCGACACGTGGGACTCCGCCGCCGAGCGCTTCACCCCGGCCTGGGGCACGTTCCCCAACTACAAGGATCCGGTCGAGGGCGGCCGGCGGATCGACTGGCTGCTGGCCACCCCGGGCAACGTCGCCGTGCACGCCGCCGCGATCAACACCTGGACGAAGGACGGCCGCTACCCGTCGGACCACGTGCCCGTCCAGGCGCTCGTCTCCCTGTAGGGGCCCGGGCCGGACGCCCCGGACCCCGCCGACGGTGGATGATGGGGGATGGGCCGCGCGGGGCGGCCCGGCGAGACGGAGGTGCGGATGCGGACGACGGCGGGGCGACCGGCCGGGCCCGGACTGCTGGCGGCGCTGGTCGGCGCGGTGGGGATCGGGCCGCTGCTGACCTACGGGCTGAGCGCGACGAGCGACCTGGTCATCGCGGACCTCGGCATCGGGGCCGCGGAGTTCGGCCTGCTTGCCACGGCCACGTTCGCGTGTGCGGCGGTCGGCAACGCGGCACTGGGCCGCGTCGCCGACCGGCACTCCGACCGGTCCCTCATGGTCGCGATCTTCCTGCTGGCGGCGCTGGGCCTGGGCCTCGCCGCGATCCCGGGCGGCTACGTGCTGCTGCTCGTCGCCGCGGGCCTGGCCGGCGTCGCGCAGTCCTTCCCCAACGGCGTCACCAACCGGATCCTGCTCCAGCGGGTCCCGGCCCACCAACGGATCGGCTGGACCGGGATCAAGCAGTCCGGCGTCCAGGCCAGCCAGCTCGTCGCCAGCATCGCCTTCCCGGCGCTCGCCGTGTGGATCGGGTGGCGGGGCGCCTCCCTCCTCGGCGCGCTCCTCGCCCTGGTGCTGCTGTTCCTGGCCCTGCGCGCGCTCGCCGCCGTGCCGTCATTGCCCGACGACGGCGGCGCCCACGCCCGGAGGCCCACGGCCGGTGCGACCCAGGAGGCCGGCCCCGCCCCGGCGACCCCGCCGTCGTCCGCGACCTCGGGCGCGGACCCGACCCCGCCGTCGTCCGCGACCTCGGGCGCGGACCCGTCGACCGCGCCCCCGGGTGCGGACCCGTCGTCCGCGCAGCCGGGCGCCGGCCCGGCCCCGACGTCGACCGCGGCGCAGGCGTCCCGGACGCGGCGGCTGCCGCGCTCCGAGCAGCCGTTCGTCGTCTGGGCCCTGGCCGCCTTCGGCTTCCTCAACGGCCTCGGCGTGCAGGCCACCAACGTCTACGTGCCGCTGTTCGCCGTGCGGGAGCTGGACTTCAGTCTGGTGCTCGGCGGGGCGGCCGCCGCGGCCGCCGGCGCGATCGGGGTCGCCGCCCGCGTGGGCTGGGGGCGCGTGATGTCCCGCGGCGCGTCCGCCCCCGCGCTGCTGCTGACGCTCGCGCTCATGGCCCTCGTCGGGGCCGGCGTGTTCCTGGCCGCCGGGGCCACCGCGTGGGCACCGCTGCTGTGGCTGGCGGTCGCGCTGCACGGAGCGTCGGCCCTGGGGGTCTCCGTCGTGCTCATGGCCGCGCTGCTGCGGAGCATCCCCGCGACGTCGATGGGGTCGGCGAGCGGCGTCGTCTCGGCCGGCCTGTTCAGCGGATTCACGCTCGGACCGCTCATGATGGGCGGGCTCATCGGCGCGACCGGCGGCTTCCAGGCCGGATGGATCGCCGTGGGGGCCTCGTATCTGGCCTGCGTCGTGCTGGCGGGCTACCTGATCCGGCGCCGCCGTCGGGCCGAAGCCGCCCGCGGCTAGCCGGCCCGCCGCGAGGCGACCCCCTGCGTGCCAGACGACCCGCTGCGCACGAGGCGACCCCTTGCGCACGAGACGACCCGGTGCGTGCGAAACACCCCGGTATGCCGGGGTGTTTCGCACGCGGCGGGGTGTCTCAAGCGCGGCGGGGTGTTTGGCGCGCGGCGGGCGCTTCGCACGCGCCGGGGCCGGTCGGCGCGGGCAGTGGTCGCGGCGCCTCGGCGTCGCCCTCGGTCGGGGATCGCCCCGCCTTACCGTGCATAAATCCGGCCCGCGTGGTGTTATACCTGCAAGGACGGAGGTCCTTGCCATGGGAAACACCCCCAGCACGATTGCCACCCGGGCCCCGGAGGCGTCCGCGCCCGTGGCCCTTCCGCTGATAGGGCCGGCCCTGGGCGCCGCCCTCCACATGATGTCCTTCAACATCCGTGGCGACTTCGGCTGGCCCGGGCCCGCCGACGCCGACTACTGGCCCCGCCGCGCCCCCGTCCTGACCCGCCTGTTGCGGGAGGAGCGCCCGACCGTCCTCGCCGTCCAGGAGGCGATGCGCCACCAGCACGCCGCCATCCGGATGGGGCTGCCAGGCCGGTACCGGATGCTCGGTTTCGGGCGCGACGGCGGCCGCCGCGGCGAGTACAACGCCCTGTTCGTGGACCAGCGCCGCCTGCGGGTCTGCGACTGGGGGCAGTTCTGGCTCTCGGACACGCCGTCGGTGGCAGGGTCGCGGACGTGGGGCAACCGGGACCCGCGGATCGTCACGTGGGCACGCCTCTTCGACCGGGCCAGCGACCGGGAGTTCGCGGTGGCCAACACCCACCTCGACCACCTCTCGCGCACGGCCCGGAACCGCGGGGCGGTGGCCCTGCTCGCCCTGTCGCGGCGCTTCGCGGGACTGCCGATGGTCCTGCTGGGCGACTTCAACGAGGCCGCGGGCTCCAGCGCCGTGTACTCGAAGCTGGTGGACTCCGGGGCGTTCGTCGACACGTGGGAAGCGGCGTCGCGGCGCCTCACCCCGGCGTGGGGAACCGACACGGAGTACGCGCCCCCGGTCGACGGCGGCGTCAGGATCGACTGGATCCTGGCCCGCCCGCGCGGGCTGGACGTGCAGGCCGCGGCGGTCAACCCCTGGACGCTGGGGGGACGGTGGCCCTCGGACCACGCCGCCGTCCAGGCGCTGATCGCCTTCTGAACCAAGGTTCAAGTGCCCTAGGTCACAATTTGGTCATGGAGAGTGACGACCATCACAAGCGTCGGTATGCTTGTCGAGGAAAGTCCGGGGGGACTACCAGGGGCGGCAGCCCCACAGGGTTTCGACCGAGGACCACAGCTAGCGCTGGCGGCATCGCCAGTCTGGTCCAGAGGCAGGCCCTTCCACCCGCCGTTTGGGCCCCGCGCCCGCGGCCCCAGCCATGCGCCGACAATGGAGTCGCCGCTGGCCGGGACCGTGGTGCGGGGCCGCGGTCTTTAACCGGCGAGGGCCCGCGTGAGGGCGTCCACCAACTCGCCCTTCGTGGGCAGCCCGGCCGGGCCGTTCGCGCCCGGGTAGACGCGGCAGGTGTAGCCCGCCGGTCCGCTCGACGGGAACAGGTCCCGCCCGTCGGCCGTGAACGACGGCGACCCCGCGAAGCCCAGCCGCTCGGCGTCCTCGGGCCCCGCGACCACGGTCTCCTCGGGCGCCGCATCCAGGCCGACGGCCGCGCATGCCTCGCGCAGCAGCTCGCGGGCGCCGCCCGTGTTGGGGCAGTCGGGGATGACTTGCAGGCCAATGCGCATGGCTGGTCCTTTCCTAGTTCCTGGTGCGTCGAGTCCATGCCCAGTATCCGCCCATCCGGCCGGCGCCCATATGCCTTCCCGGCGCCCAGCGATTCGATGCCGACCCTCCAGTACCTAGGGGCCCGAGGTACCTAGAGGTGCTAGGCTATCGATACCAAGCACTTCTAGGTATCAGGGGGCCCCGTGCACATCGACAAGGAACTGGTCGCCGCATCGGCGACCCCGCTCGTGCTGGGCATCCTCGCGGACGGCGAGCTCTACGGCTACGCCATCCTCAAACGCGTCAACGAACTCTCCGGCGGGCGCATGCAGTGGACCGACGGGATGCTCTACCCGCTCCTGCACCGGCTGGAGCGCCTGGGCCACCTCTCCTCCTCGTGGGGGGTCTCGGACGCCGGCCGCCGGCGCAAGCACTACGCGATCACGCCCGCGGGCCGCCAGGCGCTGGCCGAACGCCAGGAGCAGTGGAGCGTCGTGGCGGACGCACTCAAGCAGGTCTGGCGGACGGCGCCCGGCGCACCGCGCGTCGCGGAGGGGTGGGCCTGATGGAGCTGAAGCCCGAACTCGAGACCCAGATCGACCGGTGGCGGCGCTACGTCCAGCGGCGCCAGGCGATCTCCGCCGCAGACGTCGAGGAGCTGGAGGACCACCTGCGCGAGCAGGTCGCCGACCTGACCGCGACGGGCCTGGACGACGACGAGGCCTTCCTCGTCGCCATGAAGCGGATGGGCAACCTCGACGAGATGTCCCGGGAGTTCGCCCGCGAGCACTCGGACCGGCTGTGGAAGCAGCTCGCCGTCGTCCCCGACGCGCGCGACGCCACCGGACCCCGGTGGCGCGAACTCGCCGTCGTCCTCGGCCTGGCCGCCGGCGCGGGCCTCGCGGCGAAGCTCGGGACCGAATGGATCGGCGGCGGGCCGGCGCTGATGCGCAACCTCGGCCTACTCGTGTTCCCGTTCCTGGCCGCCTACCTCGCCTGGAAGCGCCGGCTTTCCGCCCGGACCGTGGGCCTGCTGCTGGTCCCGTTCGCGGCCCTCGCCGTCGTCCTCAACGCCTACCCATTCGCGCCGTTCGGCTCGACGGACGTGCTCGCCGCCCTCCACGTCCCCGTGGTGCTGTGGCTGCTGGCCGGCCTCGCGTACGTCGGGGGCAGGTGGCGCTCGGACGTGCGCCGCATGGACTTCGTCCGGTTCACGGGCGAGCTGTTCATCTACTACGTGCTGCTCGGACTGGGCGGGATGGCGCTCGTCGGCCTGACGTTCGGGGTGTTCGCCGTGGCAGGCGTCGACTTCGAGCCCGTCCTCGAGGCGTGGATCCTGCCCCTGGCCATGCCCGGCGCCCTCGTGGTCGCCGCGTGGCTCGTGGAGGCCAAGCAGAACGTCGTCGAGAACATCGCGCCCGTCCTGACGCGCGTGTTCACGCCGTTGACCGTGCTCATGCTGCTGGCCACGCTGGCCGTGCTGGCCACGTCCGGCGGGCTCGTGGCGGTCGACCGCGAGCTGCTGATCCTCATGGACGCGATCCTGCTGCTGGTCCTGTGCCTGGTCCTCTACTCGATCTCGGCCCGGGACTCGCTCGCGCCGGCGGGGCCGTTCGACGCCCTGCAGCTCGTGCTGCTCCTCGCGGCGCTGGCGGTGAACGCGGTGATGCTGACCGCGATGCTCACCCGGATCGCCGAGTTCGGGTTCAGCCCCAACAAGGTCGCCGCCCTCGGGCTGAACATCCTGCTGCTGGTGCACCTGGCGTGGGCGGCGTGGCTGCTGTTCGGGTTCCTGCGCCGCCGCCGCCCGTTCGCCGCGGTCGAGCGCTGGCAGACCCGGTACCTGCCGGTCTACGGGGCGTGGGCGGCCGTCGTCGTCGCCGCCTTCCCGCCGGTGTTCGGGTTCGCGTAGGGGCGGGGATGACGACGGCGGCGGCCCCGCAGGGGACCGCCGCCGTCTCAGGGCCTGCCGCGCTACCCGGTGGTTGGCGGTACGTCCCCGGCGGTCCGGCCGCGGATGAATTCCGCCACCGCGTCCAAGGCCTCGCCGCTTGCCGGCAGGACGTTGACGAGCGAGAAGAACGCGTGCATCTGCCCTGGCCACCGGCGGTGGACGACGTCGACACCCGCCTCCGCGAGGAGCCGCGCGTACTCTTCGCCCTCATCGCGCAGGACGTCGTGCTCCGCGGTGATGACGAGCGCCGGCGGCAGGTCCGCCAAGGAGGCCGCCCGCAGCGGGGACGCCTCGGGGTGCGCCCGGGCCGCCCCGTCCGGCGCGTAGTGGTTCCAGAACCAGGCCATGAATTCGGAGGTGAGGAAGAGCTGGTTCTCCGGCTCCAGATAGGACGCGCGCCCCGGGTCGCTGTCCGTTGCGGGGTAGACCAGGACCTGCCCCGCCAGGCTGGGGCCGTTCCGGTCCCGGGCGCGGTGGGTCATGACGGCGGCGAGGTTGCCGCCGGCGGAATCGCCGGCAACCCACAGCGGCACGGCGCGGCCCGCGATCGCCGTGGCCTGCTCCGCCGCCCAGGCCAGTCCTGTCCAGGCGTCCTCCACGGGGGTCGGGAACGGGTGCTCGGGTGCTTTGCGGTATTCCACGAGCACGACGGCGGCGCCGGCCTGCTCTGCGAGCCGCCGGGCCAGCGTGTCGTAGCCGTCGAGGTCTTCCAGCACCCAGCCGCCGCCATGGAAGTAGACCAGGACGGCGGCGGGATCGGTCTCGGGAACGAAGACCCGCACGCGAACCGGACCGCCGTCGTGGCCCGTCAACGCGTGGTCCTCGACGCGGCGCATGCGGGGCCCGGGACCGTAGAGGTCCCGCAGGCCGCCGCCGGCGGCGCGTGCCTCCGCGGGGGTCATTTCCCAGAGCGGGGGAGTGCCTGCCGGTGTACCGGCGGCGAGGTCGGCGAGAAACGCCTGGGTGGCGGTGTCGATGGCCATGGTGGTCCTTTCAGGAAATCCGTGAGTGGGGGCCCAGACGGTGCCAGGCGCGGTTGTGGTAGACGAGCGGCGCGTCGGCGGCATCGGCATCGGGAAGACGGGCCTGGAGGAGTTGGAGGGCGACGACGACGGAACCGCCGGCCTCCATGGTGTTGGCGATGCGCCCCCGGAGCCAGACCGGGGCCTCCGGCAGGACGGGTTCCCCGGTGGTCAGGCGCGTCCAGTGGGTGCCCTCGAACCGGTCCACGTCAGGAGTGGCGAACTTCTTGGCCAGGTCTGCCTGTCCCGCGCCGAGGAGGTGGACGACGGCGGTCTCGGCTTCCGCAACGACCGGCGTGGCCCTTGACCCGGCCGACAGGGAGAAGACGAGCAGGGGCGGCTCTGCCGACACGGAGATCACGGAGCTCACGGTCAGTCCCAAGGGGCCCGCGGGACCGTCGACGGTGACGATGGCGACGCCGGCCGGGTGGTTCCTGAACGCCGCCTTGAACTGGTCGGCGGTGATCCCGCCGCCAGGCAGGAGTGCGGGGGCGCGGTGGTCCCGCGCCTCGTCGTGCGGTTCCCGCGACGGGGCGGTCACTGGGGTGCCTCGGTCAGGGAGAAGAAGACCCACCGGGCGTCGGGGGCAAGGCCGGAGAGCTTGCGGCCGCAGCCCTGCAACACCACCGGGCCGGAGGTCATGTGCTGGGTCCCGGCGTGCATGTCGCGGAAGAACCGCTGCAAGGTCCCGTGGCGCAGGGCCGCCGTGGCGGACCAGGTGTAGACGGCCATGCAGACCTCGTGCGCGGACCAGGTGGCGTTGTTGAGGGCCAGCCGGGTCAGGGTCTCCTGCTCGTCATCCAGTTCCATCCCGGCGGCGAGGGTCGCCTCGTTGTCCGCCCAGACGTCCATCACGAAGGCCTTGGCGGAGCGCAGGGTGGCCTCCGCCCGGGCGTATTCGGCCGCGAACTGGTCCGTGTCCACGCTCGCGAACGGCGACCCCGACTTCTTCGCGGCGAGCGCCTTGAGCTCGTCGAGCATCCTCCTGGCGACGCCGAGCGCCCAGCCGGCATGGTTGATGCCGGACATGTTGGCCAGTCCCATGCGGTAGACGGCGCCGCCGTAGACCGGGCTCTTCGTCGTGACGTCGTAGGTGTACTCGTCCGGGACGAAGAGGTCCGTGCAGTGGTAGTCGATGCTGCCCGTGGCCTTCAGCCCCATGACGTCCCAGTTGTCGACGATGGTCGCCTGCTGCTTGGGGAACGTGAAGATCAGGGGCTGCCCCGTCTCCTCGACGAGTGCCGCGGTGTGGATGTGGCTGGCCAGCGGCAGGCCCGATGCGAATTGCCACGAGCCGGAGAGCAGGTAGCCGCCCTCGGCCTTCCGTGCCGTGCCCATGCGGGTTCCCTGGCCGGCCACCAGGTGGTAGCCGCCGTCCCCGAACAAGGCGTCCGTGGCCGTGCGGTCCTGGTATGCGGCCGTCGTCCCCGTGATCATCTGCAACGCCATGACGGCCCAGCCGGTCGACGCGTCGGCGTAGGAGAGCTTGGCGATCGTCTCGATCACCTGGCGCGGGCTGGCCTCGTATCCGCCGAGCTCGCGGGGGATCCCGAGCCGGAAGACGCCGGAATCGTGGAGCGCCCGGACGACGTCGTCGCGCAGCGTGCCGAGCCGCTCGTTGTCGTCGCCGGCCTCCATGAGCAGCGGAGTGATGGCCTCGAGGCGCTCCAGCAGCGCGGGGACCTCCTCGCTGGTGTGCAGGGCGTGCGGGGCCTGTGTGGAAGTGGCAGTCATCGTCGACTCCTCGGCTCGTGCGGGGTTGATGAATCGACCCTAGGTGTGGCTGGAGTCACACTTGTTATTCTGGGGTGCACCACCATTCCGTTCCTGTGCACAGTGCGACGCGCGCCCCGGGCCGCGCCGAAGAGGGGGCAATGATGCCGCAGCCGGAGGACGGCGGCACCTACGAGGCGCTGGCCGACGACGCCGTCCGTTGGCGCGGCGCGATCGCCCGCACCCTGGTCCCGCTGGACTTCGAGGCCCCGTCGCGGAGCGGGTTCCACGGTCGCGTCCGGGCCCACCGCGAGGGCGGGCTGCGGCTGGCCGTCGTGGAGGCCACGGGCCACACCGGGCGGCGTGATCCCGGAGCCGGGCCGGCCGAGGGCGGGGACTACGTCGTCTGCCAGATTGTCGACGGGAGCGCCGTGGTCTCGCAGTTGGAGCGCGCCGCGGTCGTCGGGCCGGGGGACCTGGTCGTCTATGACTCGACGCTGCCCGCCGAGGTCGCGGCGCCCCACGGCTTCACCAGTAGGTTCTTCACTATGCCGCGCCACGAGGCCGGTGCGGCACCCGACGCCCTGCACGGTCTCGTGGCCCGGCGGATCAGCCCGGATGACGGTCTGGCAGCCGTGGTCGGCGCGGCCCTCGACGGACTCGCCGGTTCGGCGGCCCGGCTCTCCCGACCCAGCAGGGCCCGCTCGTTGACGGGGTTGGCCGGCCTCGTGGGAGGCCTGCTGCTCGACCGCGTGGGGGCGGCCAGAGGGGAGGCGGAGCGGGAGCGGTCCGCCTACGCCCGCTTCACCGCCCACCTTGAGGAGCACCTCGGTGAGCCAGGGCTTGGCGCCGCCGACCTAGCCGCCGCGCACTTCGTCTCGGTCCGTCTGGTCCACAAGGTGTTCGCGGCCGAGGGCACGAGCGTCGGGGCGTGGATTCGGCACCGCCGCCTGGAGCGGTGCCGAGAGGACCTCGGGCGTCCGGACCTCGCCGGTGTGCCGGTCGCTTCCGTCGCCTCCCGATGGGGGCTGTCGAACCCGAGGCACTTCTCCACCGCTTTCCGGGTGGCCTTCGGCGAACCGCCGGCCGCCTATCGGCGGGGCGTCCTTGGAACTTGACCCGGGGGACTGGGTGCCCTGCAGCGCGACGGCGGCGGCCCCGCGTCGGGACCGCCGCCGTCTCAGTGTCGGCCGCGTTAGGCGTCGGCGGGCGCGAGCACGATGTCGAAGCGCGTGCGTGCCCAGTCCGTGGCGAGCGTGCGGCCGTCGGGTGTGGGGGTTCCGGCCGGCTGGTGCTCGAAGCGCTTGATCAGGGACTCCTTGACCCCGAAGACGCTGTCGCCGATCGCGATCTGCGGGTCGCCGTCGACGAAGATGTGCGTGACGAGCGTGCGCAGGTTCTCGGCGGTGACCATGAAGTGCAGGTGCGAGGCGCGCACGGGGGAGCGGCCGACGGCCTCGAGCATCTGCCCCACCGGCCCGTCGTGCGGGATCGGGTAGGGGGTGGGGGTGAGGCCCCAGAACGCGTACTTGCCCTCGGCGTCGGAGAACAGGTGCGCGCGGCCGGCGATGCGCCCGTCGGTGTACTGGACGTCGTAGAAGCCGTCGTCGTCGGCCTCCCAGACCTCGATGCGCGCGTGGGGGACCGGGTTGCCGTCCGTGTCGGTCACGGTGCCCTCGACCCAGCAGGGCTGGCCGTTGGCACCGCCGGCGATGTCCCCGCCGATCGGGATCTCGGGGGCGTCCTCGACGAAGAACGGCCCGAAGACGGTGGCCTCCGTCGCGTCCCCGTAGGCCTCGTTGTTCACGGCGATGGTCTGCATCGAGGCGCCCAGGACGTCGGAGAGCAGGACGAACTCCTGGCGCTTGTCGTCGGTGATGTGCCCGGCGGCGGTCAGGAAGGCGATGGCGGCGTTCCACTCGTCCTCGGTGAGGCGCACATCGCGGATGAAGGCGTGCAGGTGCCGGGTGAGGGACTGCATGACCTCCTTCAGGCGCGGGTCGCCGCAGCGGTCGAAGGAGGCGACGACGGTGTCGGTCAGCTCCTGCTCGACGCGCTGCTGCTGGCCGGTCGCCGACCCGGCGCCGGCGGTGCCGGACGCGGAGCCGGTGGTGCTGTGCTGGTTCATGGATGCTCCTGGTGGTTAGGCGCGGGCGGGCGCGGGGTCGGCGGCGAGGGTGGCGGGGTCGGCCCCGGTGAGGGCCGCCTCCAGCAGCGCGGTCAGGTTCTCCCCGGTGACCTGCCGGGGGTTGTTGGCGGGGATCGCCGGCAGGGCGACCTCGACCGCCTCGGCGATCCCGTCGGCGGTGAATCCGTAGTCGGCCAGGGCCTTCGGGGCGTCCAGGCGTTCCCGAAGCGACTGGAGGCCCTCGAGCGCGGTGGGCGTGCCGAAGGCTGCCGCCATCCGGGCCTCGGCCTCGGGGGCCTGCGGGGCGTTGAACGCGAGCACGTAGGGCAGGACGGTCGCGTGGGTCTGCGCGTGGGGGAGGTTGAAGGTCCCGCCGAGCACGTGGCAGATCTTGTGGTGCATCCCGGAGCCCGCGGAGGCGAAGGACACCGCGGCCAGGTAGGCGCCGTAGAGGGCCTGGTCCCGGCCGGCGGTGCCGGTCGGGTCCTGGGCGATCGCGGGCAGCCCCTGGGCGAGGGCCCGGATCCCCTCGGCGGCGAGGGCGGCGTTGATCGGGTCGGCGCGCGGGCCCCAGAGGGAATCGACGCAGTGGGCCATCCCGTTCAGGCCGGAGGCCACGGACATCTCCACCGGCAGGGACAGCGTGAGTTCCGAGTCGTAGACCACGGAGGCCGGCAGGACCCTGTCGTCGACCCCGGTGGTCTTGCGGGCGGCCTCGGTCAGGCCCCACACGTTCGTGGCCTCCGAGCCGGCGTAGGTGGTGGGCACGGCGACGATGGGGATCCCGGTGGTGAGGGCCACGGCCTTGGCGAGCCCGGTCGTGGACCCGCCCCCGACGCAGACGATCGCGTCGATGCCGTGCCCGGCTGCAGCGGTCCGGGCCTTCTCGGCCTTCTCGACAGGGACGTGCATGACCACGTCGCCGTACTCCAGGGCCACGTCGATGCGGCCGGCGACCCGGCGGGCCAGCTCGGCCTCCGGGGCGGCGGCGATCACCATGACGCGTTCGGCCCCGAGGCGGTCGACCTCGGCGGCCACGTGTTCGGCGGCCTTCCCGGCCCCGAACAGGACCCGCTGTCCCAGGGTGGTGTGCGTGAATTCCAGGCTCATCTGTTGCTCCTTAGCGTCCGAGGATGGAGGAGACCGCGTCGCGCAGGGCGCCCTCCGGGTCCGTGGGCAGGGTTTCCGAGCGCCAGCCGACGTGCTTGTCCGGCCGCACCAGGACGGCGCCGTCCTCGGCCACCCCGCGCAGGCGCTCCCAGTCGAAGTAGAGGTCGGTGACCTTGCGGCCCGGGCCGATCACGACCGTCCGGACGGTGATGCCGAGTTGGTCGGAGACCTTCTGGGCGGCGGTGTCCCAGTCCTCGCCGGTGATGCCGGTGAAGAGCGTGAACTGCCCGTATGGGGCGAGGTCGTGCGTCGAGTGCTTCTGCGTCCAGTCGCCGACCCACGCGTGGGGCAGACGGACGCCCGGGTGCGTGCCGGGCTCGTAGTACAGCTCCGGGTCGCGGGCGGGGGCCGGGCGCTGCGTCCCGTCCGGGACGACGGCGGCGGACGCGTAGTGCTGGCCCATCTCGACGCCGTGCGCGTTGAACTCGTAGTTCTTGATCTCCATCGCCTCGCGGATCGCGGCGCGCTTGGCCGCGCCCTCCGGCGTGTTGTCCTTCCGGGACTCGATGGCGGCGTGCATCTCGGCCTCCGTCTCGGCCTCGGTGAGCCCGAGCGCCTCGAAGAGCTTCACGAATTCGCGGCCGGACTGGTTGGCCCGCGTGACGATCTGCTTCGCCACCGGGGCCCGCTCGGCGGTGTACGTGTCGAGGAGCGACGCGTCGGCCTGCCCGTTGAGCACGGCGGCGAGCTTCCAGGCCAGGTTGTAGGAGTCCTGGATGGACGTGTTGGAGCCCAGGCCGTTGCTCGGCGGGTGCTTGTGGACGGCGTCGCCCGCGCAGAAGACGCGCCCGGACTGCAGCGTCGTCGCGTACTGCTCGTTGTTGCCCCACAGGGAGATGCCGGTGATCTCCGCATCCAGGCTCGGGACGCCGATGAGGTTCCGGACCACCTGGAGGGCGTCCTCCTCGCTGACCTCGGGCGTGCCCTGGGTGATATCGAAGCCCCACACGATCAGCCACTCGTTCCACGGGCGGACCATGCGGACCAGGCCGGCGCCGATGCCGCCGATGTTGGAGCCGGGCTGGACCACCCAGTAGAGGACCGAAGGGCGGTGCCCGACGAGCTTGGCCAGGTCCGCCTTGAACGTGATGTTCATGGAGCCGGCGATGTCCATCTGCCCCTCCAGGGGCAGGGCGACGTCGGCGGCGACCTTGGAGCGCGCGCCATCGGCCCCGATGAGGTACTTGGCGCGGATCGTGTACTCGTGGCCGGTGAGCCGGTTGAGGACCCGGACGGAGACGCCGGCGTCGTCCTGGGTGTGGGAGAGGTACTCCGTGGAGAACTGGGCCTGGGTCCCGCGCATCGTCGCGTTCTTGACCAGGATCGGCTCGAGGTAGGTCTGCGGGATGTCGCAGTTCAGCGACGGCGACGCGAGCTCGTAGTCCGCGTGGCGGGCGGGGTGGTTGCCCCAGGTGAGGATCCGCCCGATCTCGTCGCCTGCGATGGAGGTGCAGAAGACGGTGTCGCCGATCATCTCGTGCGGGGTGGCCTCCGCGAGGACCTGCTCCTCGATGCCGAGGTCGCGGAAGATCTCCATGGTCCGCTGGTTGGTGATGTGCGCTCGCGGCGTGTTCGCCGTCCAGCGGTACTTGGTGATCATGATGTTCGGGACGCCCAGCGAGGACAGGAAGAGGGCCGCGGACGATCCGGCGGGGCCGGAGCCGACGATCAGGACGTCGGTCTCGACGACCGTGCTGTCGGGCGTCTGGGTCTCGGCGACGCCGTCGTTGAAGACAACCATGGGTGCTCCTTGGGTTCGGCCGGCTGCGCTGCCGGCGGGACTGGAACCAGCATCGCTGCGCTGTGGGTCACAGGGGCGCGTGGTGGCAATCACGGCGGAAAAAGACAAAAACGACGACGGCGGCGGGTTGCTGCGGGAGTGCGACGGCGGCGCTCCCCGCGCTGCGCGGGGGTGGGGGCGGCCTACCGTGCGGCGAGGAGCTCGCGGCGGTGCCGCAGCGGCGGGGTCCCGAACCGCGCGCGGTAGCTGCGGGAGAACTGGGCCTGGGAAGCGAAGCCGCACCGGGTGGCGAGGTCGGAGAGGGGCACGTGGGCCAAGGCGGCGGTGCCCAGCAGGCGGTGGGCGGCGCCGAGGCGGGCGTCCAGGATCTCTCGGGGGACGCTGGTGTCGGCGGCGGCGAGTACCCGGGAGAGCTGGCGCTCGGACAATCCGATCGCGGCGGCGATGCCCGCGGCGGAGAGCTCCTGCCGCCGGTAGTGCTCGCCGATGAACGACCGGGCGGCCTCGAGGTGCCCCGCCGCGGGGCCATCGGTCAGCAGCTCCGCGACAAGTCCGACGAGCTCGGTCTCCAGGGGATCCCACGCCGTGGGCTTGCCGGCGAGGGCGTCACCGGCGAGGTGGGCCAGGCGGCCGCCGGCGCCGCCGTGGTCGCCCCCGAACTCGAACACGAGTGGCCGACGCAAGAGTGGCCCGCGCTCGCCAGCGCCACCCAGCAGGCGGCGAGGCACCTTGACCGCGAGCTCCGTCAGCCCCGCGGCGAAGGCGCGTTCGAAGGGCTGGTCCCCGTCGACGAGGATGCCGTGGCCCGGGGCCACGGTCTCCGTCCCGTCGCGGTGCGTGAAGCGGCCGGTGCCCCGCACCGCCAGGTAGGCCACCAGGCCCCGGGTCGGGTGCGCGGCGACGTGTGCCTCGTCCCGCGCGACCCGGTGCGCCGTCCCGGTGACCCGCGCGAGCCCGAGCCGGGGGAGGGCCAGGTTGAGCTCCGTGGCGCGCAACGGCGCCGCGCCCTCGGTCCTGGCCTCCAGGGCGACGAGGGCGCGGGCGTTGTGGCGCTCCCACTGCGGGATGCGCCGCTCGTCCGGCAGGCCGTCGGTGCTGAACCGGGTGAAGCCCACCGGGAGCGTGCCGCTGCGGTGTGACATGGGTCTCCAGTGTACCGGCGGGCGGCTCACCCGACGTTGATGACCATCAGGTCCCGGCCGACGACGGACGGCCCGGCGAAGTGGTCCCTGATATGCGCGAACTTCCGGTCCGGGTAGGCGGAGGGCACCATGTGGTGCAGGACGAGGCGTCCGACCTCCGCGTCGGTGGCGACCTGTCCGCACTGCTCGACCGTCGTGTGGGCGGCCAGCAGGTGGCGGTAGAGGCCCTCCTGCGCCGCGTTTCGGGGCTCGGGGAGGAAGTCGTCGACCCACTCCTGGGCGATGACCTCGTGCAGCAGCACGTCGGCGCGGGCGGCGAGCCGGACCAGGTTCCGCGACGGACCGGTGTCCCCGGACACGACGACCGAGCCGTACTCGGACTCGAACCGGAACCCGAAGGCCGGGAAGACAGGCGCGTGCTGCACCAGCGTCGCCGTGACCCGCACGCGGTCGTCCTCGTACACCGGGACCGGGTCCATGGCCGGTTCCGGGGTCCCGTTCGGGTCGGCCGTCAGGTGCGCAGGCAGCGGGATGTCGTGGGCCGCGACGGCGGACATGGGCGTGGGCTTCCGGTTGTCCCGCGCCCGGTCGTTGAAGTCCGTCGCGAAGGCCTGGACGAGGCGATCCCACATCTCCCTCGTGCCCGGGGTCGGGGACTCCGGCGCGACCACCTCCGGCGCGGGGGCCGTGCCGAACAGGGGCGGCAGGGCGCCGCGCGGGCCCGGCCCGTAGAGGTGGATCGGCAGCTCCGCCGCGGGGACCCCGTTGAACATGCCGAGACTGAACAGGTTGGACAGGTCGGAGACGTGGTCGGAGTGGAGATGGGTCAGGAACACGGCGCGCAGTGCGTCCAGGGGGCCACGGGCGATGTCGGTCCAGTTCCCCAGCCGGGCGCGCCGAAGCTGCGGGCCGACCCCCTCGCCGGCGTCGACCAGGTAGTAGCGGTCGCCGACGGAGACCGCCGTCGCGATCCCGTGGCGCTCGGCCCCGGGCTGCCAGGCGGGACCGCCCCCGGTGCCCAGGAGCACGACCTGCATATGGCCCGGGACTTCGGGGTTGAGTACGCGCGGCCCGCCCGTGTCCCGGGCGGCATGCGACGGGGACGCGCCTCCGAAGAGGCCGGCGGCGCCGACGCCCGCCGCGGCGGCCGCGCCGCCGAGCAGCGTGCGCCGCGGCAGCGCCGCCGTCGTCCGCTCACGCATCCCCGGCTCCGCGCCGTGGCCCGAGGCCGAAGGCCATGAGGTCCTCGCCGACGACGAGGGTGCCGGAGTAGCCGACCTGGGCCTTCTCCCACTTTTCGACCGGCGTGTTCCCGGGCACCAGATGGGTGAGGACGAGCGTGTCGACGCCGGCCTTTTGGGCTTGGGGGCCGACTTCCTCGATGGCGGTGTGGGCGGCGAGCATGTGCTGCATGAGGTTCGGGTCGGGCTTGGGGGAGTCGGGGCCGAGGAGGCCGTCGACCCAGTCCATGTCGATGCATTCGTGCAGGAGAATGTCTGCGCCCTGGGCGATGGTGACGAGGTTGTCGCAGACCCCGGTGTCGCCGGAGACGACGATGTCGCCGTCTGGGGTCTCGAAGCGGAACGCGAAGGCGGGGAAGATGGGGCGGTGGTCCACGAGGATCGCGGTGACGCGGATGTTCTCGTCCCGGTAGACCTCGAAGGGCTCCATGGCCGGGGTGGGGTCCCCGTTGGGGTCGTCCCCGGTGCCCGCGGGCAGTTCGATGTCGTGGAACTCGAAGATCTCGCGCAGGTCCTGCTTGGCGTTGTCGCGCATGCGGTCGTTGATGTCCAGCGCGTAGGCCTGCAGGAGGCGCTGGGTGGACTCGACGAGGCCGGGGGTGGGGGATTCGGGGTTGAAGACCTCGGGCAGGTGGTCGCGGTTCTCCTCGGCGAAGATCGGGGGCAGGGTGCCGCGGTCTCCGGGGCCGATGACCTGGATGGGTTGGCGGAGCCCGTCGGAGCCGTTGTGCCAGGCGAGCAGGAGCAGGTTGGGGTAGTCGACCATGTGGTCGGAGTGGTGGTGGGTGATGAAGACGCCGCGCAGGTTGTCCAGGCCCTTTTGGAACCCGGCGGGCCCGAGGCCGGACTTGCGGAACTGGGGTCCCCAGCCCTCCCCGCAGTCGATGAGGTAGTGGGCGTCGCCGACGGAGACGACGGTGGAGATGCCGTTGCGGTCGGAGCCGTCCCACCAGGGTGGGCCGCCGGCGGTGCCGAGCAGGGTGACGCGGGTGCGGTACTGGGCGGCCTGGGCGGCCGTCATCGGGTGGTGTGCCACGTGGGTTTCCTTCTGCTGGGGGCCTAGGCGATGGAGGCGTGGGACTGGGCGGACTGGATGAGCTCGAAGACCTCGGCGCGCAGGCGCGCGTACTCGGGCAGCAGCTTGGTGTCGCGCTGGTGGCGCGGGCGCGGGAGGCCGACGGCGATGTTGCGGTTGACCGTGGTGGGCGCGCCGGAGAGCACGATGACGCGGTCCCCGAGGTAGACGGCCTCGTCGATGTCGTGGGTGACGAAGACGACCGTGGTGTCGAAGTCGCGGCGCACGCGCAGGACCAGGTCCTCGAGCTCGATGCGGGTCTGGGCGTCGACGGCGGCGAAGGGCTCGTCCATGAGCAGCACGTCGGGCTGGTAGGCCAGGCCGCGGGCGATCGCGGCGCGCTGCTGCATGCCCCCGGACATCTGCCAGGGGTAGAGGTCGCCCTTGCCGGCCAGGCCGACGGCGGCGAGCACGGAGGCGATGCGGGCGGGGCGTTCGGCCTTGGGCAGCTTGTTCTTCAGCGGCAGTTCGATGTTGGCGGCCACGCTCATCCACGGGAGCAGGGACCGGGAGTAGTCCTGGAAGACGACGGCGAGCTTGGCCGGGGGCTCGGTGACGGTCTCGCCCTCGAAGACGGTGCGCCCGTCCGTGGGGTCCAGGAGGCCGGCCATGCACTTGAGCAGCGTGGTCTTGCCGGACCCGGAGGGCCCGACGATGCACACGAACTCGCCCTTGCGGATGGACAGGTCCACGCCGTCGAGGATCCGGGCGGGCCCGTAGCTCTTGCGCAGCTGTTCGAGCTCGAGCAGGACCTCGCCGAACCCGGCGTCCGCGCCGGCGGCCCCGGTGGCGGTTCCGCCGGCCGCGGCCGGGGTTGAGGCGGTGGTGGGGTGGGTGGTCATGTCAGGCGCCCTTTCCGGAGACGGACCGCATCCCGGAGTGCCAGCGCAGGACGCGGGACTCGATGCGGAGGAAGACGAGGTTGGCGAGGTAGCCCAGGATGCCCAGCAGCAGGGTGCCGGCCCAGGTGGCCGCGACCGCGAAGGTCTGCTGGGAGTTCAGGAGGTAGTAGCCGATCCCGTTGACGGAGGCGACCATCTCCGAGACGACGATGAGGATGATGGAGATCTGCAGGGTGGTGCGCAGACCGGCGAAGATCTGGGGTCCGGCGTTGGGCAGGATGACGTAGCGCACCCGCTGGGGCAGGGTCAGCCGGTACGAGCGGGAGACCTCGCGGACCTGCCCGTCCAGGGAGCGGACCCCGTCGATGGTGTTCAGCAGGGTCGGCCAGACGGCGCCGAAGGCGATGATGGCGATGTTCATGCCCGCGCCGATGCCGAAGACGAGGATGCCCACCGGCAGCAGCACGGGCGGTGGCAGCGAGCGCAGGAACTGCACGATCGGCTCGACGGCCGCGGCCAGCGTGGCGGAGAGTCCGATCAGCAGGCCGAAGACGACGCCGGCGACGGCGGCAATGAGGAACCCGGCCAGGAACTTGCCCAGGCTCGGCAGCAGGTGCCCGGTCAGTCCGGCCCCCAGCCAGTCGCGGAACAGGGTGTCCAGGATCGTGGACAGGGACGGGAAGTACAGGGACTCGCTGCCGGCCGAGGCGAACCACCACAGGGCCAGGAGCGCGGCGGGCAGCCAGGCCCGCAGGGCGAAGAGCCGCAGGGCCCTGCCGCGGGGGCGGGTGCCGGTGCCGGTGGTCGTCGCGGTGCTCATCGGGTCTCCTCACGGACGGACGGGTGCCAGAACAGCAGGGGCTTCTCGGCGGCGCGGAAGGCGGCGTTCAACGCCAGCCCGAGCAGGCCCGCGGTGAGGATCAGCGCGTACATCTCCGCCAGCGCCCCGGCGGACTGGGCGACCACGATGTCCTGGCCGAGGCCGGCCGCGCCGCCGATCATCTCCGTGACGACGGCGATGATGATCGCGATCGCGGCCGAGATCCGCAGCCCCGTCAGCGCAAACGGCAGGATCGAGGGGGCCACGAGCCGCGACGTGGTCAGCCACCAGCCGAGCCGGTAGCTGCGGGCCATGTCCGTGGCCACCCCGTTGACCTCCCTGACCCCGTACACGAGCTGGGTCAGCAGCGGCCAGATGGCCCCGAGGACGATCAGGAACAGCTTCATCCCCGGAGAGGGGCCCCACAGCAGCAGGCCCAGCGGGATCAGCGCCACCGGCGGGATCGGCTTGAGGAACTCCACGAGGAACCAGGTCGACTCCGCGAACGGGCGCACGAGTCCGATCAGCAGGGCCAGCGGAACCGCGGTGCCCACGATGAGCAGCAGGCCCAGCAAGGCGACCGAGAGCGTGTCCCACAGGGCGGCCCAGAAACCCGGCTGCCCCAGCTGCGCGGCGAACTCGGCCAGGACCGCGGAGGCGGGCGGGATCGCCGCGGCAGGCAGCGCCCCAGTGCGGGAGAGGACCTCCCAGGCGGCGAAAACCAGGACGACGGCCCCGGCGCCAAGGACGAAGCGGCCCCTGGGCGTCGCCGCCGGGCGCGGCCGCCGGGGGGAAGCCGGCACCTGCCGGGCGGGAACCGGCGCGGGCGGCGCGGTTGTGGTGGTGGTGGTCATGGCCAGACGGCTCCTTCGACGTCGACGGGGCCGGGCAGGAAGCCCAGGCGCCGCATGAGTCCTGCGGTGTGCTCCATGGCGGGGACGTTGAGTTCGTCCGAATACATGGGCACCCTGATCTTGGCGAAGGTCTCCGGCGGGAGCTTCCCGTACTTCTCCAGGACGTGGCCGACCTTCTCAGGATGCTCCGCCGCGACCAGACTGGCGCGGTTGACGGCCCGGGTGAACTTCGCGACGGTTTCGGGGTTCTTCTCGGCGAACGGGCCGGCCGTAAAGATCACCGTGAACGTCCCGTTCGGCTTGAGGGTCGCCGAGTAGGGGTGGGCCAGCACGCGGGCGCCGTTCCCGACGGCCTTGGCCTGGAAGGGCTCGACCACGGAGGCCGCGTCCACCGCCCCGCGCTCGAGCGCCGAGACCATGTCGGGGAACGGCATGGCCACGAACGTCACCTTGGAGGGATCGCCCCCGTCCTTCTCGATCGCCGCAGCCGCAACGACGTGCACGATCGACGTCAGGGCGTTGACGGCCACGGTCCTCCCCTCGAGGTCCCGGGGCCGTTCGATGCCGCTGTCCTCCGCGGCGACGAGGGCGGAGGGATCCGAGGCCGCGTCGGGGGCAATGGAGGTCCCGTTGGCGACCGCCTTGAGCGGCAGTCCCTTCTGGGCCGCGGCCAGGAACGGCGGCACGGCCGCGGTGCCGAACTGCAGCTGGCCGTTGATCACCGACGGGGCGATGGCCGCGGCGTTCTGCATGACCTGCGTTTCGACGTTGAGCCCCTCGTCCGCGAAGAACCCCTCCTCCTGCGCGATGTAGAGGGGCGCGAAGTCCGCGACGGGGATGACCCCCACCTTGATGGGGTCGCCGGCTTCAAGGACGCGGGCGCTGCCCATGCCGACGCCGCAGCCGGCGAGCAGGAGGGCCGCGCCGCACAGACTGAGGGCGCTGAGGAGGCGGCGCCGGAATCGACCGGGGCCGCCCGGTGTGGGCGAGGGGGCACGGCTCATGGGTCCTCCCAGGGAAACGGGGGCGTTGTGGTGGGTGTCACATTGAGCTTCGCCCCCGAGGGTCCATATGACAAATATCGTTTTTCCGAGAACCCCATATATGTTCTGACTATGAACCTGCGCCGGCTCGAATATTTCCTGGTCGTGGTGGAGGAGGGGTCGATCTCGCTGGCGGCCCGCCGGCTCCACATGACGCAGCCTCCGTTGAGCCAGGCGATCCAGGCCCTCGAACGGGAGGTGGGGGCGGAACTCCTGCGGCGCCTGCCCCGCGGGGTGGAGCCCACCCCGGCGGGCCTCCTCCTCGCGGACCGGGGTCGGGACCTCCTCCGCTGGTCCGGCCGGGTCGAGGACCTCGTCCGCCGCGTCGGCCAGGGGGTTGAAGGGCGGCTCCAGATCGCCTGCGTCCCGTCCTTCTCCTGGTCCCACCTTCCGCCGCTGCTCAAGCGGTTCGCCGCTGCGGCGCCGGGGGTGGAGGTGCTCCTTTCGGACCCGATGCCCGCCCGGGTGCTCGGGCTCGTGGCCGACGGCGGCGCCGACGTTGGCTTCATCGCGCCGGCCGACACCCGTGCCGTCGCCGCGGCCTACCCCGGTCTCGCCGTCGAGGCCCTGACCGACATGCCGCTCGGCATCGCCATCCCCGGCGACGAGGAGCACTCGGGAGGGCCGGTGGAGCCGGCCGCCTACGCCGACGCCCAGTGGGTCATCCCCGAGGCCGTGCAGGGCTTTCCGGGCATGTACGAACTCGCGGACGAGCTGTGGCGGCGGGAGGGCTTCCGTCCCCGGCGGGTGCAGTACGTCTCGACGCTGCAGACGGCCCTGCCACTGATCTCGGCCGGCCTCGGCGTAGGGATCCTGCCCTTCGCGCTGCGGCGGCTCGTCGCCCCGCACGTGCGCGTCGCGGAGGCCGTCGGCGGGCTCGCGCCGCTCCGCCCCGCCGTGATCCACTCCGCCGAGGTGCGCCCCTCCCCGGCGCTCGAGCGGTTCCTCGCCGTCGTGCGGGCCGCGTTCCCCGCGGCCGGGCCGCCCGGCGGGGGAGCGCCGGACGCGCCATGATGGTGGGCATGGACATCCTCTCCAGCCGCGTGCTGCTGCGCCCCGTGAACCTCGCCGAGACCCAGGCGTTCTACCGCGACACCCTCGGCCTCGGCGTCGCCCGCGAATTCGGCTCCGGCGACCACGCCGGGATCGCGTTCTTCCTCGGCAACGGCCTGCTCGAGGTCTCCGGCGCCCGCGAGGCCGGCACGCCGTCGACGCTCGTGCTGTGGCTGCAGGTGCGCGACGTCGACGCGGAGCTCCGGCGCCTCGCCGAACGCGGCGTCGAGCCGCTGCGCGGCGCCCGGACCGAACCGTGGGGCCTCATCGAGGCGTGGATCGAGGACCCGGACGGGACGCGGATCGTGCTCGTCCAGGTCCCGGAGGACCACCCGATCCGCCGCGACCAGCGCGGGCTGTAGCGCCGGCGTCTTCTACGCTTGCTGCGTGACGGTCCTCGACGCCCTCCTCGCCTTCGCCCTCGTCGCCGGGCTGCTGACCCTGGTGCCCGGGCTCGACACCGCCCTGGTCCTGCGCTCCTCGCTCACGCGCACGCGCCCCTACGCGTGGGCGACGGCCCTCGGCGTCGCCACCGGCGCGATGATCTGGGGGATCGCCGCGGCCGTCGGCATCTCGGCCCTGCTTGCCGCTTCGGCGACCGCCTACCGGGTGCTGACCGTCGCGGGTGCCGCCTACATGCTGTGGCTCGGGGCGTCCATGGTCTGGAAGGCCGTCCGAGGGGGCGCCGGCGCCGCGGAGTCCCGGGCGGCGGCGCCGCCGTCGTCGTCCCCGTGGCGCGGCTGGCTGGTGGGCGCCGGCACCAACCTGCTCAACCCGAAGGTGGGCGTCTTCTACGTCGCGACGATCCCGCAGTTCCTGCCCGACGGCGCCTCCCCGCTCGCGATGGGTGCCGCGCTGGCCGGCGTGCACGGGCTGCTGACGATGGCGTGGTTCGCCGCGCTGATCCTCGGCGGCGCCTACGCCCGGCGGTGGCTCGGCAACCCGCGCGCCATGTCCGTGGTCGACGGGGTGACCGGGCTGGTGCTGCTCGGGTTCGGCGGCAAGCTGCTGGCCGAGCCGCTCGGCGCGGCTCCGCGGACCGCCTGAACGACGGCGGCGCCGCGCCCGGCCCCACCGGCCGGACACGGCGCCGCGCGCTGCGGGCCCGCTACCGCGATGCGGCGTTCGGGTCATCCGGGTCGCCGATGTGCCCCGGGGCGCCGACGGCGAGCACGCGCTGGACGAACGCGCAGTACTCGTCCATGTAGTGGCGCAGGAACTGCTCCGTATCCGCGTTCTTGATCTCCCCGTTGTCGCCGAAGACCTCCGGGCTGAACTGGATGTACGCCTCGGGGGAGTTCAGCTGCGGGGCGTCCAGGAAGCTCAGCACCGAGCGCATCGAGGACTGCATCACCGCGGTGCCGATGGCGCCCGGCGTCGCCCCGATGATGCCGGTGGGCTTGCGGGCGAACGAGTTCTTGCCCCAGGGGCGGGACCCCCAGTCGATGGCGTTCTTCAGGCCGCCGGGGATCGAGCGGTTGTACTCGGGGGAGACGATGAGGAGCCCGTCCGAGCCCTCGATCGCGGCCTTGAACTCGCGGGCGACCTGGGGGAAGTCCTCGTCGTAGTCCCAGCTGTACAGGGGCAGGTCCCGGATCGGGATCTCCGTGAACTCCAGGGTCGGCGGGGCGACGCCGAGCAGCGCCTTGGCGAGCGTGCGGTTGATGGACTGGCTGGCGAGGCTCCCGACGAGGTAGCCGATCTTGTGCGTGGCCATGTCGTTCCTTCCGGGGCTGGGGGTGTGGACGCTCCCCGGTCTAACACGGGCCCCGGCGGGAAGATAGGCCTGTGGCTACCGGTGGGCGGCCACGAACGCCAGCACCGCGGCGGCCAGCGAGGCGCCGGTCTCCTCCTGGGAGCGCTCGTCGCGGGGGATCTTGAAGGAGTGGTCGCCTCCGTCGACCCACTGCAGCACCGCGTTCGGCCCGATCCGCCCGGCGACCGGCTCGAGCTCGCCGGGCAGCGCGAACGTGTCTCGGGTGCCCTGCAGGAACAGCATCGGCAGCGCCAGCCCGTAGAGGTGGGCATCGCGGGGCTTCTCCGGCTTGCCGGGGGCGTGCAGCGGGTAGCCCAGGTACACGAGGCCGGCGGCCTCCATGCCCTCGGCGACCGCCATCGACGCCATGCGCGCCCCGAAGGACTTCCCGGCCGCCCAGACCGGCTCGCCCTGCGCGCGTTCCCGGGCCGCGCCCATCGCCGCCCGCCACGTGTCGATGGCCTTCGGCGCCCGGTCCGGGAACTTCCTGCCGGCCTCCATGTAGGGGAAGTTGAAGCGCAGGGTGGCGGCGCCGCCGTCGTTCATCGCCGCCGTGAACCCCGTGAGGAACGGGTGGTCCATGCCGGCGCCGGCGCCGTGCGCCACCACCACGGTGGCCGTGGCGGCGTCGGGCCGCGCGTACGCGCCGGCGACTGCGCCGTCGGGGCTGGGGATGGTCAGGGTCTCGTGCGCGGTGGCCATGCGCACCAATCTAGCGGCGCGCGGCCTACCCGGCCGCGGTGACGACGGCGACGAGCGCGCCGACGGCGTGGCCCGCGAGCACCTGGGCGGGCGTGTGCGCGCCGAGCGCGACCCGGGACCAGCCGACGGCGGAGGCCAGGAGCAGGGCGACGGCGGGGCCTGCAGGCGGCCACGGGGCGAGCGCGGCCAGGCCGACGTACGCGGCGACGGCGGAGTGGACGGAGAGCTTGAAGGCCAGGTTGGCGACGAGGCACAGGACCAGGCCCAGGAGAATCGCCCCGAGCTGGGCGAACACCGCGGACGGGGCGCCGAACGCGAGCAGGACGCCGCCGCCTGCGGTCATCGAGGCGGCCGCCGCGAGGAACACCGGCGCCCGGTGCCGACGGACACCCACCCAGTGGTCGGTGACCCGGCCCCGGCGCTTGAGCCAGAGGATCCAGGCGAACGGCAGGCCGACGGTGAAGAGGGCGGCGACGGCGCCGTGGAGCACGGTGGCGCCCGGCGCGGTCAGCGGCAGGCAGAGCAGCAGGGCACCGACGAGCACCGTGGGCGCCAGCAGCTCGGTGACGAGCCGGGCCGCGCGCTGGCGCGGCGGCCCCGCCGCCCCGCGGAGGTCCTGGGCGGTGCCGATGGCTAGGCGGCGGCCTGCAGGTCGCCCTGGTGCAGGCGGCGGAAGGTCAGGCGCACGGTGCCGGCGGGGCCGCGGGACGTGGACACCACGTGGCCGGTGCGCAGCAGGCCCTTGCCGCCGAGGCGTTCGGAGTCGCAGACGGCGCGGCCGAGTTCGGTGAGCCCGACGCCGATCGAGGTCGCGACGCCGTGGAGGCCGTCGGGGCGGGCGCGCCACTGGTTGACGAGGGTCGCCGCGGCGGGGACGGCGGCGCTGATCGCCAGGCCGCAGGCCGCCATGACCATGTACTGGGTCAGCGAGGCCATCGAGGCGACGGCCGCGACGGCGCCGGTCGCGGCGAGCAGGCCGAGCGCGAAGATCACCAGGACCCGGGATCGCAGGCGCGCCATCGTCGGGGCGTCGCCGTAGACCAGGTGCAGGTAGGCGGCGTGGCTGATGTCGTGGATACGAACCTTGTCCATGGGGGATCCTTTCGCCGGCGAGGGACGGCGTGAACGGCGGTACGGCGGGCGTGCGGGGCGGTGTGAGGGGCCGCCGGCCCGGAGGGTTGTTCCATTAAGGATACGGGGAGGGTGTGGTCCCTGTCTCGAATGTGGATCACAGTGACGGGCGGACGGGCGCACAACAGGGCATTGACAAAAACGAATGTCATTCATTTACTTAATGGGAGACAGCTCACACCTGCTGGAGACCCGGCTCACGCTCCGGGTTCCACAGGATCCCTGGCCCCGCCCGACCCCGAGGACCCGCCATGACCTCTTCGCTCCGCCGTTCCCCCGCCCTGGACACGCCGGCACGCCCGCGGCTGAGCCGCGTGCTCGGCGTCGGGGGCCTGATGATCTTCGGCATCGCCTACATGGTCCCGCTGACCGTGTTCTCGACCCTCGGCCCGGTCGCCGAGATCACCGGCAACGGCGTCCCCGGCGCCTACGTCATCACGCTGGTCTGCATGCTCTTCACGGCCCTCAGCTACGGGAAGATGGCCCGCCGGTACCCCGTGGCGGGCAGCGCCTACACCTACAGCCAGCGCTCGTTCGGCGGCCACGCCGGCTTCCTCACCGGCTGGGCCCTGATGCTGGACTACCTGCTCCTGCCGATGATCAACTACCTGCTGCTCGGCCTGTACATGAACGAGTACGTCCCCGCGGTGCCCGCCCCGGTCTGGATCCTCGGCGCCATCGCGGTCGTCACGGTCCTGAACATCCTCGGCATCAAGTCCATCAGCAGCTTCAACGGCATCGTGGTCGTGGTCCAGGTCGTCTTCGCCGTCGTCTTCGTGGCGCTGAGCCTCGGCTCCGCCGCCGGGGCCGGCGCCCCCGACCTCGCCGAGGCGTTCACCGGCTCCAACGGCTTCGGCGCCCTGATGACCGGCGCCGCGATCCTCTGCCTCTCGTTCCTGGGCTTCGACGCCGTCACCACGCTCAGCGAGGAGGCCCGCAACCCGCGCCGCGACGTCCCCCGCGCCATCCTCGGCGTGACGTTCACCGGCGGCGCCGTCTTCATCGTCATCGCGCTCTCGGCCTACCTCGTCGCCCCGGACTGGACGGCGTTCGAGAACGTCGACACGGCCTCCGCGGAGATCATCCAGACCGCCGGCGGGACGCTCCTGTCCAACTTCTTCGTCGCCGGGTTCATTGCCGGGGCGGCCGGGTCCGCGCTCGCGTCCCAGGCCTCCGTCTCCCGGATCCTCTACACGATGGGCCGCGACGGCGTGCTGCCGCGCCGCATCTTCGGCACCCTGAACCCGCGGTTCAACTCGCCGGTGCGGGCGACGCTCTTCGTCTCCCTCGTGTCCCTGACCGCGTTGTTCGTGCCGCTGGAGCTCGTCGTCTCCATCATCTCGTTCGGGGCCCTTGCGGCGTTCACGATGGTCAACCTCGCCGTCGTGAAGACCCACGCCATCGACGAGGGCCGGCGCGGCGGGCGGGACCTGGTCGGCTACGTCCTGCTCCCGCTCGTGGGCCTGGCGCTGACGCTCTGGCTCTGGACGTCGCTGCCCGGCAACGCGCTCGCCGTCGGCTTCGCCTGGCTCGCCCTCGGCGGTGCCTACCTCGCCGTCCTCACCGGCGGCTTCCGCCGCCAGCCGCCCGCCCTCCAGGAGGAGAACCTGTGACCGACCGCCCCGACTTCGACCTGCTCGTCCTCGCCGACACCGTCCACACGCTCGACGGGGAGCGGCCACCGGCCGGCGCCGTCGGCGTCCGCGACGGCGTGGTCGCCTGGGTGGGCGGGCGCGGCGAGGCCGCCGCGTTCCGCGCCGCGGAGGTGCTCGACGCCGGCGCCGGCTGCGTGACGCCCGGGCTCGTGGACGCGCACATCCACCCGATCCTGGGCCTGGACCTGTCCCGGGGCGCCGACCTGGGTGGCGTGGACTCCCTGGACGGGCTGCGCGCGGCCCTCGCGGCGGAGGCCGCGGCGACGCCTGACGCGCGGGACGGCTGGGTCCTCGGCTGGGGCCTGGACCCGACGATGGCCGAGGGCCGGAACCTCTCCGCCGCCGACCTCGACGCGGCCGTGGCCGACCGGCCCGTGTTCGTGCGGCTCTTCGACGGGCACTCCGCCGTCGCCAACACCGCGGCCCTGCGGCTGGCCGGCGTGACCGGCCGCGAGCGCTTCGCCTCCTCCTCCCACGTCGAGACCGGCCCCGGCGGCGCGCCCACGGGCTTCCTCAAGGAGTGGGAGGCCATGGCGCTCGTGGGGTCCCGCGTCCCCGCCCCGGGGTTCGGGGAGCGGCTGGCCGCCATGCTGGAGGTGCTGTCGATGATGGCCGACGGCGGCCTCACCGGCGGGCAGGTCCTGGACTGGTCCGAGGGCATGCTGGAGCTTGCCGCGGCCGCGGAGGAGCGCGGCGAGCTGCCGATCCGGCTGCACTTCGCGCCCTGGCTCATGCCCTCCGACGGGCCCGGCCGCGTCGGGCAGGCGCTCGGGCTGCAGGGGGCCGGCGGACGGCGCTGGGACGTCGACGGCATCAAGCTCATGGTCGACGGCACCATCGACAACGGCACCGCGTGGCTGGAGCGCCCGGACGTGAACGGCGAGTCGACGGGTCCGCTGTGGACCGACGCGGACGCCTTCACGCGGATCCTGCACCGCTGCGCGGCCGCCGGGGTCCGGACGACGACGCACGCGATCGGCGACGCCGGTGTCCGGCACGTGCTGGAGGCCATCGCGACGGCGCCGGCCCCCGGGGAGGCGGGCGGGCTGCCGCGGCACCGGATCGAGCACATCGAGACGATCCCGGACGAGCTGGTCCGCCGGTTCGCGGAGCTGAACGTCGCGGCCAGCATGCAGCCCACGCACTGCACCATGTACTGCTCCGGCGACGGCAGCGACAACTGGTCCCGGCGCCTCGGGGACGAGCGGAAGGACCGGGCCTGGCGGTTCGGGAGCCTGCGCGCGGCGGGCGTCACCGTGGCCATGGGGTCCGACTGGCCGATCGCCCCGGCCGAGCCGCTGCGGATCATCGCCGACGGGCAGTTGCGGCGCGAGGCGGGCCACCCCGGGCAGCCGCCCGTCGTCGCGGCCGAGGCCGTCACCGCGCGGCAGGTCCTCGAGGGGTACACGACCCACCGGGCCCGCTCCTGGGGCGACGCCGACGGCGGGCGGATCGCCGTCGGCCAGCCCGCGGACCTGTCCGTGTTCGGCGCCGACATCCTCGCGACCGCCCCGGACGAGCTGCCCGGTGTCGAGGTCGTCGCGACCGTCGTCGGCGGGGCGGTCCGCCGGCCGGCGCGGCGGGCGGCGGCCGTGGGGACCGCCGCGGGAGGCTAACGCCTCCGGAAGAGGTCGCCGAAGGGGCGGCGGGACGCGCTGGACTACCTGAGCATGGCGGCGAGCCGGCGCCACTGGTCCTGCGACTCCCGCTCCGCCCGCCGGCGGTCCTCCTCCTGGAGGCGCCGGTGCTCAGCGATGAGCCTCTCCTTGTACTCGATGTCCCTGCCGAGGGACCGCAGCCGCGGCGCGTGGAAGCCCGCCCTGAGGACGTGCGCATGCCAACCGGCGAGCGTCACGGCGCGCCTGAGGGAGGGGCTCTGCGGGTACCTCCACAGCGCGAACGGCCACACGTAGGCGGTATGGAGAACGGAGGCCGTCGCGTAGAGCGCGACGTAGTCCGGCGCCGACGCCGCGAGCATCGCGTACGGCACGATCGGGACGGCGAGCCCCGCCAGCTGGATCACGGCGGCCGGCCGCCGGATCCATCGGGGGCGCGCCGCAGCCGCCGCAAAGCCGACCAAGGCGACGAAGTAGGCCACCATGAGGCTCCACAGGGCGTAGACCGCGAGTGCTTCCGTGGCGAGGGTGTCCAGAGGCGCCGGGAGCGCCAGGTGCAGGTACACCCGCGAGCCGAGCGCGGGCAGGACGACGTAGGCGACGCCCACGGCCGTGGCGATGAGCCTGGCCCGCCGTCCCGGCCGCGCGAGGGGGCCGGTCCACCGGGCGCGCCAGACGGCCTTGAGACGCGCGAGCTTCCGCCGGGCATTCGGCAGGTCCTGCTCCGCCAGCATGGCCCGCTCGCCCAGGCGCCAGGTCGTCGAGGCGCCGGCCGCGGTCACGGCCTGCCCCGCGGCGGCGATCGCGAGGGCCGTCCACACCGCGGACGGGGCGTCGCCGGAGCCCCAGGTCCCGAGGATCGAGCGCAGCAGGAACGCGCCGGTCAAGGCCGTCGCCACCCACCCGACCAGATTGCCGGTCAAAGCGAGGACCTCCTTGCGCCGGACCTCCTGCAGGACGGTCTCACCGGACGGGGCGGGCTCGGGCCGGTGGAAGGACACGGCGACGACCACGGTGGCCAGGACCCCGAGGATGCCGAGCAGCAGGCCCGGCTCCAGGAGCGGCGGACGCAGCAGGGCCTTCCCCAGGCGGTCCCACGGCAGGGGGCCGTCAACCGGCGGGGTGGCCACGACCGCGGGCAGGGCCGCCATGGCCACGGCGCCCAGGGCTCCGGCCAGGACGAGCCCGCGCCACGCCTCCCCGAACGACGGCGGCTCGATGCCGGGTGACCCGGAAGCGCCGCCGGGCGGGGGCACCTCCGGGCCAGGGGACGGGGGGAGGGGCAGGTGTTTCAGGTCCACGCCACGATCGTGCCAGCCCGGGGCGACACGATGGGGCAGTTATTCACACCCGGTCGGATGCGCCCCGGCGGGTCCGGATGCGGGTGCCGTGGGTGGCGAGCGCGTCGGCGGCGACCGCCAGCGACCGTTCCGCCTCCGGCCCCGCCGCGATGAGGACGACGGCGGCGTCGGCCGGGGCCGGCCAGCCCGCGTCGCGGGGCCGCACGTCCACGCGGCCACTGGCGAGCTGGACCTCGTGCCAGCGCCCGTCCAGGCCCGCGACGACGCCCTTCGCCCGCACCAGTCGGCCCGCCTGCGCGGCCAGGGCCCGGGCGAGGCTGTCCACGTCCACCGGGCCCGAGCACTCGAGGGTCGCCGAGGCGTGCGCCCCGGCGTGGCCGTGCGCGCCGGGGCGGTCGACAACGTCGGGACCGGTACCGGGGCCGGCGTCCCCGGCGGGGGCTTCCCACGCCGGGGCGACCCCGGCAGCGCGGGCGTCCGCCTCCGGCACGCCGCCGTCGTCCGCCGCCGCGAACGCGGCCGCCGCCGTCGCACCCGGGTCCGCCGCGTCCTGCACGAGCAGCCGCGCCCCCGGCGCGGCGGCCCGGCAGGCGTCCAAGGCGTCCTCGGTCTCCGCGGCCAGGGCCAGGTCGGTCTTCGTCACGAGCACCACCTCGGCCGCGGCGAACTGCCGCGCGACCGTGTCGCCGACGTACTCGTCGCGCAGCAGCCGGCGCACGGCCGTCGCGTCCGCGCAGACCAAGACCGGGCCGGGGGAGAAGCCGGGGAAGTCGCGCCACCGGGCGAGCTGGCCGGGGTCGCCGACGCCGCTGACCTCGCACAGCACGTGGTCCAGGTCCCCGCGCGCCGCCAGCGCCGCCATGGTGCGGGACGCGTCGTCGCTGATCTGGCAGCAGATGCAGCCGTTCGTCAGCTCGATCGTGTCCCCGGACGCCGACGCGATGAGGTCCGCGTCGATGTTGACGGACCCGAAGTCGTTGACGACTACGGCGGTGCGCCCCGGCAGCGCGCCCGCCAGCAGGCGGTTCACGAGCGTGGACTTGCCGGAGCCGAGGTAGCCGCCGATGATCCCCAGCCGCGCGGTCACGGTGCGGGCACCGCCGAGGGGGCCGGCACCTTGGTGGCGTGGTGGCGGCCGCCGACGACGGTCCCGAGGACGTGGATCCCGCCGACCTCCTCGGGCGCGACGGCCAGCGGGTCCTCCGCCAGGACGGCCAGGTCCGCGAACTTCCCGGCCTCGAGCGAGCCGACCTCGTGGTCCATCTTCAGCAGGTACGCCCCGCCGATGGTCACGGCCTCGAGGGCCTGCTGGACGGAGATCCGCTCGTGCTCGCCCATGACCCGCCCGGAGACGGTCAGCCGGGTGGCCGCGTGCTTCGCGGTCTGCAGCGGGCCCAGCGGCGTGACCGGGGTGTCCGAGTGCAGGGAGATCGGCACGCCGTGGCGCAGGGCCGTGGCCGCCGCGTTCATGCGGGCGGCCCGGTCCGGGCCCACGGTGACGTCGATGTGCTGGTCGCCCCAGGCCCAGATGTGGTTCGCGAACACGTTCGCGCAGGCCCCCAGGGCCGCCATCCGCCGGTACTGGGCCGCCGTGCTCAGCTGCGAGTGGGTGCAGGTGTGCCGGTGGTCCGGGCGCGGGTGCGCGGTGAGGATCGCCTCGAGCGTGTCCAGGAACAGCTGGGTGGTCTGGTCGCCGTTGCAGTGCACGTGCACCAGCAGCCCGGCCCGGTGGAACGTCTCGAACGCCTCGCGGAACTCCTCGGGGCTGACGCCCCAGATCCCGTTCGGCTGGCCGCCGTAGTAGCCGGGCTCGAGCAGGCGCGCGGTGAAGCCCTGGATGGAGCCGTCCAGCATCAGCTTGACGTTGCCGAAGCGCAGGTTCTCCGTGTTCAGCCCGCGCAGGCGCACCAGGCGCTCCGCGGCCTCGGGCAGCGAGCGGGAGACGGGTCCGACGCCGGCGCCGAAGTGGAACACGTTCAGGCGGGCGGGGAAGTCCGCGTCGACGGTCGAGCGGTAGAGGGCGACGCCGTCGTCGTCCATCAGCAGGCTCGAGCCCAGGTCCGTCAGCGTGGTGGTGCCCGTGTTGACGCCGTCCTGCGCGAACCGGCGCAGCGCCTCGGGGTTGATGTTCAGCAGCCCCGAGCCCTCGGTGAGCTCGCCGACCAGGCCCATCGCCGCGAACTCCTGCAGCTCGCCGGTGGGCTCGCCGGCGGCGTCCTTGACCACGCCCTCGACGCGCGTCGACGCGTCGATCCCGAACCGGCGCAGCACCGCGGTGTTGACCGCGCACACGTGCCCGCTGGTGTGCGAGACGTGGATGGGGCGCGTCGCGGAGACGCGGTCCAGCTCGGCCGCGGCCAGCGGCTGGCCCGGGAAGTAGATCGGGTCCAGGCCCCACGCCATCAGCGGCTCGTCCGGGTCCTCCAGCTCGGCCTCGGCCGCGCGGAGCCGGTCCAGGACCTCGTCGATGGTCCGGCAGCCGGGCCACCGCCGCCCGTCCGGGTCGGTCCGGTCCACGAGGCCCACGTACGTGTTGGCCCAGACGTTGCCGGACCCGGCGTGGCTGTGGGCCTCGACGAAGCCGGGCAGCAGGACGGCGTCGGCGTACCGGTCGTCGCGGACCGCACCCGGATAGGCCATGAGCTCGGCGACGGCGCCGACGGCCCGGATGCGGTCGCCGCGGACTGCGACGGCCTCGGCCGTGGGGCGGGCGGGGTCCATGGTCCGCACGATGCGGGCCGGGTAGACGGTGGTGGGCTCCATGGTGGTCCTTTCGGTGGTGGGCGGGGCGGCGGGGGTGCGCCTCAGTCTGGCGAGTTGCGGCAGGCCGCCGCAAGGAGGGGCCGCTCCTAGCGGTCCCGGGACTCCGAGGACAGGGCCGGGCCGTGCGAATCGGCGGCGTCCGGGGCCGCGTCGGCCTCCACCAGGAGGGCCGCGGCGGCCGAGGACACCGGGCCCTCCGCCGGAACGTCGCCGGTCAGGCGCCCGCGCCGGAAGGCGTGGTAGTACGCGGTGACGGTCTCGTCGCCGGAGTGCTTCGTCGCGAGGCTGACGGCGACGAGGAGCACGGCCGACGCCGTGAGCCCCGCCGCGATCTCGTGGATCCCGAAGGGCGTCCCCGCGAAGCGCCAGCCGAGCGAGGCCACCAGGGCGCCGATGGTGCTGGCCAGGACGCCGGCCTTCGTGGCCCGCTCCCAGAACATCGCGGCCAGGACCGGGGCCACCAGGGCGGACGCGGTGAAGGACAGGGCGATCTGGTAGATGCCGATGATGTCCTTGACCCAGAGGGCGATCACGAGGCCGAGGACGGCCATGAAGCCGACCGAGAGGCGGGAGACCCTGAGGATCTGGGCGTCCCCGGCGTTCGGGTTGACCCAGCCCTCGTAGATGTCCTTTGAGATGTTGATGGCGCCGCTGAGCAGGAACGACGTCGCGCCGGTGAGGAGGGCCGCGAGGAGGGAGACCATCAGGAGGCCGCCGATGGACCCGGGGAAGAGCTCGGTGATGAACGCGGTGTAGATGGTGTCCGGGTCCGTGCCCTCGGGGAACGCCTGGAAGGCGGCGATGCCGATGAAGATCGCCATGAGGCCGATGAGCCCGGAGACGACGAACCCGATGGTGACGGCGGAGACGCCCACCTTGGTGGACTTGGCGGCGGTGAGGCGCTGCCAGGTGGTCTGCCAGACGAGGTAGAACGGGCCGAAGATCAGGAACCAGTTCAGCAGCTCCGTGAAGCCGATGCTGCCGAAGTCCAGCAGGCGCTCGGGCGTGGCCTCGAGGACGACGCCGGGGCCGCCGACGGAGGCCACGCCGACGACGAGGGTGAGGACGACGCCGGCCAGGATCACGATGGTCTGGATCGCGTCGGTCCAGGCCACGGACGGCATGCCGCCGATCAGCGTGAACACGAGGGTGACGGCGAAGCCGAGGACGATCCCCCAGAAGAACGGCAGGTCCGTGATGGAGGAGAGGATCGAGCTCATGCCCACCAGCTGCATGCCGAACGTGGGGGTCATGTAGAGGAACCCGATGATCAGCGCCGGAACCAGGGCCGAGAGCTTGCCGAACCGCCGGGCGAACAGCTCCGGCACGGTGTACAGGCGCAGCTTCCGGATGGCGGGGCCGAGGACGAGCATGCCGACGACGGTGAACATGACGAAGCTGATCACCGTGATGAAGTAGGAGATCCCCATCTCGAAGCCCTTGCCGGCGCCGCCGATGAGGGCCGCCGAGCCGGTGACGGTGGCGATGACGGAGCCGCAGATGGGGAAGAACCCGAGCTTGAAGTCCGCCATGGCGTAGTCGTCGGCCGTCTTGACGGTCTTGGACGACTTCACGCTCACCGCGAACAGCAGGATCAGGAACCCCACGATCCACACCAGATACCAGTTCATGCGTCATGCTCCCATCGGAGTTCGCCAGGATGTGTCGTGGGTCACTCTTCCGTTCTTGCTGGACACATGACAGATCCAGTTTGGTGGCGGTTCGGGGGTGCCAGCGGGGCTCGTCCCCGCGCCCCGGGGGAGGCGCGGCCGGCCCGGCTCCCCGGGGAAGGGCGGCCGGCCCCGGCCCGCCGCCCCTCCCCGGGGAGCGCGCCCGCCTCAGACGGCGGCGAGGGCTCCGGGCTCCAGCGCGACCCGCTCGGGGTGGTGGCAGGCGGCGCGGCGCCCGCCGCCCGGCTGGCCGCCGGCGGGGGACGGGACGACGGCGGCGCCGTTGCCGGCGAACGGATCCGCGAGCTCCGGGCGCTCCGTGCGGCAGAGGTCCGTGGCGAGCCAGCAGCGGCCGGCGAACGCGCACCCGGCGTAGCGCTTGCGCGGGCTGGGCAGGTCGCCCTCGAGGACGATCCGCCGGGCCGCCCGGTCGTCGGGATCCGGCACGGCGGAGAGCAGCGCCTTCGTGTAGGGGTGCTTCGGGTCGTTGAAGACCTCCTCCGTGGGCCCCGTCTCCACGACGCGGCCCAGGTACATCACCGCGACCCGGTCCGCCAGGTGGCGCACGACCCCGAGGTTGTGGGAGATGAACAGGTACGTCAGGTCGCGCTCCCGCTGGACGCGGGAGAGCAGGTTCAGGATCTGCGCCTGGATGGACACGTCCAGCGCGGAGGTCGGCTCGTCCAGGACCATGAAGTCCGGGCGGGTCGCCAGCGCCCGCGCGATCGCGATGCGCTGGCGCTGGCCGCCGGAGAACTCGTGGGGCCGCCGGGCGAGGACTTCCTCGGTCATGCCGACGTCCAGCAGCGCGGAGCGGGCCTCCCGCAGCGCCTCCGCGCGGCCGCGCCCGGCGGCCAGCAGCGGCTCTATGATGGAGCGGGCGATCGTGTACCGGGGGTCCAGGGAGTCGTTCGGGTCCTGGAACACCATCTGCATCCGCTGGCGCTGGCGCTTCAGCTCGCGCCCGCGCACCCCGTCCATGCGCCGCCCGTCGAAGACGACGTGCCCGGACGAGGGCCGGCGCAGGAGCATGATGGCGCGGGCCAGCGTGGACTTGCCGCACCCGGACTCGCCCACGATGCCCAGCGTCTCCCCGCGGTGGACCCGCAGGTCCACCGAATCCAGGGCGCGCACGGGGTTCCCGCCGCGGGCGTCGAACTCCTGCCCGACCCCGACGCATTCGACCAGGGGCTCGCCCCGCAGATTCGCCGCCATGGCTACTCCTCTCCTTCGGTGTCGGTCCCCGTGGCCCGGAAGCACCGGGCCGTGTGGGCGCCGCCGTCGGCCGGCAGCAGGTGCTGCGGCTCGGCGCAGGCCTCGGCCGCCAGGGGGCAACGGGGCTGGAACCGGCAGCCGGGCAGCGCCCGGTCCTCCGGGCGGATGCCGCCCGTGATCGCCGGGAGATCGGCCCCGGGCGCGTGCGTGCGCCGGGGGATGGAGGCCAGCAGGCCCCGCGTGTACGGGTGGGACGGGTTGCGCAGCACCTGGTCCGGCGTCCCCTCCTCGACGATCTGGCCGGCGTACATGACGGCGACGCGGTCGCACGTGTTGGCGATGACGCCGAGGTCGTGCGAGATCAGGACGACGCCCATGCCCGTGCGGTCGCGCAGGTCCGTGAGCAGCCCCAGGATCTGGGCCTGGACCGTCACGTCGAGGGCCGTGGTCGGCTCGTCGGCCACCAGCAGGCGCGGGTTGGCCGCCATGGCGATCGCGATCATGACGCGCTGGCGCATGCCCCCGGACATCTGGTGCGGGTACTGGCGCACCCGCAGCTCGGGCTCGGGCACCTGGACCAGGGTCAGCAGCTCCAGGGCGCGGGCCGCGGCGGCCTTCTTGTCGCGCTCGCCGTGCAGGAGCAGGACCTCGGCGATCTGGTCGCCGATCCGCATCACGGGATTCAGCGCCGACATGGGCTCCTGGAAGATCATCGACACGTCGTTGCCCCGGATGCGGGCCAGCTCGCGCTCGCCGAGGCCGACCAGGTCCTGGCCGGCGACCTCGAGGCGGTGGGCCTCCGTCCGCGCCGCCTGCGGGAGCAGGCCCAGCAGGGCGAGGCCGACGCTCGACTTCCCGCACCCGGACTCGCCGATGATGCCGAGGATCTCGCCCTCCTTCACGTGGAGGGTGACGTCGGAGACGACGTCGGGTCCGGTCCCGTAGCCGATGTTCAGGCCCCAGACGTCGAGGCAGTGCGTGGCTTCGCCGGTGCCCGTGGCGGCGGCGCGGGTCGTGGTCGCGGTGGTGGTCATGGGACGAGCCATCCCTTCCTGAGGTTTTCGCGGAACGAGTAGGGATCGGGCGTATAGCCCTGCAGGCGCGGGGACCAGAGCTCCTGGCGCTGGGCCACGACGTACGGGAACAGGATCAGCACCTGCTCGGCGACCTCGCGCTCGAGGGCGATCTGGGCCTTCTTGCGCGCCTCCGGGTTGGGGGCGGAGTTGAGGGCCTCCAGCAGGCGCGCCGCCTCCTTCCCGTGCTTGCCTGTGGTGTTGGTGGGCAGGCCGGGGGTCAGGTACGGGGCGAAGTAGCCGGAGACGTCCGGCTGGGCCGTGCCCGGCACCGCGATGAGCCCGTCGAACTTGCCCTCGAGGTAGCGGTTGAGCACGTCGGCCCAGGGCAGCGGCTGCAGGACCAGGTTGATGCCCACCGCCTTGAGCTGCTCCTTCATCACCTCGTAGAGGGCGACGTCGCGGGCGAAGGTCGGGTCGGAGGCGTAGGTGAGGACGACGTCGACGCCGTCGCCGTGGCCCGCCTCCTCCAGCAGCCCGCGGGCGCCGTCGGGGTCGTAGGCGTAGTTCGGCGTGTCCCCCGTGGGCGGGATGCCCTCCGGGTCCCCGACCGGGACGGCGGTGGTGAGCTTGCCGTACCCGTAGCTGGCCAGCAGGGCGATCTTCTCCCGGTCGATGCCCTTCGAGATGGCCTGGCGGACCGCGAGGTCGGCGGTGGGCCCGGTGGTGGAATCGATGTAGATGTTCAGCGTGCGGGTCTCGGCGTTCTGGCCGATCTCGAACCCCTCGCCCTCGACCTGTTCGGCCAGCTGCGCGTCGCCGAGCCAGATGGCGTCCACGCTGCCCTGGCGGAGCGCGGCGAGGCGCGCCTGCTCGTCGGGCAGGATCCGGAAGTCGATGCCGTCCAGGTGCGGCAGCCCCGGGTCCCAGTAGTGCTTGTTGCGCCGCATCTCCAGCACGACGTTGTTTTCCCAGGTGACCAGTTTGAACGGGCCGGTGCCGAGCATGGTCCGCTCCCGCTCGGCCTGCGGGGTGGTGCTGTACCACTCCTTGTTGACGATGGAGCCGATGGCCCGGCTCGAGACGACGTTGATGAATGATCCGCCGGGCGAGGACAGCGTGGCCCTGACGGTGTCCCCGTCCACGGCGGTGACGGATTCGAGGTGGCCCATGAGCGGCTTCTGCGTCCGTCCCTCGGCGGCCATCGTCTCCAGCGAGTAGACGACGTCCTCCACCGTCAGCGGCTCCCCGTTGCTGAACCGCACGCCATCGCGGAGGTGGAACAGGTACGTCGTCGGGGTGGGCTGCTCCCAGGACTCGGCCAGCCCGGGTTCGATGTTCCCCTCCGCGTCCTTCGTCAGCAGCGGCTCGTACGTGTGGACCCAGAAGTTCTGGGCCGCGAAGCCCTGGGAGACGTAGGGGTCGAGTCCGCCGGCCAACGGCTGGATGTCGGTCCCGTACTGCAGGATCCCGCCGTCGACGGGTTCGTCCGGGATCTCCGCCGTGCTGATGGCGGTCGTGCCGCATCCGGTGACGGCCAGCAGGCCGGCGGCGGTCAGCGCGAGCGCTCGGAGCAGGTGCTTCTTCACGGGGCGTCCTTCCTTTCGGGGGACCGGCGGGCCGTTGGCGCCTGCGGACCCGCGGCCGGGGCCGGCCGGCGGCCGATGACGGCGCGCAGCGGGTTGACCGCGATGTTGAGGGCGCCGTCGCGGGGCGAGAGCAGCTTCTGCAGCCCGTCCGCGACGAGGTTCCAGGCGATGGTCATGAGGATGATGGCCGCCGCCGGGAGCAGGATCAGCATCGGTTCGCGGGCCATGAAGCGGGTGGAGTCGGCGATCATCCGTCCGGCCGAGGGGTCCGGGGGCAGCACGCCCTGGCCGAGGAAGCTGAGGATCGACTCCATCAGCACGACCATGGAGGCCGTGGCGGCGAACTGGACGAACAGCGGCGTGAGCGAGTTCGGCAGCAGGTGGGAGGCGGCGATCTTCAGCCGCCCGACCCCGGAGATCTCCGCGGAGGTGACGAAGTCCCGCTCACGGAGGCTGATGGCGGGGGCGCGCATCACGCGGGCGAACCCGGGGGCGGAGATGATCGCCAGGGACAGGATCAGCGTCAGGGTGCCGGGGCCGAAGATCACCCGGGTGACCAGGGCCAGCAGGATGGCGGGGATGGACAGCAGCACGTCCACGGACCGCATGACGATCCCGTCCAGCAGCCCCCCGAAGTAGCCTGCCAGGATGCCGGCCGCCGAACCGGCGACTGCCGCGAGCAGGGTGGAGGAGAAGGAGATCAGCAAGCCGATGTACAGCGCGTCGGCGAGGCGGGTGAGGTTGTCGCGGGCCAGGTTGTCCGTCCCGAGCAGGTGCTCCGCGGAGGGGCCCTCGAACGGCAGGTCGTTGATCTGCGTGACGGTGTAGGGGCTGAGCAGCGGCGTCAGGAGCGAGACGGCGAGCATGCCGCCCAGCAGGGCGAGGCCGACGGCAAGCGACGGGTTGGAGCGCAGGTGGCGCGCGGTGCGGCCGAACGCAGCGGGAAACGCCGTGCCGGAGGCGGCGCGGCCGGGGAAGGCGATGGCCATGGTCAGTTCACCGTCCTGATGCGGGGGTCGATGAGCGGGTAGAGGAGGTCGACCGCCAGGTTGATCCCGATGTAGAGGGCGCCGAGGACCAGCACGCAGCCCTGGATGGTCGGGTAGTCGCTGGAGTTCAGCGCCTCGATGAGCAGGCTGCCCATGCCCGGGATGGCGAAGATCGATTCGACGATGATCGTGCCGCCGATCATGGTCCCGAGTTGGATGCCGACGACGGTGCTGACGGGGACCAGGGCGTTGCGCAGGGCGTGGCGCATGACGAGCCGGCCGGTTCGCGCGCCCTTGGCCCGGGCCGTGCGGATGTAGTCCTGCGACAGGGCGTCCAGCAGCGTGTTGCGGGTGTACCGGCACAGGATGGCGCCCATGGGCAGCGCCAGCACCAGGGACGGCACGAGCATCTGCACCACGGATCGGAACGGGTCCTCCGTGAACGGCGTGTACCCGATGAGCGAGAACCTCAGGGTGTGGGAGTTCGCCAGGATGAGGATGGTGCCGATGACGAACGCCGGCACGGAGAGGAAGAAGAACGACGCCGCGCGGACGGCGGCGTCGGCCGCCTTGCCGCTGCGGACGGCGGCCCAGGCCCCCAGCGGGATGCCCAGCAGCAGGGACAGGATCGTGGCGATGACCGCCAACTCCATGCTGGCCGGCAGGCGGACCGCGATCTGCTCCGTGATGTCGAACGGGCGGGTGAGGGACATGCCGAAGTCCCCGGTCACGACGCCACCGAGCCAGACGGCGAACTGCTCGTACCAGGGGCGGGTGAGCCCGAGTTGCTCCCGGATCGCCTGCAGGGCGGCGGGGTCGGGGTTGGCCGCATCCACGTACTGTGCTGCGGGGTCTCCGGGGATCAGCCGGACCATGCTGAAGACGAGGAGCGAGAGCGCGAACAGCACGAAGAGTGCGGAGCTGATGCGCCTACTGAGATACCGGATCATCCGTTCTCCTGTTGGGTGCGTGGTGGTAGGCACGGAGGGATCGCGGACGCGGGCGTCGGGGATCACCAACCGGCGGTGGCTGGGGAACGGGCGCGTCGAATGGCGTGGCGCCGGTGGGCGGTGGAGCCGGTGTAGTGGCCCGTCCGCTGGATGCGGAGTGGTGGGCCATCCCCCGGGTATTCGTCGTCCCCCTTGTCGGTGGCTCAAGTGTTGTGGCTCACATCTGGACGGCGCAAGTGCCAGTTGGGATGTGACTCGACGGTGCCAGATGCGCGGGCGGCGGCTGCTACGGCAGGAGCTCGTCCACGATGGGCATGGATTCCTGGCGGCTCTGCTCCACGTGGGCCAGGGCCAGGGCCCCCGCCAGCTCGGCGTTCCCGGCGACGATGGCGGCGCAGAGGGCCTCGTGCTCACCGTGCAACCGGGGCTGGTTCCGCTCCGTGACGATGTGGAAGAGCCGCCGCACCCGCGCGCTGATGGGGGCCATGAGGTGCTGGAGCAGCGCGTTGCCCGAGAGGTCGAGGATCTCCACGTGGAGGCGGGCGTTGGCCTCGGCGATCCCCGGCTGCTCGCCGGCCTCGACCGCGCCGGCGGCGTCGGCCAGGGCGGCCAGGAGCCGCTCGGGGGAGGCGCCGGCGGCGCACTCGCGGGCGGCCAGGCGCGCGCCGAGGACCTCGAGGCTGGAGCGGACGTCGAAGAGCTCGGCGACGTCCTGCCGCGTCATTTCGGTGACGACGGCGCCGCGGCGCGGCAGGGTCCGGATGAAGCCCTCGCTCTCCAGGTGGGGCAGCGCCTCCCGGATCGGGATGCGGGAGACCCCGAGCTGCTCGGCGATCTCCCGCTCGCGGATCCGGGCGCCGGGCTTCAGGGACCCGTCGATGATCCGCTCGCGGATCCAGCTGTAGACCGCCCCGGCGCGGGACACGGCCGCTCCGGCCCCGGTCAGGTCCTCGATGCTCACGTCGTCACCCATCCCTCACTTGGTATACGAAAATTGGTACTGCAGCCGTCCAGACTTCGAATACGGTTGACTTTGGCATACCGAATTCACCTACGATGGGCGTGCGAGACGCACCTCACACTTCCATGATCCCCGAGGCAGGCAGACCATGACCCTTATCCTCAACGCTTCCGTCCTCGAACGGGTGGCCGACATGCCCGCCACCATCGAAGCAGTGGAGTCCGCGTTCCGCGAGGCGGGCCGCGGCGAGGCGGCGATCCCGGCACCGGGCTCCATGCAGGTCGCGGACTCGGACTCCTGCTTCGTCCTCATGGGCGGCCTGTCGGCCGGCGCGGGGCTCGCGGCGTCGAAGCTGCTCTCCGACATCCCCGGCAACGCCGAACGCGGGCTGGCCACCCAGCGCTCGTCGATCACCCTGGTCGACCGCACCACGGGCGAGGTCCTGGCGCTCCTCGATGGACGGGTTCCGACCAGGGTCCGCACCGCAGCGGCCACCGCCGTGGCGACGCGGCACCTGGCCCGGCCCGGCAGTTCGACACTCGGTCTGGTCGGCGCAGGCGCGCTCGCCGTCGCCCACACTCAGGCGATCGGCCAGGTGCTGCCGATCGACACCGTCGTCGTCTGGTCCCGCACGCCCTCGCGCGTCGAGGAGTACCGCCGCGCCGTCGAGCCCCTGGGCCTGAAGGTGCGCGCCGCGGCCGACCCGCGCGAGGCCGTCGAGGCCGCCGACGTCGTGTGCACCCTGACGCCGTCCGCGGACCCCGTCGTCTCGGGGGAGTGGCTGCTGCCTGGCCACCACCTCAACGCCGTCGGTGCGCGTCCCCGGCCGACGCACCGCGAGGTGGACGCGGCCGCGATGACCCGCTCCCGGGTCGTCGTCGACAGCATGCCGACGGCCCTCGCCAAGTCCGGCGACCTCCTGGTGGCCATGGAAGAGGGGGCCCTGGCCGCGGGGGACGTCGTGGGCGAGCTCGGCGCCGTCGTCGCGGGCACCCTGCCCGGCCGCACCGCCGAATCCGACATCACGCTCTTCAATTCCGTGGGCGTCGGCCTGCAGGACCTGGCCATCGGCCGGCTGATGTACGACGCCGCCCGCTCCCTGGGCCTCGGCGTGGAGATCGACCTGGGCGCCTGACGGACCGGTCCCCGGCCGGGGCGGCCGGCCGCGGCTCCCTTCCCGCGGCCGGCCGCCCGGTCTGGTGCTACGGCGCCGGCGTGGCCGCCAACGATTCCGCGAGCGGGTAGACCGGGGGGAACAGCTCGTCGGCCGGGCGGCGCCGCACATCGCGCTCCGGGTAGCCCCCGCGGAGCAGCCCGAACAGCCGCTGGGCCTCGGCGCGCAGGGCCCGCAGGTCCACGCTGGGCAAGGCGCCGTCGACCACGACGGGGCGGCCGGCCACGAACGTATCGGTCACCTGGCGCCCCGTGCCGTTCAGCACCAGCGTGCGCAGCGGATCCTCGAGCACCCCGTCGCGGAAGTCGTCCAGGGACAGGACCGTGAGGTCGGCCTGGGCCCCCGGGGCCAGCCTGCCCAGGTCGGTGCGCCCGAGCGCCCGCGCCCCGCCGAGCGTGGCGGCGTCGAAGTAGTCCGCGAGCGCGCCGGCGTCCGGGCGCCCCTCGACGAGGCGGGCCAGGTGCATCCCGACGTCGATCCCCCGGAACAGGTCCGGCGGGAAGGAGTCCGTCCCCAGGCACAGGTTCACGCCCGCCTCGCGGAAGCGGTCGAAGGAGGAGAGCGCCTTCCCGTAGCGGAATGACGTCAGGGGGCAGTGGATGACGCTGACCCCGTGCCGGGCCAGGGCCTCGAGCGGCCCCCCGGGGGCTGCGGCCGCGGGGTCCTTGGCGTCGATCTGCACGCCGTGGGGGATCAGGAGCCGGGAGCCGAACAGGCCGGTCCCCTCGAGGAGGTCCAGGACGCCGCGGCCGGCGGACCGGTGGAGCAGCTCGTCCTCCAGCGGGGACTGCAGGCAGTGGAGCCGCACGAGCGCGTCGCGCCCGCGGGCCAGCCGCGCGGTGGCCCGCATGAGCTCCTCCGACAACGTCTCGATGCGGCACGGCAGGAGGACGCCGGTGACCAGCGGGTCGCCGAGCGAGGCCGCGTGGTCCAGGAACCGCTCCGCGTCGCGCAGGCCGGCGCGCCCCTGCTCCTCGTCGAAGTGGACCTCGCGCGCGCCCTCCTCCGTCGTGACGTTGACGCCGGAGCGGTAGGCCGGTCCGAGGTAGCCGCGCAGTCCGATGGCGCGGCTGGTCTCGGCCATGTCCGCCAGTTCGTCGAAGTCCTCGGCCCACGCGCTGTGGATCTCGGAGGCGATCGGCATGTAGCTCGTGATGCCGTGCAGGGCCAATTGGGCCAGCCCGAACTCGCGCAGCGTCGCGCGCTCGGCCCGCGTCAGGACGTCGCGGCGGCGGTGGGCGAAGTAGTCGGCCGACCACTGGTGGCCCGGCGCCACCTCGGGCGAGGGGGACGAGTCGAGGATCAGGTGGTCGATGTCGACGAGCGCGTCCAGGTCGATCAGGCCGGGCAGGATCAGGCTGTCCCCGTAGTCGCGGACCTCGTCCACGGGACCGTCGTAGCCCCGCCCGACGAAGACGACCGTGTCCCCGGAGAAGACGACCTCACCGTCCTCGATCAGGGCGTGTCCCGTGCCGTCAAAGCCCAGGACGTGGCGGGCGGTGATCTTCGTGCGCAAAGTTCCTCCTATGGATTGGTCCTCATTCTGGTATTCCAGATGCTTTCCGGTCGCGTGGCCTTCCCCCAGGGGTCGGGTGCCGGCTTCCCGATATACCAGCCGTTTCCTTCGAATAAGTGACTTGTATCTCACCCCCACCTAAGCCTACAGTCCTTTTTGGCATACAAAACAGGGGTTTCGAGATGTGGAAACTCCCGACGTCGTCCCCACCCGACACCACCGAAAGGCCACGCGCCATGCGCAACGAAGCGAAGACCACGTCACCGGCGGCCGTCGCCCCGGCCGACTCCCCGCCCCAGTCAGGTCCGTTCAACGCCCGCCCGGCGCAGTGGATGGCGATGATCGCGGTCTCGACGGCGGTGTGCGCCGCCGCCATCCTCATCGGAACGCACAAGTTCCAGCTCGGCCCCGCGGCGATCGTGCTCATGCCCATCCTGTGGGCCGTGCTCATCGGCGGGATCCTGGGCGTGCAGAAGGTCCGCCCGATCGGCGGCCGCGGGCGCGCGGTGTCCTCCCACCTGCTCGAGGTGGGCATCGTGGTCTTCCTGGCCGGGCTCGGCACCCAGATCGGCCCCGCGCTCACGGAGTTCGCCGACATCGGGCCGGCCATCATGCTCCAGGAGGTCGGGCACGTCGTCGGCACCGTGATCCTGGCCCTGCCGGTCGCCGTCGCCCTGGGCATGGGCCGCGCCGCCATCGGGGCCACGTGGTCGATCGACCGCGAGTCATTCCTCGCCTACGCGATCCAGAAGTTCGGCGTGCAGTCCGCCGAGTACCGCGGGGTGTTCTCCGTCTGGCTGCTCGGCAGCGTCTTCGGCGCCGTGTTCATCTCGATCCTCGCCGGGCTGCTCGGCGGCCTCGACATCTTCGACCCCCGGGCGCTCGCGCTCGGGCTCGGCCTCGGCTCCGCGTCGATGATGCTCGGCGGCGTCGGCGCCCTGTCGATCCTCTACCCGGAGATGGCCGGGGAGATCATGGCCCTGGCCGCCCTGTCGAACCTGGTCACCAACATCGTCGGCTTCTACGCCGGGGTGTTCATCGCGCTGCCGATGTGCCAGAAGCTGTACCGCCTGTGGTCCCGGGTGTTCGGGCGCGACGACCTCGGCCGGCGCGTCCGCCGCGGCGAGCCCGCCGTGCGCGCGGTGGTCGCCACCGGCGTGGCGCCGGCGGGGGACGACGACGGCGGCGCCGATTCCGGACCGGACCGCGGGAAGGCGGGCGCCGGCTCGGTCGACGTCGACGGCGTCGCCCAGGACCCCCGCCTGCGGCGCACGCCCGCCGCCTGGGCGATCGCCTTCGGCGCCGCGGCGGCCAGCGGGCTCCTGCTCAACGTCGTCGGCACCGGATCGCTCGTCCCGTCCGACTTCGCCGGGATCGCGGTCCTGATGGCGCTGACGGCGGCGGCCTTCCTGCTGGCGAGGCTCGTGCCGGCCGTGCCCTCCAGCGTGTGGGTCCTGTCCCTCGCCACCATCGTCTCCGCGACGTTCCTGCCGACCGGGGCACCCGTCGCGGCCGCGACCGAGCACCTGGACATCCTGTTCGTCGGCCTGCCCAGCATCGCGCTGATCGGGATGACCCTGGGCCGGGACGTGAAGGCGCTGAAGTCGCTGAGCTGGAAGATCGTCGTCGTCGCGCTCATGACCTTCACCGCGAGCTTCGTCGCCGCGGCCGCGATCGCCGAGGCGGCATTGCGCCTCTAGCCCGTCCGACCTGTACTACAGGGAGGGTGCCGCGCGGGCGGCGCCCTCCCGCCGCCACGCCACGACCGAAGGGAACAAACCCATGCTCATCACCAACGTCCGTCCGTGGGGCGGCGACGCCGTCGACCTCGAGCTGCGGGACGGGCGCATCGCGGCCATCGGCCCCGCCTCGACCGGCCCCGCCTCGACCGGCCCCGCTGCTGCGGAGGCAGCCGCCTCCGGCGCCGACACCGTGGACGGGCGGGGCCGGATCGCGCTGCCCGCGTTCACGGACGTGCACGTGCACCTGGACTCGACCCGGATCGGCCTGCCGTTCCGCGAACACACCGGGGCGCCGGGCGTGTGGAACATGATGCTCAACGACCGGCTGAACTGGCGGGACACCCCGGTCCCGCACGCCGACGTCGTCGCCGGGACGCTGGAGCGGATGATCGCCCGCGGCACCACCCGCGTCCGCTCCTACGCCCAGATCGACGTGGACTGCGGCCTCGAGCGCTTCGCGTCGGTGATGGCCGCCAAGGAGCGCTTCGCCCACGCCGCCGACGTCGAGGTCATGGCCTTCCCGCAGGCCGGCCTGCTGCGCGAGGAGGGCACGGCCGACCTCATCGAGGAGGCGCTGCGCCAGGGCGCGACCACCGTCGGGGGCATCGACCCCTGCCAGCTGGACCGGGATCCAGTGCGCCACCTGGACATCGTCTTCGGGCTGGCCGAGAAGCACGGCGCCGCCGTCGACATCCACCTGCACGAGCCCGGACAGCTCGGCGTCTTCAGCGCGGAGCTCGTCTTCGAGCGCACCCGCGCCCTCGGGATGCAGGGGCGCGTCACGCTCTCGCACGCCTACGACCTGGCCAACGTCCACCCGGACACCACGGCCCGCGTCGTCGAGCAGATGGCGGAGCTCGACGTCGCGTGGGCCACGGTCGCCCCGGCCACCGGGGGCACGCAGTTCGACCTTGCCGGGCTCACCGCCGCCGGCGTGCGGATCGGCCTCGGCGAGGACGGGCAGCGCGACTACTGGAGCCCCTACGGCAACTGCGACATGCTCGACCGGACGTGGCAGCTCGCCTTCACGCACCGCCTGCGCCGGGACGACCTGATCGGGCACTGCGCCGCCATCGCCACCGTCGGCGGCGCGTCCGTCATGGACCCCGCCGCGACCCGGCTCACCGGCCCGGGCGACCGGCCCGGCCTCGCCGTCGGCGACCGCGCGGACCTCGTCCTCGTCGACGGGGAGACCCTCGCCTCGACGGTGATGGACCGCGGTACGGACCGCACGGTCATCCACGACGGTGCCCTCGTGGCCGACGGGCTGCGGGTCCTGGGCGCGCCGGCGCGTTCGGCGTAGGCGGCCCACGGCGGGCCGCGGCCGCCGTCGCCCCGCGCGCACGTGCAGCGGGAGGGTGCACCCCCCTGGGCACCCTCCCGCCAGTTCGTGGCGTCCGGCTACTGCCAGACCATGCGGCTCCAGGCCGTCGTCTGGATCGCGGTCTGGTTGGCGACGACGCGGTACTTGTCGAGGTTCGGCGCGTAGATCCGGAGCGAGCCGCGGCCGCCGCTGAAGTCCCTCATCTGGATGGTCTGCCAGCCGGCGCTGGTCCGCTTCTGGAACTTCACGTTCTGCGGGTTGTAGCTGCGGTAGGCGCCGTAGGCGGGGCTGTAGTACCGGGCCGCGGCGGAGAGCGTGACGTAGTTGCCGCTGCGGTTCGCGGTGAACGCCATCAGGGCCTGGGCCCGCGCGTCGAAGGTCACCGTGGTCGTGTCGCGGTACTCGTGCCACACGCCCGCGGTGTCGTAGGCGGCGACGTTGATCGGGCCGAGCCCGTAGCTGCCGACGCCCTCCGAGTCGCAGATCACGCCGCGGTCGAGGTAGTTCTCCGGGCTGTAGGCGAGCCAGTCGCTCAGGTGCCCGTAGCGGCGGAGGTCGGCGTCCAGGACGTAGTCCTCGACCTCCGGGTCGATGCTGCGCTTGACGTAGACGTTGACGATCTGGCAGCCGGGCTCGCTGAAGACCACGTCCCTGACGGTGAAGTCCGTGACGTCGATCCTTTCGGCGGCCGCGGCGGAGTGTGGAGCGAGTGACATGGCCAGCGCGGCGGCCGCGGCGCCCGCCACCGCCGGCCAGCGGGTGCGTCGTTTCATCGCATGGTCCCCCCAGTGCTGTTCCGCCCCCGTTCCTCGGCGGCGGGCGGCCCCCCGGCCGTGGGGCAAGCGTAGGCAGGGGGTGCTTGGGGAAAGGTTGGGGTACCCCGCGGATGCGGCCCCCCAGAAGGGGGCGGGGAGGGCCCCCGCACCCGAGGCGCCCGCTGCCGGCGCCGTGTCCCAGCGCCGCGAGACGACCCGCTCCGACCGCGGCGACCCGCCCCGACCGAGACGACCCGCCCCGACCGAGACGACCCGCCGCGTGCGAGAAGCCCCCGTATGCCGGGGTGCCTCGTGCGCGGCGGGTCGTCTCGACCTGGGAAGGTTGGTCGCGCCGTCCCCGCGCCGGCCTCGACCCCCGCCAACCCCGGGTCTACGGTGGAACCGGAGCCACCATGGACGATCTCACCACGCTGCTGGCCACGGCGCGGGCGGCCTACGCCCGCCGGGACTGGGGCGCGGCCCACGCCGGCCTGGAGAGGGCCCGGGACGCCTCCGGCCTGGACACCCCGGACCTGGACCGCCTCGCGGCCGCCGCCTGGTGGCTGGGGCGCGCTGGGGAATCGCTGGCGATCTCCGAGGAGGTCTTCCACCGGCTCGTCGAGACGGAGCCGGAGCACGCCGCGATGAAGGCCCTGGACCTGGCCCTGCTCTGGTACATCCGCGGCGACCCCACGATCGCGCTCGGCTGGCTCGGCCGCGCGCGGCGCCTGGTCGGGGACCACCCCGAGGGCCCCGAGACCGGGCACCTGCTCTACCTCGAGGCCATGGCGGACATGGGGAGCTACCGGCTCGAGCAGGCGGTGGCGGCGGCCGGGCGGCTCCAGGAGCTCGGCCGGCGCCTAGACGACCCGCAACTGACGGCCCTGGGCCTGGTCCTGGCCGGGCTCGCCGATGTTCGCGCCGGCAACGTGCCCGCCGGTTTCGCGTGCCTGGACGAGGCCATGCTGCCCGTGCTCGCCGGAAACCTGCGCACCGAATGGGCCGGCGACGTCTACTGCACGGTGATCCACGCCTGCCACGAGCTGGCCGACCTGCCGCGGATGCGCGCCTGGACCCGCTCGGCCGAGCAGTGGTCCGAGCGGCTGGGCGGCGAGGCCGTCTACTCCGGCATCTGCCGCGTCCACCGGCTGCAGCTCCTGTTCCACGAGGGCCAGTGGGACGCCGCCGAGGGGGCCATCGAGGAGACTGGTGCGCAACTGGTCGGGCTGAACAACTGGGTCGCGGCCGAGGCCTTCCACCTGCTGGGGGAGATCCGGCGGCTGCGGGGGGACGACGGCGGGGCCGCCCGCGCCTACGGCCGCGCCCGGGAGCTGGGGGTCGAACCACAGCCGGGCGAGGCGCTGCTCGCGTGCGGCCGCGGCGAGCCCGCCGCCGCGTGGGCGGGGCTGGACGCCGCGCTGGCGGGCCGCGACCGGCTCGCCGCGGCGCGCCTGCTGGCGCCCGCGGTAGAGGTCGCATTGGCGTTGGGGCGGGACCACGACGCCGAGCGCCTGTGCGCCAGGCTCGAGGAGACGGCCGAGGCGTTCGGCACGGCGGGATTCCGCGCGTGGGCCGCGACCGCCCGCGGTGCCGTGCTCATCTGCCGGGGCCGGTGCGCCGACGCGGTCGACGTCCTGGAGCAGGCGGCCGTGGCCTACCGGGCCCTGCACGCGCGCTACGAAACCGCGCGGACGTACGAGCAGCTCGCCCGGGCCCGGCGGGGCCTCGGACAGGTCCGCGAGGCGGAGGCCGACCGCGCGACGGCCCTGGCCATCTACCGCTCGCTCGGTGCGGAACCGGACGTCCGGCGGCTTGACGGAAGCCGCGCTCCCGGTGGCCTCACCCCGCGGGAGTCGGACGTGCTGGCGCTCATCGCCGGCGGCGCGAGCACCCGGGAGACGGCCGACGCCCTGGTCATCAGCCAGAAGACCGTCGCCAGGCACCTGGACCACATCTTCGCCAAGCTCGGCGTCTCCTCCCGCACGGCCGCCGCGGCCTGGGCCCACGAGCACGGACTCGCTGCCCGCGTCCCCGGGCCGGCCGCGCAGGCCTCCGGTCCGGCCGGACGCCCCCCGCGCCGGTGACCCCGCCTGTAGGCCGGCGCCCCGGGCCCGGGCCACCGCCCACCGGTCCGCCCGCCGGCATGGGTCGGATACCCCATGGCGGAGGGCGGAAGATGGGCGACCGTGCCGATTCGCGCCGCGCCGCGGCTCCCTAGCGTGGAAGGTGTCCCCACGGAACGGGGGACAGGCAAGGGAACGGGAGTGATGGGCCTGGACGTGGCCATGGTGGCCGGCAGCATCTCGAGCGTGATCTTCGTCGTCAGCGTCCTGCCGATGGTCCTCAAGGCCGCGCGCACCCGGGACGTCGACTCGTACAGCTTCGGGAACCTGGCGCTCGCCAACACGGGCAACCTGGTCCACTCCGTCTACATCTACAGCCTCCCCGCGGGCCCCATCTGGGGCCTGCACGCCTTCTACCTGATCACCACCGGACTGATGCTGGCCATGTACCTCCGGCACCGGGGTCCGGTCCCCCGAAAGGACCACGACCATGACAACGAACCCTCGCCCGGCGGATACCGCCCGGGCCCCGGAAGGACGGACGGCCCCGCCGGCCGGGCGGACCGGGCAACCCGGCCCCGCCGTCGTCCCCCCTCCGCCCGAGGGCTTCGAGGAGGCGGCGGGGGCATTCGCCGGCCGCTGCCTCGGCTTCCTCAACAGCGCGGCGATCGCCCTGCTGATCGGCGTCGGACACCAGACCGGGTTGTTTGAGGTCCTGTCCGGCCTGCCGCCGGCCACGAGCCGGCAGATCGCGGACGCCGCCGACCTCGACGAACGCTACGTGCGCGAATGGCTCGCCGGGCTGGCCGTCGCCCGCGTCGTCGACTACGATCCCGCGGCGCGGACGTACCGGTTGCCGCCCGAGCACGCGGCCGTGCTGACGCGCGCCGCCGGGCCGGACAACCTGGCGCCACTGCTGCAGGACATCGCCCTCATGGGGGAGGTCGAGGACAGGATCGTCGAACGCTTCCGCCACGGCGGCGGGCTGTCCTACGCCGACTACCCACGCTTCCACGCGGCCATGGCGGAGATCAGCGCCGTCACCTTCGACGCGGCACTGATCGACGCGGTCCTGCCCCTCGATCCGGAACTGCCCCGCCGGCTCGAGGCGGGGATCGACGTGTGCGACGTCGGGTGCGGTTCCGGCCACGCCATCAACCTCATGGCCCGCGCGTACCCCGCCAGCCGGTTCACGGGCTACGACTTCTCCGCGCCCGCCATCTCCGCGGCTCGCGCCGAGGCCGAGGCCTGGGGGCTGGGCAACGCCCGGTTCGAGCTCGCCGACGTCGCCCAACTGGACGCGGCGGGAGCCTACGACGCCGCCACCGCGTTCGACGCGATCCACGACCAGGCGCACCCTGCGACCGTGCTGGCCAACATCCACCGTGCCCTGCGTCCCGGCGGGTCGTTCCTCATGGTGGACATCAGGTCCTCGAGCAACCTCGAGGAGAACACGGCCCTGCCGTGGGGCAGCTTCGTCTATGCGATCTCCCTGTTCCACTGCATGAGCGTGTCCCTCGGGGCCGGCGGCGAGGGGCTCGGTACCGGCTGGGGCGTCCAGCGCGCCGCCCGGATGCTCGGCGAGGCGGGCTTCGGCGACGTGCAACTGCGCGACGTCGAGGCGGACCCGTTCAACGCGTACTTTGTGGCCAGGAAGTAGGCCGCCCGAGACGACCCGCCGCGGCCGAGATGACCCGCCCCTACCGAGATGACCCGCCGCGTGCGAGGCGACCCTGTATACCGGGGTGCCTCGTGCGCGGCGGGTCGTCTCGCGCGGGGACTGCCGCCGTCGCCGGCCTACCGCGCCAGCGGCACGCCGTCGCCGGCCTACCGCGCCAGCGGCACGCCGTCGTCGTCCACCGCCAGCCGCACGACGTCGTCGTACGCGCGCCGCTCCGTGCGCTCCAGCGCGTACTCGGAGTCCAGCACCGGGAAGACGTGGACCGGGGTCAGCGTGACCTCGGCTCCCTTCGCGGTGTTCTCCACGTCGATCTGCAGGTGCCCGTAGTGCAGGCCGCCGGAGACGAGCTGCGGCACGCCGTTCTCGTCCCCGGCCCAGGTCTCCGGCTGGTCGGCCGGGGCGGACCACTCGGAGTGGGTGTTGAAGCGCAGCGGCTCGTACTCGCCGTCGGCGTTGCGCACGAGCTTCTCGCCGCGCAGTCCGTCGGCCGCGACGCCGACGTCGTAGGAGTGGAAGCCGCGGCCGTCGCGGTCCCCGTCCACCCACGAGCGCTCGAACATCTCGTCGTGCCCGGAGAGCACCGCGGTGACCTCGTACTCCTCGAACATCGGCGAGTACGCGCGCATCGCCGTGCCCGACTGGTTGTCCGGGTGCTCGTGGTTCGGCGGCGTGCCGTGGACGCCGTTCGAGTAGGCGGAGTGGTGGAACTGGACCAGCACGATCTGGCCCCGCTCCCGCGCGTCCGCCAACTGCTCCTCGGCCCAGGCCCACTGCGCGGACGCCGGGTCCATGTTCGGCAGGTCCACGTCCCCGCGAGTCGCGCCGTCGAACAGGGACAGGAACCCCTCGACGTAGGACTCGAACGTGAACTGGCCCTGCGTGTCGGTGGAGAGGTTCCCGTCGGTGAGGTTGGTGTCGTCGCCGGAGAAGGACTCCCCGGAGAGAGTCCCCGTGGACGTGTTCTCGTCCGGCCGCCCGTTGGTCGAATCCAGCGTCAGGACGGTGACGGGGCCGTGGTCCACGCGGTAGTAGGACCCCTTGTACTCGGGGTGCTCGGGGTCGCGCGGCAGGGAAAAGTAGTCGAGGAACTTGTTCCGGGAGACCACGGCCGGGCTCCGGTCTGCCTCCGAGCCGTACCCGCCGTTCAGGGCCGCATACGTCTCCCAGTTGCCCAGGGCCGGCAGCAGCGGCACGCGCGAGGCCAGGTCGGAGTGCCCGCCGGCGACGTGCCCGAAGAACTCGTCCCACGCCGGCTGGTAGCCCGAGCCCTGGGTCAGGTCGCCGGGCATGAGCAGCAGGTCCGGGTCCGCGGCGTCGATGTGCTTGAGGTTCTCGTTGAACGCCGTCGACTGGTCCAGCGGGTAGCGCAGGGTCGGCTCGCCGTAGCGGGTGGTGGTGCCGAACTTCTCCGCGTACGCCGAGCCGGCGCCCGGGCGGGGGAGGGAGTCCGCCGTGTAGCCGTTGACGGGGGAGAGCTCCCACTCGCGGTGCTCGGTGCGGCCGCGCGGCTCGGTCTCGGCGTCCGAGAGGGCGACGATCCGCACGTGCTTCCAGTCCTCCCCAGCGGGGGCCGTGCGGAAGGCGGCGGTGTGCTCCTGCCCGCCCTGCTCCACGGTGTACGTGTACTCCTTGCCCGGCTTGAGTCCCTCGAGCGTCACGGAATGCCTGTAGTTGGAGTCCGACTTCAGCCACGACCCCTGCTCCAGCCCGGGGATCCGCTGTTCGAGCTCCGCCTGCGTGTACTCCATCAGCTCCAGGTACTCGGGCTCGCTGGCGAGGCGTGCGGTGTTGCCGGCGCCAGCGCCCTGCGGGTTGCCCAGGCCGGGGCCCTTCGCGGTGACAGTGCCGGGCTCGCCGGTCTCGCTGACCCAGTTGATGGTCATCGACGTCGACGTCGGCGCCTGCAGGTAGGGCAGGACGCGGAAGCCGGGGGCCGGCGCCTTGGCGGCGGCGGGAAGGACGACGGCGGCGCCCGCCGTGGTCACGCCGGCCGGGGAGGCGTGGGCGGCCGGGGCGGTGGCGAGCGGGATCAGGACGGCGGCGGCCAGGACGGCCGCGGTGGGCTTGTTCATGGTGTTCTCTCCGGTGCGGTGGGGCCGCGCGGAACGGGGCGCGGGCCTCCGATCCTTGCCGCGCCGGGTGGCCCGAAGGTGGCCGGACGGGGGCTGCCGGGTGAACCGCGACCGTGGTGTGCGGCACGCTGCCGTGCCCGCGCCCGAGGGGTCGGGAAAGGCCAACCGGTAGAGTGGCCTCTTGTGGCGCCGCCCGGCGCCCCCGGGAACCCCGCCCGTCGAGGCGCGCCACCGCGCGCTCCGGGCCGGTCCCCGGCGCACGAAGCGGCGCGTCGAACCAGGCCCCCATCGGCCACCTCCGCGCCGCGTGACACGAGGCCGCAAGGCCGGAAAGGCGCATGTGACTGCACGCGTTGCGATTATCGGAGCGGGCCCCAGCGGCATGGCCCAGCTCAGGGCGTTCGAGTCGGCGGCCCGCAAGGGCCAGGAGATCCCGGAGGTCGTCTGCTTCGAGAAGCAGGACGACTGGGGCGGCCAGTGGAACTACGACTGGCGCACCGGCATCGACCGGCACGGCGAGCCCGTCCACTCCAGCATGTACCGCAACCTCTGGTCCAACGGCCCCAAGGAGGCCCTCGAGTTCGCCGACTACACGTTCGACGAGCACTTCGGCCGCCCCATCTCCTCCTACCCGCCGCGCCCGGTCCTGTGGGACTACATCAACGGGCGCGCCAGCAAGTCCGACGTGAAGAAGTGGGTGCGCTTCGCGCACGCCGTGCGCTGGGTGCAGGAGGCCGACGGCGGCTTCGAGGTCACCGTCGAGGACCTGCGGGCCAAGACCACGACGACCGAGCGCTTCGACCGCGTCGTCGTCGCCACCGGGCACTTCTCCTACCCGAACGTCCCCGATTTCGCCGGCATCGAGACGTTCCCCGGGTCCCTGCGCCACGCCCACGATTTCCGCGGGGCGGAGGCGCTCGCCGGCAAGGATGTGCTGCTGGTCGGCGCGAGCTACTCCGCCGAGGACATCGGGGTGCAGGCGTTCAAGATGGGCGCCAAGTCCGTGACCATGAGCTACCGCACGGCGCCCATGGGCTTCGACTGGCCCGAGGGCATGGAGGAGCTGCCGCTGCTCGAGCGGTTCGAGGGCGAGACCGTCCACTTCTCCAACGGGGAGACGCGCCGTTTCGACGCGGTGATCCTCTGCACCGGGTACCTCCACAAGTACCCGTTCCTGCCCGCCAAGCTCGCCCTGGATTCCCCGAACAACGTCTACCCGGAGCACCTGTACCGGGGCGTCGTGTCCGAGGCGAACCCGCACCTGTACTACCTCGGCGCGCAGGACCAGTGGTTCACGTTCAACATGTTCGACGCGCAGGCCTGGTACGTGCGCGACCTGATCCTCGGCGCGGCCGAGCTGCCCGCCGCACAGGAGCGGCTCGCGCACCAGGCCGAGTGGCTGGAGCGCTTCCACGCGATCGGGGACGCGGCCGACGAGGTCCGCTTCCAGGCGGACTACATCAAGGACCTGATCGGCGCGACGGACTACCCGGAGTTCGACCTGGACCGGGTCGTCGAGGTGTTCCTGGCCTGGAAGCGGGACAAGAAGGAGAACATCCTCACGTACCGCGACGGAGTGCACGCCTCCGTCATGACCGGCACCGAGTCCGTCGTCCACCACACCCCCTGGCTGAGCGAACTCGACGACTCGCTGGAGCGCTACCTGTCCGAGCCCGAGGAGGACGAGACCTCGCGGATCGTCCGCGGCGAGGGCGCCGCGCAGGCCGCCGGGCGCTGACCCCCCGGCCGACGCGGGACCACGGGCGTCCGCTGCCTACGGGTGCCGGACCCCGTGGCCGGCCAGCACGGCCCGGTAGCCCTCCCGGTACGTGGGGTAGGCGAACCGGAAGCCCGTGGCGCGCAGGCGCTCGCCGCTGAGGCGGCGGTCGCCTCCGCGGGTCCTCGGGGACGACGGCGGCGCCACGGGCGACGCCGGACGCGGGACGCCGAGCTCGCCCGCGAGGAAGGCCAGCACGTCGGCCAGCTCCGCCGGCTCGTGGTCCGTCCCGAGGTACAGCGGCGCGGGGTCCGGCACGGCCGTGGCCAGGTGCACGATCGCGGCCGCCGCGTCGTCCCGGTGGATGCGGTTCGTGATCCGGCCCCGCTGCGGCGCCGCCGCCCCCGCGCAGGCCTGATCGATGAGCCGGGTCCGTCCCGGCCCGTAGATCCCGGACAGGCGCAGGACGACCGCGTCCGGCCGCCGCTCGTGGAGCCGCCGCTCGGCCTCGAGCAGGACGGCGCCCGTCGCCGTGGCCGGGGCCGGCGGGGTGTCCTCGTCGACCCAGCCGCCGGCCGCGTCCCCGTAGACGGCCGTCGAGGAGACGAACACGATGCGCGGGGCGCCGCCGTCGCGCTCCACCGCGTCCAGGAGGTTGGCGACGCCGTCGACGTACGTCGACCGGTACGCCTCCTCCGTCCGGGCGGGGGCCGCCGGCGCGATCACCACGGTCCCCGTCCCCGCGGGCAGGGGCGGGAGCGGGCCGGTGAGGTCGGCCCGGTCGCCGCGGAGGGGCGCGGGCAGCAGCTCGGGGCGGCGGCGCCAGCCGGTCACGGGGCGGCCGGCCAGGGCGAACCGCAGGCCGGCCTCGGTGCCGAGGTCGCCGCAACCGGCGATGAGCACGGGGGAGAGGGACATGCGTCCAGCCTAAGGGCGCGGACCCCGCCTGGTGCCAGCGCCGCGTCCGGGAGTCCGCATGACCCTACGGGCCGCGCATGACGTCGCCACCTCATGCACGGCCCGCAGCCTCATGCGCGCCGCCACCACCTGCAGCGCCGCCCCCTACAGGTCCGGCACGCACTGCCCGGACCCGACCTTCGCGAGCCCGGCCCGGTCCCCGGCGGCGAGCCCGAGCGTCTCGTTGACCCCGCCATACATCAGCTGCGTCGGGTCGTCGACGTGGCCGAGGCCGACCACGTGCGCGAGCTCGTGCACGATCACCGACCGCACCTCGTCCCGCCCGCCGGGCCACGTCAGCATCGTCGCCAACTGGTGCCGGTCCAGGACCGCCTGCCCGCCGACCAGCACCGCCGTCCCGCCCGGCGCGGTGACCGACGGGCTGCCCCCGATCCCCGCGACGTCGCCGTCGAGGTCCGGGGTCTCCCCGGGGTCCGACCACGCGATGAGCACGGGCGCCCACCGGTCGCCGTACCGGTCCGGCTGGTGCAGGTCGCGCTCCTGGTCGGGCGCCTCGTCGGTCGGGCCGCGGTACTCGAACCGCAGTCCCGTGGCCCCGGAGATGATCGCCGCGGCCTCCTCGACGAGCCCGTCGGCGCCGGCGGGCGCGCCGTCCGGCCGCACCACGTAGTCGACGGGCCGGCACGGGTCGTAGGCGACGACGTCCTGTCCCGCCGGGGCGGGGTAGAGCGAGTAGGAGGACGACGACGGCGCCGCCGGGGGCCTGCCCAGCGGTGCGGCGGACGCCCCCACCCCGGCGGACGGGGAGTCGGACCACGGCAGCGCCGCCGCGACCCGGGGCACGACCTCGCGCTCGAGGAACGGGGCGGACAGGAACAGCGCGGCCAGCACGAGGACGCCGACGACCGGGCTGAACCTGCCGGCCGGGCGCGGGGGACGGCGGCGGCGCCGGAATCCGGGCCGGCGGTTCGGGTAGTGCGAGGGCGGCCCCGCGAGGGAGCGCCAGGGGTCGGGGCCGGGGGCTGAACGCCAGCCGTCGGGTGTCCAGGGGGTCGAGGGCGTCAACAGCCAGGGGTCCGGGTCCGGATCGCGCCGCCGCGGCCTCGGAGCATCCACCATCGCGACCCCCAGATCCGATGCGTCCCGGCCCATCCAGGACCCACCGATCATAACGGGGCGGATGCCGAACGGGCCCGCCCCGTCGCCGCCCGTCCCCTGGTGAGGCTCTCCTCCGGGCGCCGTCCCATCCTCGCGCCTCCGCCGCGCATGGGGCTACGGGCTCCGCATGACGTCGCAACCTCATGCGCGGTCCGTAGGGTCATGCGCACCCCGCCCGGCAGCGCCATTCCAGGTGCCGCAGGGCCTTGCGGACGTTGCGGGCAGTGCCGCCTGCCTCCACGAATCCGGTGCGGATGCGGCGGCGTCTCGCAGTGCGGCCAGTGCGTGGTCCCAGTCGATGCGTTCCTGCTCCAGGCGGAGGTTGCCGCGCTCGGCCAGGACGCGTGCGGTCCCGAGCTCCTCGCTCGTGAGGTACTCGAGCCGCGCGGTGGAGGGGTTCGGCTCCGGGACGCAGAGGTCGGCGAACGAGTCCAGGGTGGCGGCGTCCATGAGCACCGAGCGGGCGTCGACCCCGTGCGAGCGCAACCGGTTGAGGATCGCGAAGCCGTGGCTGTCCAGGTCGCCCCAGTAGATGACGCTCGCGCCGCGGACCCAGGGCAGGGACCCGAGCCGGTCCACGGCGTAGCCGGAACCGTGGACGGCAACGGCGCCGTCGAATCCGGGCATGGCCACGACCGTCTCCAGGTTCTCGAAGACGAACACCGCGCGGGGCGCGATCGCCAGGCCGGCCAGGTCCTTCGTCGGCGCGGAGACGTCCCGCAGGCCGCCGGGGGCCAGGTCCGGGTCGAGGAACCGGACCCGGATCAGGTCGGGCGGGGTAGCCAGGCCGAGGTCGGCGTTCCCGCTGGCGGCCGCGTGGAGCCGGCGGACGAGGGTCCGGTGCGTGCCCACCCACTTCGAATCCACGCCCCGGATCGGCAGCTGGCGGATGTACATCCCGGAGTCCGGGTGCTCGGCGAGCCATTCCAGCACGCCGGCGAGGCGCCCAAAGTCGCCGTCATCCAGGGCGGCGACGGCGGATGCGGCCCGGGGGAGGGCGTCAACGAGGGCCGCGGTGTTCCCCGGGACCGCGTGGAGCAGGGCGGCGAACCGGCGGGACACCAGCTCCCAGTGGTCGTGCCGTCCGGCCGCGCGCGCCACCGCCGCCGGCGTCGCGAGCACCAGCCGCTCCGGGACGCGTTGGGTCCCGAGGTTCGCCCAGCGGCGCGTGCCCCATTCGACGGTGCCGACGTCCGCGTTGGCCCAAGAGCGGACCCAGTCGATCGCGCCGGACTGGTCGGCCAGGGCCGCCCGCTCGGTGGGCGGATGCAGGGGGATGGACACCAACAGCGCATCGGAGGTCGGGGGACCGGCAGCAGCCTCGGTGGCCGCCCAGGTCCCGGCGTGCCGCTCGTACTTCTTGCGGGCGAGGGCCCGGGCCTCGCCGGGGGTGACCGGGGCGGGACTCACCAGAGTGTCCCGGCCCCGTCATGCACGTCGGCCTCCTGTTCCCCGGGCCCGGCATGGTCATCGCGTTCCCCGTCCGGTACCGTCGCCGCGCCACCGGTCTCCGGGTCCGCGGCGGGGACGCTTCGGCGCCCGGGCGCGCCGCCGTCGTCCCCCGCCTCCGCGGCGACGGCGTCGTCGAAGTCGAGCGTCGCTACGCGCGAGTCCCGGAAGTCCTCGCAGCGGATGACGGCCGTGCCGCCGATGTAGTCGGACAGGGTCTGCAGGAGCTTCAGCGGCGTTGCCAGGACCATGTGGAAGCCGAACTCGTGGAACACGTCCATGGCCATCCGGGTGAAGCGGGCGTCGGCCTTGTCGAAGGCCTCGTCCATCATGACCGTCCCGTACTTCGGGAGCAGCTCGTCGTCGCGGGTGAGCTGGTAGCGCAGGGCGGCGGCGAGGCAGAACGTGACGAGCTTCTGCTGCTGCCCGCCGGAGAGGCCCGAGCTGGAGTCGTGGATGTTGACGACGTCGCCGCCGCGGTCCACCTCCACGGCCGTGAAGCGCACGTGCAGCCGGGTGTCCAGGCAGTGCCGCCGCCACGACGCGTCGCCGGGGTCGCTGGACGCGAGCCGGCGCATCAGGGCGCGCATGGTCTCGAACCGCCGCTCCGCCTCCGAGCGGTCCTGCGCGGTCCAGGACCCGGTCGCGATGTCCTGCAGGTCGGCCAGGAACCGGCGGCCCAGTTCCCCGCGGTTCTCCTTGACCTGGATGCGCAGGAAGCGGTCGCGGTCGAACGCCGAGCGGGCCAGGGACCGGTTCACGGGGTCGATCCGCTCCCGGACCTCGCCGGGCGCGCGCCGGATCTCGGCGGCCAGCTGCGCGACGTTCTGCTGCGACTGGCTCTCCAGCAGGTCGAAGAACCGGGCCTCGTACTGCGGCAGGCCGTCCGCGACGAGCCGCTCGAGCAGCTCGCGGTAGCCGTCCCGGTCGGCGACGTCTGCGCCCAGGTCCGCGGCCGCGGCCGGCCATTCGGCGCGGAAGTCGTGGGCGGCGGCGGCGAAGGCCCGGGCCGCGCGCTCGGCCGTCTCCGTGTGGCCGCGTTCCTCGCCGGAGAGCGCGCCGCTGACCTTCAGGGCGACGTCGGAGATGATCGAGTGCGTCATCCGCCGCCGCTGCGCCTGGGCCGTGAACAGCCGCTCGAGCCGCTCCGCCAGGGCCGGGTCCACGGGCTCGGCGGGGACGGCGCGGCGGAGCCCGGCGATGGTCTCGTCCAGGGCGTTGACCGTGGCCGCGGCCTTCGAGGCCTCGTCGCGGCGTTCCTTCTCCCGCCGCCGGGCCGCGTCGTGCCGCTCGGCGGCCTCCCGCTCCTCGGCCTGGGCCCGGCGCAGGTCCTCGCTCGCCGCGAGCAGGGCGTCGAGCCGGGACCGCTGCTCCGCGAGGGCGCCCTCCGCGGCCGCGGTGTCCACCTCCGTCCACTCGAGCCCGTCCAGATGCTCGAGCGCGTCGAGCCGGCGCCGGGCCGCCTCGCGCTGGGCGGTGAACGCGTCGACGCGGCCCTCGGCCTCCTGGGCCCGGGTGCGCGCTGTCTGCAGCAGCCCGATCAGGTGCTCGAGCTTCGCCTCCGTGCTGAAGCCCAGCACCCAGCGCGAGCGGTCGTCGACCCGGAACCGGTCGTCCTTCTCGTAGCGGGTGCGGGAGCGCTTGACCTGCCCGGGGCGCGTCACGGCCTGCTCGTGCTCTGCCAGCTCGCCCGGCGACGCGACGCAGGCGTAGTCGTAGCGGCGGGACAGCTCGAGGTGCAGCCACTCGGCCATCGGGTGCTCCGCGACGCGGACCCGGTGCACGAGGGACAGGTCCGGGTCCGTCCGCCGCGGCGCCGCGGGGCGGGCGGGCACGGCCTCGTACACGAGCCGGGTCCCCAGGTGCAGCGCGTCGGCGGCCTCCCGCACGGCCGCCACGTGCGCCTGCGGCACCAGCATGACCGTGGCCAGTGGCCGAAGGACGCGCTCGATCGCGCCGGTCCACTCCGCGAACCCGGCAGCCACCTCCAGCAGCTCGCCCGCGAACGGCAGCGCCTTCTCCGGCAGTCCGGCGGCCTCGGCCACCCGCGTGCGGGCCTCCAGGAGGCGCCGGTCCAGGTTGGAGCGGCGCGTGCGCAGCGCGGTGATGTCCTTCTCGAGGGACTCCTGCTCGCGCCGGGCGGCGGCCCGCTCGTCGTGCAGGCCCAGGAGCCGGTCCTTCGCGGCCCCGGCCCCGGCCTCCCACTCCGCGCGCTCCCGGGCGGCGGCGGAGCGCAGCTCCTCGAACTCCGCGAACGACGCCGGCGCGCCCAGCCCCGCGCCCTCGAGCCGGGACGCCAGGCGGTCCCTGCGCGCGGTGGCGTCGGCCAGCTTCCGTTCGGCGATGCCGATCCATTCCCGCTGGGTCTCCAGCGCGGTGCCCCCGCGCTCGGCAACGGCGCGCCGGGCCACATCGAGCGCCTCGTACCGGTCCCGGACGTCCTCCTCCGCGCGGGCGGCGGCGTGCTCGGCGGCGAGCAGCGCCTCGCCGGCCTCCTCGCGGGCCTCCCCGGCCAGGCGGAGCTGCCACGCGTCCTTGAACGCCGGCACGGCCGCGTGCAGGGCCGCAGCCTCCCGCGCGGCGCCGTCCGCCGCCTCATACTCCGTGGCCGGGCCGGACATCAGCTGCAGGTGGTCGCGCTGCCTGCGGGCCTCGACGACGGCGGCGTGCGCCTGCGAGAGTTCCGCGAACTGCGCGACGGCGTTGTCCGCCATCGCGAACGTCCGCGGCTCGTCGAGCATGAACGTGCGGAACAGGTCGTCCAGGCTGCCGAGCGACTTCGCGGCCTGCGTCTTGTGCAGCAGCAGGACGGCGTTCTCCCCGGAGATGCCGAGCAGGCGGCTGAACCGGGCGGCGAACCGGGAGTGCTTGTCGGTGACGTCCACGGCGTCCGGCCACGCGGCCTTGATCCGCCGCACGTCGATGCCGGCGCCCAGGTGCTCCACGAAGTCCGGCAGCGTCGCCTCCTCCTGCAGGATCAGGGAGAGCTCCTGCACGTCCGAGGGCGTGTTGGAGCCCCGGCGCAGGTGGTAGAGCTTGGCCAGGACCACGGGCCTGCCGCCGGTGCCGTCCGCGTAGCGCAGCAGCACGCCGCTGTAGGTGGCGCCGGGGCGCAGGTAGTCGCTGGCGACCTCGCCGGTCTCCTCGTCGGCGCTGCGCCGCCACGCCCCGCGGATGTAGCTGACCAGGCTCCGGTCCTCGCCGCGGGCGGAGCCGTCGTTGGCGGCCGCGTTGAAGCGCAGCTTGCCCCGCGGGGTCAGGACGGCGGCGACGGCGTCCAGCAGCGAGGACTTGCCGGAGCCGGAGGGCCCCGTGACCAGGAACCCCTGCCGGGCGACGGGCACGGACCAGTGGCCCTGGAACGTGCCCCAGTTCAGGACCTCGACCCCCTCGAGCCGCCACTGCCCGGGGTGCACCACGCTCATTCGTCCCCCTCCCCGGGCGCGTCTTGCCCGGCGCCGCCGTCGTCCGCTGGGCCGCCCTGCCCGACGCCGCCGTCGTCGTCCGCGCCCTCGGCGAGCCGCCGGTACTCGGCGCGCACCGCCGCGATCTCCTCGGGCCCGAACACCAGCCGCAGCACCGGCGAGACCTCGAACCGGCCCTCGGTGCTGGTGGGCGCGAGCAGGCCGAACTTGACCATCTTCGACCAGGAGGAGTTGATGCGCTTGGCGAACCCGGCCGGGTCCGCGTTGTCCTTGCCGCGGTAGACCTGCAGCTGGTCGGCCACCTCGTCCTGGCCGACGATGGTCCGCGTCCCGTGGGCGTCGTGGAGCAGCTGCTGGCGCAGGTGCAGCAGCAGCGCGGTGTCCAGGAACGTCAGCGGCGCCGTGCGCATGACCTTCGGCGCATCCTGGGCGGCCTCCGCGTTGCGCACGAACGCGACCTGGGACTCGTGGTCGGTGACGAGCTCGAGGAACAGGTCGGCCAGGCGGGAGCGGACCTGCTCCTCGTCGGCCAGCAGGGCGGACCACAGGTTCCCGTGCCGCGCCGCGGACAGGTACGGGCCGCGCAGCAGCTGCACCAGCGCGCGGCGGGAGGGCTCGCGGAGGGTGCCGCCGTCGCCCTCCCACAGCGGCTGCGGGGGCAGCGCCCCGGCCGCGTCCGCGGTGCGCGGGGTCTCGGTCATGAGGGGATCCTTCCGGTGAAGAGGTGGCGGTCGACGGTGCCGCGGCGGCCGTCCCACTCGACGTCCTCGCGCCCGCCGACCGGCGTGCCGTGCTCCTGGGCGAGCACGAGCAGGCCGACGACGCTGGCCACGCCCTGCGTCGCCGGGTGGCGGGCGAGGACCTCGGCGATGCTCGCGGCGCCGTGGCGGTCGACGACGTCGTTGACGTTGCCCTCCAGCTCGGCCATGTCGATGTCCGACGCGCGGGCCAGCTCGAGCAGCTGGCCGACGTCGACGGGGTCCGGGGCGTGGGAGACGACGCCGGTGTCCGCGGCGAAGTCGCCCGGGTTGTGGGGCTTCAGGGCCGCGACGGAGGACAGCGGGACGCTCGTCAGGTCCAGCGTCAGGCGCGTGCGGGCGTAGGGCTTGACGGTGTCGGAGGCGTCCAGGGCCTCGCGCAGGCCGGCGCGCAGCTCGCGGCTCATCGTCCGCTCGCGCTGCAGCTCCTGGCTCTGGACGAACCGGCGCAGGCTGCGGCTGAATGTGGTCAGGACGGTGTGGATCTCCGCGCCGCGGTCCTGCAGCGTGGGCATGAGCCGGCGCAGCGTGCGGGCCTGGGCCGGGGAGAGCGACGCGGCGAAGTCCCGGTCCATCACGGCGGCGAGGCTCTCCTCGAACTCAAGGCCCCGCTCCGGGTCCAGCAGCAGGGCGTAGAAACCGGAGAAGCTGCGGCCGGCGTCCGACTCGGCGAGCAGGTCCACGCCGCGGAAGATGTCCTCCAGCACGGATCCGCGCGAGCCCTCCTGCTCGATGAGCCGCTCCCGGAGCGTGCGGTTGATCTGCTCGAGCTCGCCGCGCACCCGGGCGAAGTCCGCGGGGACCTCCTCGACGAGGGAGAGGATGTCGCGGACGCGCTCCAGCGCCGTCTCGGCGGGGACGACGTCGATCTCGCCGCCCTCCACGCGGGCGATCCGGGCCTCGATCCGGTCCCGCTCCGCGTACAGGGCGGCCAGGCGGGACGTCGCGTCGGGGTCGGTGTCGCGGGCCAGGGCCCGGAGGCGGTCCTGGATCGTGGCCAGGCGGGACTCCGTGACCGACTGCCGCGGCTCGGCCAGCTGGGTGACGAAGCGGATGGCGGTCAGGGCGCCGGGGGAGAGCTCGAACGTCTCCTCGCGGGTGTCCTCCGCCGAGCGCCGTACGAGGATGCCCTGCGTGCGCCACTCCGCGCAGTACGCCTGGGCGGTGCGGGGCAGGTCGAACCCGTCGGCGCGCAGCTCCTCGAGGTCGACGTCCACCTTCTCGAACAGGACCGGCGCGGGCAGGCGGCGCTCCTCGCCGGCGAGGTGCCGGCCCAGGATGGCGACTGCGGCGTCAGCGTTCGTAGCGCGCAGCATCGACCAGGCCGGGTCGTGGGACTGCAGCCTGGAGGCAGTGCGTGCGGTGCGGGTGACGCTCACGGGGAGTAACGGTACCGGGACGCGCGGTCCGCGCCGCGCGGTCGTTGCGAAACCCCCTGGAATCGGAAGCGCGTGGAGCGCATCGGAGCCCTGGGGCGTCCGGGGCGAGTCCGCATGAGGTTGCGGGCCGCGCATGACGTCGCGACCTTATGCGCGGCCCGCAGCGTCATGCGCACTCACGCGCCGGGAGCGGACTGCCGCCCGGGGAAGGAGCCGGCGAGGCGGGGCACGGGAACCCCGCGTCGGGCATACTTGAATCCGACGGTTCCGCATCCGGGGGAATGAATGGACCACTACGAAGTACTCGGCGTTGCCCGTACGGCGACGATCGACCAGATCAACGCCGCCGCCAGGACCGCCCTGGTGCGCGACGACGGCGACCTGCCGCCCGGGTTGCTGCTCCACGCCTGGTGGACCCTCGGCGACCAGGAACGCCGGGCCGCGTACGACGCCACCCTGACCGTGGCGTTTCGGGGTCCCCGCCCGGCCGCATCGGACCCCGCCGCGTCGCCAGCCGCAACGGATCCCGTCACGTCGCCGCCGGCGCCATCTGACGCCATCGCACCGCCGCCCGCGTCATCGGTCCGAGCGGTGACCCCGCCGGCGGAAACGCCGCCGTGCCCGGGCGGCCGGATCCCCGGCTTCGACCCCGCCCTCCTGTCCTGGTGGGACGAGCCGTTGCCGTTCGCCGAGCGCATCGGGCACGACCGGGCCTGGCTCCGCATCGCCGCCGTCCTCGCCGTCGGGCTGGCCACGTGCGCGGCGCTGTTCGGCGTGCTCGTCTCGGCTCCGGCCGTCCTGACCGGCCAGCCGACGGCGGGGATGCCCCTGGCCGTGGGCGCCGCCGTCGTCTGCCTCGCCCTCACGCTGGCCGCCGTGCGGAACGTGCCGCGCGCCGCCCCGCGGCGGGCCGCGGAACGCCGGGTCTTCGGAGTCGGCGGCCTGGCGCTGGGCGCGTCGCGCACGCCGTTCGCCGCGGGGGCCGTCGCGAAGGGCGTCGCGGGGGAGCAGCGCACGGCCGCGGTCCTCGAGGCGCTCCTGCGCATCCCGGGAACCCGCGTGTTCCACGGGCTCAGGGCTCCGGGGCGCGGCTCGGGCGACATCGACCACGCGGTCGTCAACGGGGACCGCGTCGTCTACATCGACACGAAGTTCTACCGCCGGGGCCAGTACCGCTGGCTTCCGTCCGGGCAGCTCGCGCGCGGCCGCAGCGCCTCCCCGTACGGCTCCGTGAACATGGAGCGCGTCCTGCGCGACCCCCGCACCGGCCGGGTCGCCGCGGAGGTCGCCGGGCATGTGGTCATCCACCCGAACGCCCCGGGGGCCATCACGTTCGTGCCCGGAGCGCAGGTCTCGGCGATCGGAGTCCCGGCGACCGGCGCGCAGCAGGGCGTCGAGATGATCGGGCGTTGGCTCATCGAGGGGCGCAGGGCGGGGCTCGTGGACCGGTACCTGCTGCGGCGGCTCCTGGAGATGATGAGGTAGGCGGGCCTGTCGCGGCGGGGCCGGGCGGGGTTTAGCGTGGGCGGGAGGATCCGGACCGAAGGAGACCCGATGACCATGAAAGACCCGACGGCGAACGGCACTGGCGCCAGCGGCGCGGCGGGGGGCGGTGCGCCCGCGGACGACGTGCTGGCGGACGACGGCGGCGGCGCCGCGGTGTCCGGCCGCCCCGCGGCCGTCCCGACCGTGCAGCTCGACACCGACCGGGCACGGGTCACCGAGTGGCGGTTCGCCGCCGGCGCGGAGACGGGCTGGCACGTGCACCCGCTGGAGTACGTCGTGGTGCCGATGACCACCGGGGAGCTGCTGCTGCAGACGCGCGTCGGCGAGAGCTCCAACCGGCTGACGGCCGGCGTCTCCTACACGCGGCCCGCCGGCAGCGAGCACAACGTCGTCAACGCGTCCGGCGCGGAGTTCGTGTTCGTGGAGATCGAGCTGAAGTAGCGGCGGCCCCGGCGGCGATCCGGGCCGTCGCCCGCCGGCCCTCAGCGCGCGGCCGGCTCCTCCACGGGCTCGCCGCCGTCGCGCGCCGGCGCCAGCTCCCCGCGCCGGAACGCGTGGAAGTACGCGACCACGGTCTCCTCGCGGGCGTGGCCCGTGGCGAGGCTGACCGCGACCAAGAGGACCGCCGAGGCGAGGAGGCCCGGGGCGATCTCGTGGATCCCGAACGGCTGCCCGGCCAGGCGCCACCCGATCGTGGCCGCGAGTGCCCCGGCGGTGCTGGCCAGGACGCCGGCCTTCGTGGCCCGCTCCCAGAACATCGCGGCGAGCACGGGCGCGACCAGCGCGGCGGCCGTGAAGGACAGGGCGACCTGGTAGATGCCGATGATGTCCTTGACCCACAGGGCCACGAGCAGGCCGAGCACGGCCATGAACGCCACCGACCAGCGGGAGACCCTGAGGATCTGGGCGTCGCCGGCGTCCGGGTTGACCCAGCCCTGGTAGATGTCCTTGGAGACGTTGATGGCGCCGCTGAGCAGGAACGACGTGGCGCCGGTCAGCAGGGCGGCCAGCAGGGAGACCATGAACAGGCCGCCGACCGGCCCGGGGAAGATCTCCGCGATGAAGGACGTGTAGATGGCGTCCGGGTCGGTGCCCGCGGGGAAGCGCTGGACGGCGGCGATGCCGATCGCGATCGCCATGAGGCCGATCAGGCCGGAGACGATGAATCCGACGGTGACGGCCGAGACCCCCGTCCTTGCGGACTTGGCGGCGGTGATGCGCTGCCACGTGGTCTGCCAGACGATGTAGAACGGGCCGAAGACCAGGAACCAGTTCAGCAGCTCGGTGCCGCCGATGCTGCCGAAGTTGAGCAGGTCGGGGGGTGTGGATTCGAGGACGACGCCGGGGCCGCCCACCGACGCGACGCCCAGGATCAGCGTGAGCACCACGCCGGCCAGGATGACGACGGTCTGGGCCGTGTCCGTCCACGCGACGGAGGGCATGCCGCCGACCAGCGTGAACGCGACCGTGACGACGAAGCCCAGCAGGATCCCCCAGAACGGCGTGACGTCCGTGATGGAGGACAGGATCGAGCTCATCCCGACCAGCTGCATGCCGAACGTGGGGGTCATGTAGAGGAACCCGATGATCAACGCCGGGACCAGGGCGGAGAGCTTGCCGAAGCGGCGGGCGAAGAGCTCCGGCACGGTGTAGAGGCGCAACCGCCGGATCGTCGGGCCGAGGACCAGCATGGCCACGACCGTGAACAGCACGAAGCTGACCACCGTCACCACGTAGGACAGGCCCATCTCGAAGCCCTTGCCGGCCCCGCCGATCAGGGCGGCGGCGCCGGTCACCGTGGCGATGACGGAGCCGCAGATCGGCAGGAAGCCGAGCTTGAAGTCGGCCATCGCGTAGTCATCGGCCGTCTTGACCGTCTTCGAGGACCTCACGCTGACGGCGACGAGCGCCAGCAGGAAGCCGACGATCCACATCAGATACCAGTTCACGGGTTGAAACCACCGCTCGCGTTCGACTGCACGGAAGGTCCGAGGATACGCGCCGGACCCGGCCGCGCCGTGGAATGTGACAGAACGGTAACGGCCGCCCGCGGGGTGGGGCCCCTAGAACACCTGCCGCAGGTTGGTCCGGGCGAGGTCCAGCAGCTCGTCGCCCCGCCCGGACAGGACCGTCCGGATCGTGTACAGGGCGAAGCCCTTGGCCTGCTCGAACCTGATGGCCGGCGGGATGGTCAGCTCCTGCGGGTCGGTCACGACGTCGACCAGGACCGGGCCGTCGTGGGCGAACGCCTCGGCCAGGGCCGCGTCCACGCCGGCGGAGTCCTCGACCCGGATCCCCTTGATCCCGATGGCCTGCGCGACGGCGGCGAAGTCCGGGTTCTCCAGCGACGTCGCGAATGGCACCTGGCCGGCCGCCTTCATCTCGAGCTCCACGAAGTTCAGCGACGAGTTGTTGAAGACCACGATCTTCGCGGGCAGGTCCATCTGCACGAGCGTCATGAGGTCCCCCAGCAGCATCGCCAGGCCGCCGTCGCCGGAGAGCGCCACCGTCTGCCGGGTCCGGTCCTGGGCCAGCACCCCGATCGCCTGCGGCAGGGCGTTCGCCATGGACCCGTGGGAGAAGGATCCGAGCAGCCGCCGTCGCCCGTTCATCGCTAGGAACCGGGACGCGTAGACGACGGGGGAGCCGACGTCGGGCAGGAAGACGGCGTCGTCCGCGGCCAGGTCGCTGATCCGCTTCGCCAGGTACTGGGGGTGCACGGGCGCGCCGCGGCGTGCCGGCGTCGCCAGCCCGTCGAGCCGCTCGCGGGTCTTCGCGTAGTGCTTGCGCGCGCCCTTGAGGTGCTTGTCCCGCTTCTGTTCGAGCAGCGGCAGTAGGGCGGCGGCGGTTTCCGCGACCCCGCCCACGAGGCCGACGTCGACGGGGTGCCGCCGCCCGATCTGCTCGCCGCGGAGGTCCACCTGGATGGTGGGGGTGTCCTCCGGGTAGAACTGCGGGTACGGGAAGTCGGTGCCGAGCATGAGGACCGCCCCGGCGTCGCACATGGCCTTGTACCCGCTGGCGAAGCCGAGGAGCCCGGTCATCCCGACGTCGTAGGGGTTGTCGTGCTCGAGGTGCTCCTTGCCGCGCATGGCGTGCACGATCGGCGACTGCAGCCGCTCCGCCAGGGCCATGACCTCCGCGTGCGCGCCCGCCGTCCCCGCCCCGCCCAGGATGGTGACGCATTCGGCGGCGTTGAGCGCGTCGGCGGCCTCCCGCAACTGGTCCTCCGCGGGGACCACGGAGGACCGGGTCCTCCGGATGATGGTCCGCCGCTCGCTGCGGGCGTCCGCGGAGGCCACGTCCCCCGGGATGACGAGGACGGCGACGCCGCGGCGTTCGATCGCGGCGCGCATGGCGATCTCCAGGAGCCTCGGCATCTGCCGGGGGTCGGCCACGTACTCCGCGTAGACGGAGCACTCGCGGAACAGCTCCTGCGGGTGGGTCTCCTGGAAGTAGTTCGTCCCGATCTCCGGGGTGGGGATGTGCGCCGCGATGGCCAGCACCGGCACGCGGCTGCGCTGGGCGTCGAAGAGGCCGTTGACCAGGTGCAGGTTGCCGGGGCCGCAGCTGCCGGCGCAGACCGCCAGCTCGCCGGTCATCTCGGCCTCGGCGCCCGCGGCGAAGGCGGCCGTCTCCTCGTGGCGGACGTGGACCCACTCCATGTCCTCGTGGGTGCGGAGGGATTTCGGTGAGCGCGTTGAGCGAGTCCCCGGGCAGGCCGTAGATGCGCTGGACGCCGTTGGCGGAGAGGGTCCGGACGAGGTTTTCGGCGACGGTGACCATGGGCCCACCGTAGGTGTGGGGCCGGTGGCAGGCCAGACCCGCGGAGGCGGTCGGAACCCGGGACCGGGGCCGCGTCCGGGCGGTGGCGCCGGGGGCGGTCCCCGGGTCGCCCTACTCCTTCTTGCTGAGGTTCCCTAGGGTTGGGGGCATGCCCGAGATGCCCGAAGTGCAGGGACTCGTCGACTTCCTGCGGCTGAAGCTCCTCCCGCCCGACGCGCCGGCGGCCACGGTGGCGCAGGTCGAGGTGCTCTCGTTCTCGGTCCTGAAGACGGCGGGGGTGTCCCCGGAGGCACTGGGCCGTGGACCCGTGTCCGGCGTGCAACGGCGCGGCAAGTTCATCGTCCTGACGGCGGGTGGCGCGCACCTGGTGATGCATCTGGCCAAGGCCGGCTGGTTGCGCTGGTCCGACGCACTGAAGCCCGGGCCCCTGCGGCCGGGGAAGGGCCCCATCGCGCTGCGTGTCCGCTTCGGGGCCGGCGGCGCGGGGCAGCCGGGGTTCGACCTCACGGAGGCGGGAACCAAGAAATCGTTGGCCGTCTACCTGGTCGACGACGTGCTGGACGTGCCGGGGATCGCCCGGCTGGGACCGGACGCGTTCGACGTCGATGCCGCGGCCTTCGAGGGCATCGTGTCCTCGCACTCCGGCCAGATCAAGGGGCTGCTGCGGGACCAGTCGGCGATCGCCGGCATCGGCAACGCGTACAGCGACGAGATCCTGCACGCGGCCCGACTGTCCCCGTTCGCCATCGCGTCGAAGCTGGGCCCCGACGAGACGGAGCGCCTGTTCGCGGCCATGCGGGGCGTCCTGGAGTCGGCGGTCGCGGCCGCGTCCGGCCGCCCGGCGGCCGAGCTGAAGGACTCCAAGCGGCAGGGCATGCGCGTCCACGGCTGCACCGGCGAGGAGTGCCCGGTGTGCGGGGACACGGTCAGCGAAGTCTCCTTCGCGGACTCCTCGCTGCAGTACTGCCCCACGTGCCAAACCGGCGGGAAGCGGTTGGCGGACCGGAGGACCTCCAGGTTCCTCAAGTGAGCGGCGCGCCGGGGCCCGGCAACGTGCCGGTGGGACGCGCGGGACCAGGCGCGGGGCCTGGCCGGGAATTGGCGGGACGGCGACGGCGGGGCCTCCAGCGGGTCCCGCCGTCGAAACCGTTGCCGTGGATCAGGCGACCGCGAAGCCGTCCGTCCAGGCGATCTTCTCGCCGGCCGCGAGGGTGATCTGCAGGAAGCCCATGGCCTCGAGCTCGCGGGCCCGGGACAGGGAGCCGGCGTCGATCGCGCGCAGGCCGCCGGAGGCCACGAGGTCGGCGAACTGGGCCTTGGCATCGGCGTCGTCGCCGGCGACGAGCACCGTCGTGGTGTTGTCGCCGACCTTGCCGGAGGCCAGGGTCGCCGCGAAGTTCGTGTTGAAGGCCTTGAGGACGCGGGACTCCGGCAGGGCCGCGGCGAGCTCGGCGGCCGCGGAGCTCGCCGCGGGAACGGTGAGCGAGTCGAAGGTCTCGAAGTTCACCGGGTTGGTGATGTCGACGACGACCTTGCCGGCCAGCTGCCCGCCGCGCTGGGAGGCGATGTCCGCGAGCGCGGGGTAGGGGACGGCGAGGACGACAAGGTCGCCCGCCACGGGCTTGTCCCCGTCCCGGCTGCCTAGGAGCTCGACGTCGTGGCCGCCCCGCCCCAGCGCTGCCGCGATGGCCTGTCCCATGTTGCCGGTCCCGATGATTGTCACGTTCGCCACGGTGGTCCCCTTCGCTAATTACTTGAATATACAAGTATTACCCTACGCCCCGTGTGTTGACGCGCCAAGGGGTCGGGGCGGAATCCGTGGGGTCCGTGCGCGAGGACGCTTGCGACCCCCCCGGCGGAGTGTCGGCGCCGGGGCAAGCATCGTCCAAGGCTTTGCGCAAGACCGGGGTGTGACGGGGCTCACTGGTGACACGATGTCCGCGGACGCTGCCCCACACGGCGGCGGTTCAACCCACACCGATGAAGGGAACACCCATGAAGAGCATCCTCGTTAAGGTCGCCGCCGCCATTGCCCTCGCCGCCGCCGTCGTCGCCGGTTCCGTCGGCACCTCCATGGCGCAGGAGGACCCGAACGCCGTCGGCAACTGGCCGCACATGCGCAGCGCGACCTACTAAAGACCGCACCAGACACTGCCCACTTCCCGGCAACGGAAACGCTGGCGGCGGGGGGCGCCCGGCGGCGCGCGAGATACGCGGCGCGCCGGAGCGACCGGCCGGGAAGTGGGCAGCGGGGTGTCCGGGGTGGAGCCGGCCCGGGCCGCCGCCGCGCTACGCCTCCGTGAGCCGGAGCGTCGTGAGGCAGGTGGCCGCGTCGCCGCCGGTGGAAATCGCCTGCCGGCCCGTGAGGCCGCCGCGGGTGACCTCGATGGTCCCCTCGAGGCCGCGGGGGAGCCACAGGCCGATGAAGCCGTTGTCGAACGCGGTCAGGCGCCGGTCCACGACGGCCTCGCCCGTGCTGCCGTCGATGACGCGCACCTTCAGCTCCTCGTTGCCGAGCTCGCCCAGGCACGTGGTGAGCGAGTGGTAGTGGCAGTCGTGGGTCTGTTCCACGTACGGGGCGACGGAGAGGTAGAAGCGGTCCTCGGGCAGGGGCACGGTGACCTGCCGTTCGGCATCGGCCAGCAACAGGTGGTCGGGGCGGACGGAGGCCAGCAGGTCGGTCGGGCGCTCGGCGACCGGGACCCGGTCCAGGCGGTCCACGATCTCGCGGCCGTTCAGGCCCTTCAGGCCGTGGTCGGCGAGGAACGCGGCTGTGTCGGAGGGGGCCGCGGCGGGGGCCGTCCCGGCGGCCGTCCCCGGCGGGGCCAGACCGGGCTGGGCGGCCGGGGAGGAGCAAGCGGTCAGGGCCATGAGCAGCGCCGCGGCGGCAATCAGTTGTCGCTTCACTCAATCGATCCTAGGCTCTCGCCCGCCGGCCGCCGCCCGCCGGCCGCCGCCCGCCGCCCGCTGGCCGCCGGCCGCCGCCCGGCGCGGCCGCGCGCCTTGCACGCAGCGCCGCCCCGCCGCGCGCTCACCCGTATCGGGGGGGGCGCCCGGCGGGGTGGGCCTGCTATGGCGCCATCGACCCGTGTGCCGGGGACGGGGGCGCCGGCGCCTGGGACTGCTCGATGCCGGCCGGCTCGTGCGCCGGCGGCTCCTCGAGTTGGGCCGCGACCGAGACGACGAGTCCCCCGATGAGGAACCCGGCGACCCCTGCGGCCAGGACGTTCGTGTTCATCGCGTACTCCTGGGGTCGTGGGAATGGTGCCCGCCGTGGTCGTGGCCGGCGTGCTGGCCGTGGTCGTGCGCGCCGCCGCCGTGGTCTCCGTGTTCCGCGTGGCCGCCGTGCTCCGCGCCGCCCCCGCCGTGCCCGGCGTGGAACTGCTGCGTCAGCGCGTGGCCCTTGCCGCGGTCGATCAGGTACCGGTTCACGGGAAACGCCGCCGCGAAGGCGACGGTGAGCGCGATCATCATGCCGATCCAGAACACCGGATTCACCAGGCCGGCCTCCATGGCGCCGGGGATCAGCGCCATCACCGCGTTGTCCACGAGCTCCATGACGGCAATCGAGAGCGTGTCGGCCAGCAGCACCACGCGGGCCGCCCGGCCAAACGCCACCCCGGCCTGCAGCAGGGGCAGCAGCGAGAGCGCGTAGCCGAACAGGAACGCCAGGCCGACGGCCAGGGCGATCGTCGGGATGGTGGCCAGCCCGATCGCGGTGCCGATCATCAGGCCCAGCACCTCGCCGATGGCGCAGCCGGTGAGGCAGTGCAGCGTCGCGGCGGCGGCCAGGCTGTTGCGGGGGTTCATGGTGGGCCTCCCTTGCTTCCGGGGTGGGAATGGCACCAGTTATACCCCTATGGGGTATCCAAGGCAAGGGTTGGGCGAGGCCGCGGGTTAGCGGTGGCCGGCGGACAGGCGGAGGACGACGACGGCGGCGCCGGCGACCAGCCCCGCCGCGAGCGCGCTGATCCCCGGATAGTCGACGAGGCCCATGACCGGACCGGCCGCGGCGCTTCCGACGGCCCCCGCCAGGGACATCGTCGCGTCGGAGAAGCCCTGGGCGGGCACCCGCTGCTCCGGCGACAACGAGGAGACCAGGAGCGTGGACCCGGCGACCGTCGCGGCGGACCAGCCGAGCCCGAGCAGGACCAGGCCCGCGGTCACGGCCGGCATGCTCCCGGGCAGCAGCCCGGTCAGGGCCATGGCCGCCGCGAGCAGGCCCATGCCGAGCAGGACCGTGCGGGCCGGCCCGAACCGGTCGGTCAGCCACCCCATCACCGGGGACAGCGCGTACATGCCGGCGATGTGCAGGGAGATGGTGAAGCCGATCAGCGCGATCGTGTCCGGGCCGTCTGCTGCGGCCCCGGCATGGTGCTGCATGTGCAGGGGCGTCATCGACATCACCGCGACCATGACCGCGTGCGCGGCGACGACGGCGACCACCGCCCCGCGGGCCGTGCGGTGCGCGCGCACGATCCGCCACCCGGCCCGCCACGACCCGCCGCCGCCGGGGACCGGGCCGGTGTCCCCGTCCAGGGCCCGGCGCACCAGCAGCGGGTCCGGGCGCAGGCCCGCCGCGACGATGGTCGCGCCGACGACCATCCCGGCGGCGGAGATCAGGAACGGCCCGGCCTGCGCCGGGATCCCCAGCCAGCCGGCGAGGACCGCGCCGGGACCCACCATGTTCGGCCCCGCGACGGCCCCGACGGTGATCGCCCACACCACGAGGGACAGGTCGCGGCCGCGGCGGGAAGGCTCGGCCAGATCCGTGACGGCGAACCGGGCCTGCAGGTTCACGGCCGAGGCGAGCCCGACGAGGAAGGCCCCGGCCAGCAGGACCGCGAACAGCCCGGTCGCCACGGCGGCGACCATCAGCGCGGTGCCGGCGATGGCCGCGGCCAGCCCCGTCGCGAGGGAGACCCTGCGGCCCCGCCTCAGCGCCAGCTGGGACAGGGGGATGGCCGTGAAGGCCGTCCCCAGCGTCAGGGCCGTGTTCACGGAGCCGGCCCAGGCCTCGGACCCCGAGAGGTCCACCGCGAGGATCGAGCCGAGCGCCAGCGTGGACCCGTTGCCCAGCCCGGAGAAGACCTGCGCCACCGAGAGGGTCCGGACGGCGCGGGCCTGGACGGTCCGCGGGTTGGCCAGGGCGGCGCTCATCGGTCGGGGTCTCCTCGGGGGTCGGCGCGGCGCGCGGCGGGCGGCCGGGTGCGGCCGCCCACCCCACTGTGCTGTCATGGGTCCATGCAGTTCAACCATGACAACCTCTCCGGGCTCTGGTTGGCCGAGGAGCTGGTCAACCGCCTCGACGGCGGCGACTGGGGCCCGGCCGCGCTCGAGGCCCTGCTCGACGGCTACCTCTACCGGGGGGCCCGGCTCGGCGCCGCGGGCCCTGCGGAGCTGCGGGACTGGGCGGAGCGCCTGCGTGCGGTCTTCGACGCGCGCGACGACGGCGCCCGGTGCGAGGCCGCCAACGGCCTGCTGGAGCGCGGGGTGCGCAGGGTCTTCCTGGCCGCCCACGACGGCATGCGCCCGCACATGCACTTCTCCGACCCGGACGCCGCCGTCGTCGACCGCGTCCGCGGCCGCACCGCGGGCGGGATCGCCGTCTTCATCGCCGAGGCCGGCGGGGAGCGCCTCGGGGCCTGCGCCCGCGAGGGGTGCCCGCGCGTGTTCGCGGACACGAGCCGCGGCGGCCGGCGCGCCTACTGCTCGGCCCGCTGTGGGAACCGGGACGCGGTGCAGCGCTACCGCGAGCGGCGGCGGGAGCCCGACGGCGGCGTTCGGTAGCCACCTGAGCCGGAAGCATTGCCCTAACGGCAACGGAGGTGTCCGAAATCGAGACTGGTCCTGATCTGAGCCCGCGGACTACCGTCGATGCATGACGATTTCCACGAACCGCCGGACCCCGGTACCGGCGCATGATCTTGCCGAAAGGACCGACTGGTACCTGGACTCGGGTGGGTTCTTCGCCGAGCTCTCGGGGCTGGTGGCCCACCGGACCGAAAGTGCCGCCGGGAGCGCAGCCATTGCTTCCAAGTCATACCTCGTGAATGGGCTCACCCCGCTTCTGGAGCAGATCGGGTGCGGCGTGGAGATCCACGAGAACGAGGCCCACCCTTCCGCGCCGTTCCTCGTGGCCCGGCGCGAGGAGGGCGGGCAGCTGCCGACCGTGCTGATGTACGGGCACGCGGACGTCGTCGAGGCGCAGGCCGAGCGGTGGGGCGCCGGCCGTGACCCCTGGACCCTGACGGCCGAGGGCGACCGCTGGTACGGCCGCGGCACCGCCGACAACAAGGGCCAGCACCTCATCAACCTCGCGGCCCTGCGGATGCTCGTCCAGGAGCGCGGACGGCTCGGGTTCAATTTGACCGTGCTGATCGAGTCGGGGGAGGAGGTGGGCTCGCCCGGGCTGGCGGAGTTCGCCCGCGCCCACCGCGAGAAGCTGCGGGCCGACGTGTTCATCGGCTCGGACGGGCCGCGCCTGGAGGCAGGCGTCCCAACCCTGTTCCTCGGTGCCCGCGGCGGCGTCAACCTGACCCTGGAGGCGCGGCTGCGCGCCGGCCAGCACCACTCGGGCAACTGGGGCGGGCTGCTGCGGAACGCCGCCACCACCGTCGCCGCCGCCGTCGGCACCCTCGTCGACGGCCACGGCCGCATCGCCTGCGACGCCCTCCTCCCGCCGGAGCTGCCCGGCGCGGTGCGTTCCGCCCTGGCGGGCGTGGACCTCGCGGCCCGCGCCGGCGGCCCGGCGGTCGACGAGCACTGGGGGGCCCCGGGGCTGACCCCCGCCGAGCGCGTGTTCGGATGGAACACCGTGGAGGTCCTGGCCCTCGAGGCGGGCCAGGCGCACGCGCCCGTCAACGCCATCCCCGGCACGGCACGGGCCGTGCTCCAGCTGCGCTTCGTCGCCGGCACCGAGCTCGAGGGGCTGGAGGCACGCGTCCAGCGGCACCTCGACGAGAGCGGGTTTCCGATGGTCCGGGTCAGCGTGGGCCACCCCTTCCCCGCCAGCCGGACCGATCCCGCCGACCCGTGGGCGCGCTGGGCCGCGGCTTGCCTCCGGCGCGTCGTCGGCGACCGGCTGGCCGTCCTGCCCAACATCGGCGGGTCCCTGCCCAACCACGTCTTCACGGACATCCTCGGGATGCCCACCCTGTGGGTCCCGCACTCCTACCCCGGCTGCAACCAGCACGCCCCGGACGAGCACCTCCTCGCGTCCGTGGCCCGCGAAGGCCTGGCCATGGCGCTCGCCCTGTTCGGCGACCTCGGCGACCCCGAGAGCCGTCCGGCGACCGTGCCGCCCGCAGACCAGGCGGCACCACCAGCGCCCCGCCCCTGATTCCGCTACGCTCCAACCCGCCAGCGGCGCCGCAAGGCGTCGCGGCCCAACGATCCCGGAGACCGCCATGACCACCCCCGCCTCCACCAGCCCACCGCCCGTGCTGTCCCCGCGCCGACGCGTGCGCGCCATCGCGGCCGCCACCATCGGCAATGCCCTGGAATGGTTCGACATCGCCATCTATGCGCTGTTCGCCGTCTATATCGGGCAGAACTTCTTCCCATCCGAGGACCCCGGTGTCCAACTCATCCAGACCTTCGCCATCTTCGGCGTCTCCTACCTCATCCGTCCCCTGGGCGGCCTCGTCTTGGGCGCGTACGCGGACCGGCGTGGGCGCAAGGCCGCCCTGGTGTGGACGATCCGGCTCATGGTGATCGGCACGGCGCTGCTGGCCTTCATGCCGAACTACGACGCCATCGGCATCCTGGCCCCCATTGGCGTGATCGTGGCCCGGCTCATCCAGGGCTTCGCCGCCGGCGGCGAGTTCGGCGCGGCCACGTCATTCCTGGTGGAGCAGGACGGAGAGCAGGGCGTTCGGCGTGGATTCCTCGGCAGCTTCCAGTTCGCCAGCCAGGGCCTGGCGACGCTGCTGTCGGCGTCCTTCGCCGCCGGCCTGACCGCCTTGCTGTCCGAGGCCGACATGGTCTCCTGGGGCTGGCGCATCCCGTTCGTCTTCGGGCTGCTCGTCGGCCCGGTCGGCTACGTCATCCGCCGCTATGTCGACGAGTCCCCCGCGATGATGGAGGGCCCGGCGGACGCGAAGCCCGACGTCGCCCCGGTCCGCACGCTGTTCCGCAAGCACTGGGCCGGGATCCTCATCGCGGCCGGCGTGCTCGTGGTCTCGACCTCCCTGAACTTCATCCTCCAGTACCTGCCCACCTTCGGCATCCAGCAGCTGGGACTGGACCCGTCGCTGTCCTTCGTGGCGCTCGTGGTCACGGGCGCGATCCTCACGTTCCTGACCCCTGTCGTCGGCGCCCTGTCGGACCGGACGGGCCGGATCCGCATCATGCTCCCGGCGGCCCTCCTGATCGGCCTGTCCGTGGTACCGATGTTCGCCTGGCTGGTCGCGAGCCCCGCGTTCTGGACCCTGATGGCGGTCATGGTCATCCTCGGCACCCTGAAGGCCGTCTACTTCGCGGCCCTCCCCTCGGTGATGGCCGACGTCTTCCCGGTCCGCGCCCGGGCCACGGGCCTGGCGTTCAGCTACAACTCGGCGACGGCGTTGTTCGGCGGTTTCACCCCCACCATCGCGGCCGCGCTCATCGCGCTCACCGGCCAGCAGGTCGCCCCCGGCTACTACCTGCTCGCCGTCTCGCTGCTCAGCGTCACGGCACTGCTGGCCGCGGTCCGCGTCCAGGGCGTCCGGTGACCCCGGCCGGGCCGGCCGCCGGGGCCGGAGGGGTCCGCGAGCTCGAGGACTCGGTCCGCACGGACTTCAGCGACTCGATGTCCTACGGGCGCTACCTGGACCTGGGGCGCATCCTGGGCGCCCAACACCCGCGCAGCGACCCCGCCCACCACGACGAGCTGCTGTTCATCATCCAGCACCAGACCAGCGAGCTGTGGCTCAAGCTGGTCCTGCACGAGCTGCGGGAGGCCCGGCGCCTGCTGGACGCGGACGACCTCGGCAAGGCCCTGAAGTGCCTGGCGCGGGTCAAGGCCATCCAGCGCACGCTCACGGAGCAGTGGTCCGTGCTCGGGACCCTCACCCCCCGCGAGTACGCCGAGTTCCGCGGGTCCCTGGGCAGCTCCTCGGGCTTCCAGTCCCACCAGTACCGCGCGGTGGAGTTCATCCTCGGCAACAAGCACCGCCGCATGCTGGATGTGTTCGCCAGCGAGCCGGACGCCCGGCGCCTCCTGGCGGAGCTGCTCGGGGAGCCCACCGTGTACGACGCGTTCCTGCGCGTGCTGGCGAGGGCGGGCTACGCCATCCCGCGGGACGTCCTGGACCGCGACGTCTCCCAGCCCTGGGTCTTCCGGGAGGACCTCGTGCCCGTGTTCCGGCGGATCTACGAGTCGGACGACACCCCCTGGGGCCTCTACGAGGCTTGCGAGGACCTCGTCGATCTCGAGGACAACTTCCAGGCCTGGCGCTTCCGCCACCTCCGCACCGTGCAACGGACCATCGGGTTCAAGGCCGGGACCGGGGGCTCCTCGGGCGTGGACTTCCTCAAGCGCGCACTGGACCTGACGTTCTTCCCCGAGCTCTACGCCGTCCGCACGGAGATCGGGAGCTGACCGCCGCCCCGCCATCCCCATTGGGGGTGGCGGGGTCAGCCTACGATGGACGCTCGGAAGGGGGTGGTGGCCGTCGTCGACTTGTTGCCCACGAACCTGGAGTACTTCGCGGAGGTGGCGCGGACCGGCTCCGTCACGGAGGCCGCGTCGGGCCTCCATGTCGCACCCTCCGCGATCAGCCGGCAGATCGCCCGGCTCGAGGCGTCGCTCGGAGCCGCCCTGTTCAACCGCCACGCCCGGGGCATGACGCTCACGGAGGCGGGCGAGCGGCTGCTGGCCTACACGCGGCGCGCCGAGCTCGAGGCGAGGGCGCTCGTGGCGTCCATCGGACAGGGCGCCGGCACCCAGGAGCAGCAGATCACCGTCGCGGCCACGGAGGGCTTCGCCCACCGGCTCGTGCCCGCCACCATGGCGCGGCTGCGCCGCGCCCACCCGAGGGTCTCCTTCAGGCTGCACGTGGTCGCGGGCCACGAGGCGACGCGGATGGTGCGCGAGGGCCAGGTCGACGTCGCGGCGACCTATTCGCTGGGGCGCCAGGAGGGGGTGCGCATCGAGCACCTGTCCTCGTGGCCGCTGCATGCGGTCGTCTCCACCGGGCACGCCCTGGCGGCGCGCGAGTCGGTGACGCTGGCCGAGCTGGCCCGCCACCCGCTCGCCCTGCCCATGCGGGACACCAGCCAGCGGGAATTGCTGGACTCCGCGGCCCGCAGCGAAGGACTCACGCTGGCCGTCGCCTTCGAGTGCAGCCGCGTGGGGCCCATCTACGAGTTCGCCCGCTCCGGCGAGGGCGTCGGTTTCATCAGCGACCTCGGCGCGCACCGGCCCGACGATGGCCTGGTTCACGTCCCGGTGGACCACCACGTCTTCGGCCAGCGGAGCGCCCAGGTGCAGACCCCCGTCGGCCAATTGCAGCCGCCCGTGGTGCTCGAGTTCCTGCGCCTGCTCATTGGGGAGCTCGAGCGCCGCTGACACCGGCGCCGCCCGGCACAGGGGGGTCGCGGCGACGGGAGGCCCGCCCGTTCGTCGCCCCGAAGCCACCGCTCGGCGCATGTGACTGGCCTCACGCAGGGTTTCCGTGGAGAGTCAAACCAAGCGATCCACTTGTCACAAACCCGAGGAGGAACCCATGGAAGAGCCACGCCCCGAGTCCGGCCCGATCCGCAAGCCGCTGCGCCGTCGCACGTTCCTCGGGGCCGGTGCCGCCGCCCTCGGAGCCACGGCGCTGGGCGGCGCGGCCCTCGCCGGTCCCGCCACCGCCACCCGCGCGGCCGCCGCGACCGCCATCCCCGAGGCGGACAAGGACCCGCTGGACCTGCTGCAGCGGATGCTGTCCTTCGATACCCAGAACTACGGCCAGGGCGGGAAGACCCGCCCGCACGCCGAGATGCTCCAGGCCGTGTGGGAGAACGCCGGCGTGCCCGCGGAGATCATCGAGACGCCGCAGCCGGACAACGTCCACCTCATCGCGCGCATCCCGGGCACGGGCGCGGCGAAGCCGCTGCTGATCCTCGGGCATTCCGACGTGGTGCCGGTCGAGCGGGAGAACTGGACCGTGGACCCGTTCTCCGGGGAGGTGCGCGACGGCGAGGTCTACGGGCGCGGCGCCCTGGACATGAAGGGCGCCAACTCCGCGATGATCAGCGCGCTGCTGCGCCACGTCGGCGAGGGCACGCGCTTCGACCGGGACATCATCGTGCTCACCGACTGCGACGAGGAGGCGGGCTCCTTCGGGTCGCGCTGGCTCGCGGCGAACCATTGGGACAAGCTCGACGCCGGAGCCGTGCTCACCGAGGGCGGCTGGTTCCTGGCCCAGAACGACAAGACCACTCCGATGCTCATCACCGCCACGCGCCAGGACAAGGTCTACTTCAACCTCGACGTCACCGCGTCCGGCACGGCGACCCACTCGTCGAAGCCCATGCCGGACTCCGCCGTCGTCGCCCTCTCCCGCGCGCTCGCCGACCTCGGCTCTTGGGAGGCGCCCGTGCGCCTGACCGACGTGACCCGCGAGTACTTCGGCGCGCTGGCCGACGCGACGTCGGACGCCGGGTTCGCGAAGGCGATCCGCCTGATGCTCTCGGCCAGGAGCGACCAGGCGCGGGAGCGCGCCGCGCGGGTCATGGTCTCCCGCTCCGCCTACCCGTACCTGCACCGGGCGCTGCTGCGGACCACCCACGCGTTCGTGATCCAGGAGGCCGGGTACAAGGAGAACGTCATCCCGTCCTCGGCCACCGCGCGGATCAACTGCCGCGGCATCCCCGGAGGGCAGAAGCCGCGCGAGTTCCTCGCCCAGGTCCGCGAGCTGCTCGCCGAGCGCGACGTCGAGGTCACGCTCGCCGCCCCCGAGGGGACCAGCGAGGAGGAGGAGCTGGCGCGGCTCGACGAGACGTGGGCGACGCCGGCGGCGGACATCGACACGGACCTGTTCGCGGCGCTCTCCGGCGCGGCGGGGGAGACGTACCCGGATGCGGCGTTCTCGCCGGCGCTGTTCGAGGCCGGGACGTCCCTGGCGCCGTGGCGGGCGAGGGGGATCCCGGGGTACGGCGTCTACCCGTACGTGTTGAGCAACGAGCAGCTGATCGGCATGCACGGCAACGACGAGCGGATCTTCGTCGAGGCGCTGCGCCGGGGCACCGAGTTCATGTACCGGGTGTTCGGCCGGTTCGCGGCGTAGGGGGTCGGGCGGGGCGGGGCGCCGGATCCAGCGGCCCCGCCCCGTCGCGTAGCATCGAAACAATGACGACACCCGCCCGCAGCGTTCCCGAACGACCGACGACCGCCGCCTCGTGGGAGGACCTTCCGCCCGGCCCGCACGATATCCGCCTGGTCGTCGCCGACATGGACGGCACGCTCCTCGACGGCGCGGGCGCCGTGCCGTCGTCGTTCTGGCCGGTCCTGGACGCGATGCGCGCCCGCGGCATCGCGTTCGCCCCCGCGAGCGGCCGGCAGTACGCGACGCTCCGCCTCATGTTCCACGGCCTCGACGACGACGTGTCCTACATCGCCGAGAACGGGAACCTCGCCGTCCACGGCGGCCGGACGGTCGCCACCCGGGGTCTCGAGCTCGACACCGCGCGCGGGATCATCGACGCGGTCCGCGGCGCCGCCCGGCCGGGGCCGGACGGGCCCGGGCGGGACCTGGGCCTCGTGTACTGCGGGCTGGACAGCGCCTACGTCGAGCGGGACGACGAGGCGTTCCTTGGCGAGGCCCGCAAGTACTACGCCCGCCTCGACGTCGTCCCCGACCTGCGGGCGGTCACCGACCACGTGCTGAAGCTCGCCGTCTTCGACTTCGGCGGCTCCGAGGCCCTCGCGGCCGGGCCGCTGGCTTCGCTGGCCGACACGCACCAGGTTGTCGTGTCCGGGCAGCACTGGGTGGACGTCATGGCCCAGGGCGTCGACAAGGGCGGGGCCGTGCGGCAGCTCCAGGCGGCCATCGGCGCCACCCCGGCCCAGACCGTGGCGTTCGGGGACTACCTCAACGACCTCGAGCTGTTGGACGCCGCCGAGTGGTCGTTCGCCATGGCGAACGCGCACCCCGACATCGCGGCCCGCGCGAAGTGGCTGGCCCCGGCGAACACGGACGACGGCGTCGTCGCCGTGCTGCGCCGCATGCTCGGGATCTGACGGCCGGCCGCCGGGAGCGGAGCGCAGTACGACGCAGGCCGCCCCGACGCCGGCTGCTGCCCCCAGGCGCGGAACTTCCGCGCTCAGGCGCCCCGGGCGGCCGCCGCCTCCAGCCGGACGATGATGCCCTTGGCGGTGGGCTGGCCGCTGGTCTCGGCGACGCTGTCCAGCGGAAGCAGGACGTTGGTCTCCGGGTAGTACGCGGCCGCGCAGCCCCTCGCGGTGGGGTAGGGGACCACCTGGAAGTCCTCCGCCCGGCGCTCAACGCCGTCGCCCCACACGCTGACCAGGTCCACGCGCTGGCCCTCCGCCAGCCCGAGCCCGGCGGCGTCCTCCGGATTGACCATGACCACGCGCCGGCTGCCGTGGATGCCCCGGTAGCGGTCGTTGTCCGTGTACGGGATGGTGTTCCACTGGTCGTGGGAGCGCAGCGTCTGCAGCACCAGGTGCCCCTCGGGCGCCTCCGGCATCTGCCAGTCGTTGCACGTGAACAGCGCCTTCCCGACCGGGTTGGGGAACACCCCCTCGTTGACCGGGTTCGGCAGCTGGATGCCGCCGGGGCGGACGACCCGGCGGTTGAAGTCGTGGAACCCGGAGACGACGTTGGCGATCTTGTCGCGGATGAGCCCGTAGTCGGACTCGAACCGCTCCCAGGGGATGTCCGTGCGCCCGTCGAGGGTGCGGCGGGCGAGCCGGCACAGGATCGCCACCTCGCTCAGGAGCGTGCGCGAGGCCGGCTCGAGCCGGCCGCGGGAGGTGTGCACCTCACTCATGGAGTTCTCGACCGTGACGAACTGCTCCCCGCTGGCCTGGAAGTCGCGCTCGGTGCGCCCGAGTGTCGGCAGGATGAGCGCCGTCCTGCCACACACCGCGTGGGAGCGGTTGAGCTTGGTGGAGACCTGGACCGTGAGGCTGCAGTTCCGCAGGGCCTCCTCCGTGGCGGCGCTGTCGGGGGCGGCCCGGACGAAGTTGCCGGCCACCCCCATGAAGACCTTGACCCGGCCCTCCCGCATGGCCCGGATCGTGTTTACGGAGTCGAGCCCGTGGGCGCGCGGCGGGTCGAACCCGAACTCCTCCCGCAGGGCGTCGAGGAACGTGTCGGGCATCCGCTCCCAGATGCCCATCGTGCGGTCGCCCTGCACGTTGCTGTGCCCGCGCACCGGGCAGGCCCCGCTGCCGGTCCGGCCCAGGTTCCCGCGCAGCATCAGGAAGTTGACGAACTCCCGGACCGTGGGGACGGCGTGCCGGTGCTGGGTAATGCCCATGGCCCAGCAGACGATGATGCGCCCGCTGCGCAGGACCTCGTCCCGGACCTCCTCGAGTTCCCGGCGCTCCAGACCGGTCGCCCGGAGGATGTCCTCCCACGCGACGGTGCGGGCGTGCCGGTTGAACTCCTCGAAGCCGCTCGTGTTGGCGCGGATGAAGTCGTGGTCGAGCACGGTCCCGGGGTTGGCGTCCTCGGCCTCCAGCAGGAGCCGGTTGAGCCCCTGGAACAGGGCGAGGTCGCCGCCGCCGCGGATCTGCAGGAAGCGGTCGGCGATCTGCACCCCGCGGCCGACGATACCCCGCGGCTTCTGCGGGTTCTTGAAGCGCTGCAGCCCGGCCTCCGGCAGGGGGTTCACGGCGATGATCCGCGCCCCGTTGGACTTGGCCTCCTCCAGCGCGGAGAGCTGCCGGGGGTGGTTGGACCCGGGGTTCTGCCCGACGAGGAAGATCAGGTCGGCGTGGTGGAGGTCGGCGAGGCTCACCGTGCCCTTGCCCGTGCCCAGCGTCTCGGAGAGCGCGAAACCGCTGGACTCGTGGCACAGGTTGCTGCAGTCGGGGAGGTTGTTGGTGCCGAACGCGCGGGCGAAGAGCTGCAGGACGAACGCGGCCTCGTTGCTGACCCGCCCCGACGTGTAGAAGGCGGCCTCGTCCGGCGAGTCCAGCCCGTTCAGCTCGCCGGCCAGCAGCCCGAACGCGTCGTGCCAGCTGATCGGCTCGTAGTGGTCCGAGTCCGGCCGCTTGACCATCGGCTCGGTGAGCCGGCCCTGCTGGTTGAGCCACAGGTCGGACCGGCCGGCCAGGTCGGGGACGGCGTGCTCGCGGAAGAAGTCGGCCGTGACGCGCTTCGTCGTCGCCTCGTCGTTGATGTGCTTGGCGCCGTTCTCGCAGTACTCGTTGAGGTGCCGATGCCCGGGGGCAGGGTCCGCCCAGGCGCAACCGGGGCAGTCGATGCCGTCGACTTGGTTGATGGCCAGCAGTGTGCGCCTGGCGCGCTGCGGGGACGTCTCCGCGAGGGAGTACTGCAGGGCGTGGGTCACGCCCGGCACCCCCGCCGCCCAGTCCTTGGGGGCCGTGACGGTGAGCCGCCCGTCCGATTCCTCGTGCGGCGTCTGCTTCATGGCGCGTGCCTCGCTCTCGGTCAGCCGACGGGCCAGCGGGGGACCTGGCTTCGCGGCGGTTCGGGCTCCGTGGGCCGGACGTGCCCGTTCCGGATGACCCCGCGCCACGCCCCGCCCTCCTGTCCCAGGGTCTCGATGAAGTCCTTGAAGTGGGCGAGCTCGCTGCGGACCACGCGCTCCGCCAGCGCCGGGCGCAGCCCGAGGAGGCGCCCGACGCCCTGCGGCGCGAGGTCCAGCCGCACGTCGACGGCGGTGCGGTCAGGTGCCAGCGCGCGGAAGGACACCCGCCCCCGGTGGGTGGACGGGCCGCCCAGGGTCTGCCCCTCGATGTGGGAGTCGGGCACCTGATCGACGATCTCGACGTCGAATTCGGGCGCCAGGGGCCCGAAACCGACCGTCCACCGCGTGAGGTTCGGACGGAGCTGGACGATGCGCCTGACGGAGGTCATGAACCGCGGGAAGCTCGCGAACTGGGTCCACTGGTTGTAGGCGGTGCCGAGCGGGACGGCGACGTCGGCCGTCGCCTCGACCACCCTGTCGGCCTTCGCGGCACGCGGGGAGCCCTCCCCGGCCGCGGTGGTGTGCGCCCGTCCGATCGGTGCCATGCGCCCCAGTATCCGCGGGCCGGGAGGCAAGTCAACGTCCGCGGTTGCCGCGGGTCGGGAAGGGGCGGCCCGTTCTAGAATCCTTGGGTGGAAGAGGGGGAGTTCCGTCCCGGACGGGACGAGCGCCGGCGGCGACTGGGGTCCCGGCATGGCCGGCGCGCCGACAGGTCCGGGCTGTGGATGTCCCTTCGCGCCCGCCGGATCACCGCGATGGCCATAGCGGCGCTGCTCCTGGCCCTGGCCGTAGGCGTGCATGCGGCGTTCGTGCAGATCTATCTGGACGATGCCCGTCTGGCTGCCTCGGCCCCGCGCGTCACGGGAATCATCAGCGATGAACGGGACTACGGCCGAGCTGGGTCGGAGTACGACGTCGAGGTCGGCGGCAGGATCCTCTTCCTCGACTATGCCGAGAACACCCCCGGCGTCCCGGAGGTTGGGCGGCCCGTCGAGGTTGTCGTTGACCCCGTGGATCCGGGCCGGGCGATCGCCGTGGGGACTCCCGAGGACTGGGTGCGGATCCCCGCCCTCGAATGGATGTGGTTGGGCCTCGCGGTCGCTGCTGCGATGGCACTGGCCGTGTGGGCGGGGGCGAAGCTCCTCCCCGAGGACGTGGAGACCGCCCGCGCGCGCCTGAACCCGCCGCAGCCACGGCGCACGGCCCCGTCCCTGCCCTATCCGCCCCAACGGGAACAGCGGGTGGTGTGGCGGCGTGTGGTGGTGGCTGCCTCGGCCCTGGTCTTGGGATTGGGCGCGTTCCTGATCGTCGTCGACTCGCGCCATCTGGAAGCGGAGGACATCCGGCTCGCTGGGAGTGGCCAGCGCACCACCGCCACCGTCACCCACGTGCATGCCTTCCGGCACGACATCACGGAGTACACGGTCAGGGCCAACGGAAGGATCGCCCTGCTGGACACGGGTTGGATCCAGGAGGAACTGGAAGTCGGGGATCGGGTCCGGGTGGTTCTGGACCCGCACGACCCGGGCCGCGTGCTGGCCGCGTGGGACCCGGACCGGTGGGTGGCCGAGCCCGGTGACCGGCTCCTCGACCTGCTGGTCTTCCCCGGCCTGGCGGCGGGCACCACGATCTGGATTGCCACACACACTCTCGCCGAGGCCGACCGCAAGCGCATTGCCGCGCTTTTCGCACCCCAACGCGGCCACGGCCACGGTCGGCACTAGCTCGCCGCCAGCGGCCCGGTTCCGGCAGGTCGATTCGCTATTGAGAATCATTCTTGGTTAGGGTGGTGGCCATGCGCCTCACCGTCGTCAGTTCTCTGGACGCCCTGTGCCGCCAGCAGGCCAGCGACCAGCTCATCGCCGCCTATCCCGAGGCCGTGTTGATGCTCCACGACCTGCTGGAGGACGGCGTGCTGGTGAGCCGGACCTTTACACCCGGTGCCCCCGGGCGGCGGGACCAGACCGTGCTGGAGCACCCCTGCCCGAGCTGCGCGGTCCGGCTCGCCATCGTGCCGGCCCTGCTGGCCGCCCGGGAGGAGGGCGTGGAGCATCTGGTCCTGGCCCTGCCTCCCGCGCTGCCGGCGGCCGCCGTCGTGCAGGCCTTGGCCGGCCGCGCGCGGCGGTCCCTGGTCCTGAACGCCGTGGCGCTGGCCTGCGCCCCCGCGGCGGTGGAGGACCAAATCTGGGACCGGCACACCTTGTTCGAGTCCGGTTACCTGGCCCTGCCGCAGGACGAGCGGACCCCGGGGGAGTTCCTCATGGAGGAACTGGCGGCCACGTCCACGGTGCTGCTGGCCGAGCCCGAGCTCGTTCCGACCGACCCGCGGTCCCGGACCCGCGGGATGCAGCTGCTGCGGGAGCTGGCCCCGCACGCCAACATCACCCACCGGGCCACCGACATCGGCCTCGCCCCCGGCATCCCGGCAGGACGGGACGGACACCCCGCGACGGGCGACCCCAGGGGCGGCTCCCGTCCGGGGTCACCGTTCACCACGCTCGTGCACCGCCTGCACCGCCCGCTGCACCCGGAGCGTTTCCACCAGGCACTGCACACGCTGGCCGCAGGGTGCTGCCGGCTGCGCGGCCAGCTCTGGATGGCCCCCGCCCCCGAGTGCCGGATCCTGCTCAAGGGAGCCGGTCCCCGGGTGTGGCTGGAGAACGCCGGCCCGTGGCCGGCCCTCCAGGCGGGCCGTCCGGGCCGGAACGGCGCGGCCGCTGCCGAGACGACGCCGGGAACCGCGCACCCGGGCACGGTCATCGAGGCCACCGGGGAGGACCTCGACGCCGCCGAGATCACCCGCCTGCTCACCCGGGCCCAGCTCACCGAGGCCGAGATGCGGTCCGGGATCAAGGCCCTGGCCGACCCGTTCGGCCTGGACACCACCCATGACATCGACCATTGGAGCACCCCATGAAAGTCCGGAACTCGCTGCGCGCCCTGAAGAAGATCCCCGGGGCCCAGGTCGTCCGCCGCCGCGGACGCACCTTCGTCATCAACAAGAAGAACCCGCGGATGAAAGCCCGCCAGGGCTGACCCCAGCCCCGCTGCCACGGCGACCACCCGTCCGCGTGCCGTGCCGCTACACGCCCGTCAGCCAGAGCGTGGCCGGCAGCGTCGCCATGGACACGACGGTCTGGAGCCCGGTCAGCGACGCCATGAGCCGCACGTCCCCGCCGAGCCGCGAGGACAGGATGACGGACGACGGCGCCACGGGCAGCGAGCAGATCAGCACGACGGCGAACAGGGCGACCGGCGGCAACCCGAGCCACGTCCCCGCCCAGAACGCGGCGGCGGGCATCACCGCGAACTTGAGCACGCCCACCAGCGGCAGCGCCGCGAGGTCCCCACGCGTGACGCGCAGGGTGACGGCGGCGCCGGCGGCGAGCGTCCCGCACGCGAGGGCAGGCGCCGCCAGCATCCCCAGGGCGGCGTTGAGCGGCTCCGGCCGCCACGGGGACAGGTTCAGCAGGAGGCCGCCGATGCACCCCAGGATCAGCGGGTTGGTGGCCAGCTCCCGCCCCAGCCCGCGCCGGGGCGTGCCGGGGGAGCTGCCCCACGCGGAGTGCGCGGAGACGCTGAGCAGGTTGACCAGCGGCACCATGACGGCGCACGCCAGCGCGAACACGGCCACGCCCTGCACCTGGTGCAGGGCCTGCGCGAACACCAGCCCGATGTAGGTGTTCAGCCGGATGCTTCCCTGCATCACGGCAGCCACGGTCGGTCCGGGGAAGCGCGCGGCGCGGGCGAGGGCGACGGCGAGGCCGGCCACGAGGAGCACCGGCACCGCCAGGGCGCCGGCCAGCGGTCCGGGCGGGACGGCGGAGAGGTCCGCGTTGCCGATCGAGACGACGAACAGCGCGGGCGTGAACACGTAGTAGGTGGTGAACTCGAGCCCCACCCACGGCTGGGGCGACGTCAGCACCCTGGCGCGCAGGAACATCCCGAGCGCCAGGACGAGGGCGACGGGGACGATCACCGCGAGGACGGGCTGCACGCGACCACTCTGCTAGCCGGACGCGCCGCGGGCAAAGCGCGGAGCTCCGGGCCGTGCCGTCCGGCGCGGTGGCGGGTGCTCAGGTCCCGGGCCGCCACGCGGGGTCGCGCCCAGCGAGGCCCAGCACCCGCTCGAGCTGGCCGGCGTCCCCGCCGACGGGCACGCGCGGGCCGAACAGCCCGTTGCGCGCCTCCGGCTCGTCGGGGACCGTGGCGCAGAATCGCTCGACCAGCTCCAGGGCCGCCGGCTCCACGTCGTAGGGCTGGCCCGTGGCGACGGCCAGGTCCCAACCGTGCAGGACCACCTCGTCGAGGGCGACGAGCCCGGCCTCCTCGCCGGTCAGGGGAACGCCGCCGGCCTTGGTGGCGCCGGTCCACGCGTCGGGGTCCCTCCACGCGGCGGCGAGCTCCTCGAGCCGCGCCGGGATGTCCTCGCGCCAGGTGTCGTGGAGGACGAGCGCGCCGGGGTCGGGCGGAGTGTTGGTGGTGGGGCCGTCGACCTTGCGGGCCGCGTCGCGGAACGCGATGGCCAAACCGTGCAGGTGGGCCAGCAGCAGTCGCACGGGCATGTCCGGGCACGGCGTGGGCGCGTCGAGCAGGCCCTCGGCGGTGCCGCGGACGACGGCGGCCCTCCGGCGGGCGGACTCCGTGAGATCGGTGGCGGGCATGGGCGGCCTCCATTCGGCGGTTTACGCACAGGCTAGGGGAGACGCCGTCCGGGCGGCACCCCTGGGGCGCCCAGTTGGCGTTCAGGAGCCGCGGCTAGCGTCGCTCGAATGATTACTCCACGGCGTCATCGCGTGAAGACGAACAAGGTGCTGGCGGCCCTCGCCGTCGTCGGGTCCCTGTCCCTGGCCACCGCCTGCGGCGCGGGGGCCGGCCCGACCGCGGGGCAGCCCGCGGCGGAGCCGCCGGCCGCGGGACCGTCCGGCGCGGCCGCCCCCCAGGAGGGAGGCCAGGGGCAGGCGCAGGAAGGCCAGGGCCAGGCGGCGCCGTCGCCGGAGCTGTCCGGGGTCCCCGACGTGGTCGCCACCGTCAACGGCGAGGACATCGGCAAGGACGAGTTCACGCAGGTCTACGAGAGCCAGTTCCAGCAGATGGCCATGCAGGCGCAGATGTCCGGGCAGGAACTGGACCAGAACCAGCTGAAGAAGAGCACGGCCGAGTCGCTGGTCGGCACCGAGCTGCTGATGCAGCAGGCGGAGAAGAAGAACATCACGGCCTCCGAGGCCCAGGTCTCCAAGGCGCTGGACGAGGCGGCGAAGTCCAACCAGATGAGCGGCAAGGAGTTCCTGGCCGCCATGGAGCAGCGGGGGATGGACCGCGAGCAGGTCGACCGGCAGCTGAACCAGCAGGTCGTCCTCGAGTCGCTGCTCCAGAAGGAACTCGGGACGTTCACCGCCACCGAGAAGGAGCTCAAGCAGGCCTACGAGCAGGCGAAGGCGCAGCAGGGGCAGGCGCCGTCGCAGTCCGGCGGCGCCCCGAAGCTGCCCCCGTTCGACAAGGTGAAGCCGCAGTTGAAGGAGCAGGTGGTGCAGCAGAAGGAGGGCGAGGCCGCGCAGAAGCTCGTGGAGAAGCTCCGCGCGGACGCCGACGTGAAGATCCACCTCTGAGCGGCCGCGGGCAGCACGGGCCAGGCCGCCCGGGCCCGTGCTGCCCGGGGCCGGCGCCGGCCGCTAGGCGCCGGCCGAGGTCAGCGCCAGCCGAGCTCCGGCGCGACGTGCTTCAGGATCGCCTCGATGACGTGGGCGTTGTACTCGACGCCGAGCTGGTTCGGGACGGTCAGCAGCAGGGTGTCCGCCGCGGCGATCGCCTCGTCCGCGGCCAGCTGCTCCACCAGCTCGTCGGGGGCGCCGGCGTAGGAGCGGCCGAAGATGGCGCGGGTCTTCTCGTCGATGTTGCCGATCTGGTCGGAGCTGAAGCGGTCGCGGCCGAAGTACTGCCAGTCGCGCTCGTCGACCAGGGCGAAGATGCTGCGGCTGACGGAGACGCGCGGCTCCCGCTCGTGCCCGGCCTCCCGCCAGGCCTGCCGGTAGAGCTCGATCTGCTCGGCCTGCTGGACGTGGAAGGGCTTGCCGGTCTCGTCGTCCTTGAGCGTGGAGCTCTGCAGGTTCATGCCCAGCTTCGCCGCCCACACCGCCGTCGCGTTGGACCCCGAGCCCCACCAGATCCGCTCGCGCAGCCCCGGCGAGTGCGGCTCGACGCGCAGCAGGCCGGGCGGGTTCGGGAACATGGGGCGGGGGTTCGGCTGCGCGAAGCCCTCGCCGGTGAGCACCTCGAGCAGGCGCTCGGTGTGCCGGCGGCCCATGTCCGCGTCGGACTCGCCCTCGGCGGGGGAGAAGCCGAAGTGGCGCCACCCGTCGATGACCTGCTCGGGCGAGCCGCGGCTGACGCCCAGCTGAAGGCGTCCGCCGGAGATCAGGTCCGCCGCCCCGGCGTCCTCCGCCATGTACAGCGGGTTCTCGTAGCGCATGTCGATCACGCCGGTGCCGATCTCGATCCGGCGGGTCCTGGCCCCGATTGCGGCGAGCAGCGGGAACGGGGACGCGTACTGCTGCGCGAAGTGGTGGACCCGGAAGTAGGCGCCGTCCGCGCCCAGCTCCTCGGCGGCGACCGCGAGGTCGATCGCCTGCAGCAGCGCGTCCGAGGCGCTGCGCGTGCCGGACTGCGGGTGGTCGGTCCAGTGGCCGAAGGACAGGAATCCGATCTTCTTCACACCCGGCCCAACCCTCCGGGGCCGGTCCCTATTCCTCAGGGCCCCTATCCCTCGGGGAGGAGGCGGTTGACGGCGGCGGCGACCTGCTCCGGGTGGTCCTCCGGCGTGAAGTGGCGCCGCCCGCGCTTCAGCGGCGGGGGGCGGTGCCCAGGGCGCCGGCGAGTTCGCGCAGGTCGCCGACCTCGAGGTCGGCCCGCGTGAAGTGGCCGGGGTAGCGGGCAGCGTCCCGGCGGACCCAGGCGGTGCGCAGCCCGGCCCGGGCGGCGCCGTCGACGTCCCACGGGTGGACTGCCACGAGCAGGGCCTCCTCCGGGCGCACGCCGCACGCGCGCGTGCCGTAGTCGTAGGCGGCGCGCGCCGGCTTCCACGCGGGGGCCTGCTCGACGGACAGGACGGACTCGAACAGCCCGCGCAGCCCGGCCCGCTGCAGCAGGCCCTCGGCGGCGGAGCCGTTGCTGAGCGTCGCGAGCCGGTGCCCGTCCGCGTGCAGGGCGGCCAGGCCGTCGGGCGCGTCCGGGTGGACGCCGAGGGAGCCGAAGGCCCCCATGATGCGCTCGACGGCCGGCTCGGCCTCCGCGGCGGGGACGGCGCCCGCCAGCAGGGTCCGCAGCGAGTCGGCGGCCAGGTCCGTGAAGCGCGGGTTCGTTCCGGCGGCCGTGAGCGCGAAGCCGTCCCGGAGGATCCCGGCGAACCACAGCGGGGCCGCGTGCTCGGGCAGGCCGGCGGCCGCGAAGGCCGGACCGAGCGGGGACAGGTCGGAGAGGGTCTCGTTGACGTCGAAGACGACGACCCGGGGTGTCTGGTCCAGGGGCACGGGGGACTCCAAGCGTTGGGGCATGGCTGGTGCGTGAACGGTAGCGGGCGGCGGGCGAGGGCCACGGCGGGGGTCCGGGCCGGGCGGCGGTCCGCCCGCCGTGGCCTCAGGGGCCCTGTGGGGGCTCCCCGGCCAGGTGCCCGAGCATGGCGGCGGCGACGTCGTGCGGGGAGTCCTCGGTGGGGATGTGCTTGCCGCCGACCTCGGTCAGGCCGCTGTTCGGGATCTCGCGGACGTATCGCCGCGCGAACTCGATCCTCTGGAACTCGTCGTCGACGCCCCACACGAGCCGGGTGGGGACCGCCGCGTCCCGGAGGGCCGGCACCAGGTCGAGGGTGTAGCGGGGGTCGGCCGCCGCGGCCATGGCCATCCACGACCTGGCCTTGGCCGGGTCCCACCAGGGCGAGGCGTAGTCCTCGGTCTCGCCCTCCGTCAGCTCCCGGGCCACGGCGCGTTGCATCGACGCGGTGCGGGCGCGCCAGAGGTCCTCCGGGCTGGTTGCGGACCGGACTTCGGGGTCGCGGAACCTCTCGACGGCCGGGACCGGCCAGGAGTCGAACATGACCGAGTTGACCAGGACCATCCGCTCCACGCGGCCGCTGTGGGCGGCCACGTGCTGGGCGACGCCCCCGCCGATGTCGTGGCCGGCCAGGGCGAAGCGGTCCAGGCCCAGCGCGTCGGCGGCGGTCAGCACCGTGGCGGCGAGCGCGGGCACGGAGGCGTCCCCTACCCCCAGCTCTCCGCCGCTGCGCCCGAAGCCGGGGAAGTCGAGGGCCAGGCAGCGGAAGCGCCGGCCCAGCGCCGGCAGGACGGGCTGCCAGACGCGGCTCCAGAAGGTGCCGTGGAGCAGGACGAGGGGCGGGGCGCCGGGGCTTCCCGCGGCGAGGTAGGACAGCGGGGTGCCGCCCACCTCGACCGCGTGCCGCTGCACGGACGGGGCGGTGGGGTTCATGCTTCTCCTTGAACGGAAGGGACGCGGGGCTTGCGGTTCAGGGCCACGAGCGCTCCAACGTCGGGGACGCGGCCGGTCCCTGCACGGTAGCCGAGGGTGCGGGGGACCTCCAGAGCGCCCGGTCGGCCGGGCCCGCCGCCCCTTCGCCCGCAGGGGCCGCGCCCCTAGAGTGGGGCCGGTGGACATTCCCCGCCTGGTCGTCGAGAACATCCCGACCTGGCTGGCGCTCGTCCTCCTGGGCGTGAACACGGCGATCGGGCTCGTCGCGCTCGGGACCGTCCCCCACGGCCGGCGGCCCGCGGCCGGCTGGGCCTGGCTCGTCGTGATCGTCGCCTTCCCCGTGCTGGGGGTCCTCGCCTACCTGCTGCTCGGGCGGGCGGAGCTGCCCGCCGAGCGGACGCGGCGGCAGCGCGCCGCGCCGTCGCTCGTGGCCGACGACGGCGCGCCGGGCCGGGGCTGCAGGGCGGACGACGGCGGCGCACCCGCCGCCGGCGGCCCAGACGTGGACGGAACCCCGGACGAGGAGGGCGCCCCGGACCCGGACGGCACCCCGGAAGCGCGCGAGGGCGGCCGCGCCGGGCAGGCGCCGCGCTGGGTGGGCGACGCCGTCGACCTCAACGACTCGAACGGCGCCTTCCCGCTCGTGGGCGGGAACGGCATCGGGATCCTGGACGACTACGCCGGCTCCCTCGCGGCGATGGCCCGGGAGATCGACGCGGCGCGGGAGACGGTCCACGCGGAGTTCTACATCGCCGCCGCGGACGCGACGACCGAGCCGGTCGTCGCCGCCCTGGAGCGGGCGCACCGCCGCGGCGTCGCGGTGCGCGTGCTCGTCGACCACCTGGGGTCCCGCGGCTTCCCCGGGCACCGGCGGTTCCTGCGCCGGCTGGACGCGGAGGGCATCCCGTGGCGGCTGATGCTGCCCGTGCGCCCGTGGCGGGGCCAGTACCAGCGGCCGGACCTGCGCAACCACCGCAAGATCCTCGCCATCGACGGCCGCGTCGCCTTCGCCGGGTCGCAGAACCTCATCGACCGCAGCTACAACAAGGCCCGCAACCGGCGGCGCGGCCTGCAGTGGAAGGGGCTGATGCTGCGGATCGAGGGCCCGGCCGCCGCCCACCTGGACGCGCTGTTTTCCGCGGACTGGTGGTGCGAGGCCGGCGACCCGCCGGCCAGCGCGCCGGTCCGGCCGGCGGCGCCGCGGGCGGGCGGGGTGCCCTGCCAGCTGCTGCCCAGCGGCCCGGCCGGCGAGCAGGAGTCCAGCCTGCAGCTGTTCACGCACCTCTTCGCCAGCGCCGCGCGCCGGATCACCGTCTGCACCCCGTACTACGTCCCCGACGACTCCATGGAGACCGCCCTGCGCACCGCAGTGCGGCGCGGCGTCGAGGTGGTCATGCTGCTCGGCGAGACGTCCAGCCACCGGGTGACGCACCACGCCCAGCGCTCCTACTACGAGGAGCTGCTGCGCTCGGGCGTCAGGGTCTTCCTGTACCCGGCGCCGTGGGTGCTGCACGCGAAGTTCGTGGTGGCCGACGGCGAGGCCGCCGTCGTCGGGTCCTCCAACATGGACCTGCGCTCCTTCGCGCTGAACCACGAGCTCAACCTGCTGATCCCGGACCGCGGCGTCGCCCGGCGGCTCGAGCGGGTCGCCGACGGCTACCGGGAGGCGAGCGCCGAGCTGGGGCTGGGGGAGTGGCTGGCCCGGCCGCGCCGCGAGCGGTACCTCGACAACGCCGGCCGCCTCACCTCGGCCCTGCAATAGCCGGGCGCCGGCCCGGCCGGCGCCCCGAGACACCATGCCCGCAACGACAGGAGGACCAACATGCGACTGTTCGACCCCCGCGACCGGAAGGACACGGCGCACGAGGCGCGCGTGTACGCGACGTTCGAGGTGCTGCACACGATCGCCGATTTCCTGGCCGCCGGCCTGTTCGTCGTCGGCAGCGTCCTGTTCTTCAGCGAGTCCACGCAGACCCTGGGCACGTGGTGCTTCCTCGCCGGGTCCATCTGCTTCGCGCTCAAGCCGAGCCTGCGGCTGGCCCGGGAGGTGCGCCTGGCCGCCCTGCGCGACGTGGACCGGCTCGCCGCCAAGGCGCCCGAGGCGCCGGAGTCCCTGGCCGCCCCGGGCGGCGAGGGGCCGGAGGCCGGTCAGGTGCCGAGCACCAGGTCCACGAAGTAGACGACGGCGAAGAGCGTGTAGAACAGGCCGGCGAGGCCCAGCAGCCCTGTCTGCACCGCGCCCGGGCGCAGGTCCCGGGGGAGCTGGCGGTTGACGGCCAAGATGCCCCAGGCGATCAGCGGCGTGTGGATGGCCGCGATCGTGCCCGACGCGGACATGATCACCACCGGGTCGCGGACGGTAACGATGGCGGCCGCGGGGACCAGGCCCGTCACCGTGGCGGCGAACAGCAGCTTCAGGGCGCGCCGTTCGCCCATGCCGTCCGGCCGCTTCCCCAGCAGCCGCCACAGCCACGCCGGCTGGCGCCGCCGGCCCTGCCGGGCCGCGCCGCGGCTCAGGAGCAGCGTCAGGTCGGCAAAGGACCGGGACCATCCGTCCTGGTTGGCCAGGACGCTGCCACCGAGGGCGACGAGGATCGCAGCGAGCATCACCCAGCGCCCGAAGCTGCCCCAGACCTCGGAGAGCAGGCGCGTGAGCTGGGAGGCGACGTCGGTGCCGGAGGGGACGATCCCGGCCGGCGCCAGCAGCTCCGCGCCCAGCACCAGGAAACCGGTGATCGTTGCCCCTCCGGTCACCACCCCGAGGGCCGCCGTGATGGCCAGGTTTCGTTGCCAGGCGGCGATCCGGACGTGGGCGCCGCCGTCGTCGCCGGGCCGGTCGCCGTCGTCGCCGGCCCGGTCGCCGTCGTCGCCGTGAGGGCCGCCGTCGTCCCCGTCCGCGGGCGTGCCGCCGGCGTCGGCGAGCCCGCCACCGAAGCCGCGCCGCGCCGTCCAGTAGGAGAACCAGATGATGCCCATGGACCCGGCGAGGATCGTCCCGATCCACGGCAGGACGAAGGCCACGTCAACATTGGCCGGCACGGACGGGACGAGCCCGGCGGCGGCACCGGCGTCGGGCGTGAAGACGGTCGCGGCCGCGGTCAGCACGACCGCGACCAGGAGCAGCGCCAGCACCAGGGCCGTGCGCGAGACCGCGACATAGCCGCCCAGGATGACGACGGCGGCGGCGGCGCCGAGCACGACCAGGCCCCAGAGGACCGTGCCGCCCGGCAGTGCACTGGCGACGGCGCTGCCAACGAGCGCGGACAGCCCGCCCACGCCGGCCACAGCCGCGACGAGCTGCGGGACGAAGATCGCCCAAAGTGCCCAGTTCCGCGGCCCGGGCAGCCGCGCGAAGCCGTCGAGCAGCGTCCGGCCGGTGGCCACCGTGTACCGGCCGGCCTCGCTGATCATCGCCCACATCAGCAGGGCCACGCACCACAGGAGCCACAGGAAGGAGTACCCGTACTCGGAGGCGATGCGGGGGGTGAACAGGACGGAGCCCGAGCCGACGGCGGACATGGCCCACAGCAGGCTTGGTCCCCACCAACGCAGCCGTGCCCATCCAGTGGGTGGCGCGGGCACGCTGTCCCGGATGGTCTTCGCCAGGGTTCGGGGCTCGGTGTCGCGGGGATCGAGTGGTGGCATCGCCGCCCACCGTAGTGGCGCCGGGCGGGGCTGTGAATGGGGCACTGAGGACAAGCGCCCGCAGCCCTGCGACAAAGCCGGGCCGTGAAGCCCGGCTACACGACGACGGCCTGGGTCACCAGCACGCAACGGACGGTGGGCTAGCCGAGCGGGGCGGCCACGAAGCACCATTCCCCGGCACACCGCCCGGCCTGCCGCCCAGAAGCAGTAGGGAACGCCGTTCACCCTGTGCCGGCGCCTCGTCGTCGTGGGCGGCCGGGACCGGCCAACGACTCCCCGGCCGCGCGGTTCCGGCGTACCGTCGAAGCATGACCAGCCGCCGGCGCCTTTCGGCCCCCGCCGCCGCGTTGTTCGCGGCACTGTTGCTCTCGTCCTGCGCGGGCGGGCAGGACGGGCCGGCGCCGCCGTCGTCGTCCGCGCCGACCGCCACGGACGCGACCGCCAGCGCCACGAGCGCAACCGCCAGCGCCCCCGCCACAACCGCCCGCCCGGCCGAGCCGGCGGTCGTCGCCACCGGGCTCGACGCGCCGTGGTCGATCGCGTTCCTCGGCGACACGCCCCTGGTCAGCGAGCGCGACAGCGCCGACATCCTCGAGCTGGGGGACGACGGCGGCGCCCGCGTCGTCGGGACCGTCCCCGGCGTCGAGGGCTCCGGCGAGGGCGGACTGCTGGGGCTGGCCGTGGGCGGGGGCGGCGACCTCTACGCCTACTCCACCGGCGCGGACGGCAACCGGATCCAGCGGTTCGAGCTGCTCGGGCAGCCCGGTTCCCTGCGGCTCGGGGAGGCGGAGACGATCCTGGACGGGATCCCCGCGGCCGGCGTCCACAATGGCGGGCGCCTCGCGTTCGGGCCGGACGGGATGCTGTACGCGACGGCCGGGGACGCCGGGAACCCGGAAACCGCCCAGGACACCGCCTCGCTGGCCGGCAAGATCCTCCGCCTGGCCCCGGACGGCTCGGTGCCCGGGGACAACCCGTTCCCCGGCTCGCCCGTCTACAGCTACGGGCACCGCAACCCGCAGGGCATCGCCTGGACGGAGGACGGGACGATGTACGCCAGCGAGTTCGGGCAGAACACGTGGGACGAGCTGAACGTGATCGAGGCCGGCGCGAACTACGGCTGGCCGGAGGTCGAGGGCATCGGCGGGGGCGGGGACTTCACCGACCCCGTGCAGCAGTGGCGGCCGGCGGAGGCGAGCCCGAGCGGCATCACGGTCCTCGGGGACGCCCTGTACATCGCGAACCTGCGCGGCCAGGTCCTGCGGCGCGTGCCGCTCGCCGACCACGGGACCTCCACCGAGCTGTTCGAGGGCGAGTACGGGCGCCTGCGCGACGCCGTCGCCGCCCCCGACGGCACGCTGTGGGTGCTGACCAACAACACGGACGGGCGCGGGGACCCCGGGCCGGACGACGACCGGATCCTCAGCGTCGACGCGCGCTGACGCGGCGCGGCGCGGGGTCGTGCCCGGCGGCGGGGCGACGGCGGCGCCTGGCGTCTCAGCCGCGCACCGCCTCCAGCGCCGCCCTCAGGCGCGCGTCGGCGTCCTCGGCTAGGTCGCGGACGGCCGGCGCGCCGCTGAGCTGGACCATCGTCCGCGGGTCGATAGTCTCGACGGTCGTCTCCTGCGCGTCCGTGGCCCTACGGACGACGACGTTGCACGGCAGGAGCGCGCCGAGCTCGGGCTCGGCACCCAGGCCGCGCTGGGCCAGCTGCGGGTTGCAGGCGCCGAGGATGATGTAGTCCCCGACGGCGTCACCCGCGTCCTGGCCGAGCTTCTGCGTGAACGTCGCCCGGACGTCGATCTCGGTGAGCACCCCGAAACCCTGGTCGGCCAGGGCGCTCCGGGTGCGCTCGACGGCCTCGGCCCAGGACAGCGGCGTCGTGGTGCTGTGGGTGTAGGACATCGGGCTCTCCTCCTGGTCGTGGGTGCGGCCAAGGTACCGCCTCGCGAGGGGGTGCGGAAGGCCCGGACGGCGCCGTCGGACTCCGTGCGAGACCGGGGGAGCCGGGCTACCCGCCCCGGAACGGGCCGGCGATCGTACGACTCGTCGAGCAGCTCCGTGAGCTCCCCGGGCCCGATGCGCTCCAGACGTACCAGGACCAGCCTGGGCGAGCGCTCGTGGTGCGGCGTCCAGTAGTAGGTGTCGGGTTCGGTGGCGGCCAGGGCCTCGCGCTCGTCGGTCTTGACCGTGAGGACCCCGTCCTCCCAGATCCGGGCCATGAGCGTCTTGGCGAACCACGCGGGCCGGCCCCAGCTGGGGCGCTCGACGACGCCCGGGAACGCGAGGCACGCCTCGCGGACCTGCTGTTCGGTGACCATGCCCCCAGCGTGGCACCGGGGGAGCGGCGAGCCAAGGGGACGGCGGCCGACGGGCCCCTGGTCCCGACAAGGCGGAAGCCCCGGCCATCACCCTGTGGCCGGGGCTTCCTATTCACTCGCACCTTGAGGAAGGTGTCTACGACATTACGGAGCCCACCTTGGCGGCGGCTGGGTATCAGGTGGACGTTCGCCTAACCACCGCCTGGGTGGAGATCGGGCTCTGGCCAAGCCGCAGCCCGTTCCCTCGCAACGCTCGCTCCGCTTTCCCAGACCGGCGGTCTGGCTCGGCCTCTTGGGGTAACCGCGGCCCGGCGCGGTGTTCGCCGTCCGTCCGGCCCATGCAAGTTTTTCTTCGTGCTGGGTCCCGTGCTCCAATCTGTCGGACCCGGTTTGTAGCGTGGGTCACATGGACGGGATCTGTGCGGGCGGCGACGCCACGGAGGACGTGGCCGCGGAGGAGCGGCGCGAGCTGCTGGCCGGTGTCCTGCGGCAGTCGCAGGAGCGGGCCGCGCAAGGCCGCGCGGTCGCGGATGCCCGGGCCGGGCTGGTGGGCGGTTTCCCGGGCCCGGCCGCCCCGTCGGGGCGGCGCATGGACTCCGTAGGGTTGTCCGTGGTGGCGGCGGACGTGGCCGCGATGGGTGGCCGGCCGGTCGTGCCCGAGGGCGTGGAGCCGGTCGGGTCCGCGACCGGGGAGGAGGTCGAGCTCGTGCGGGAACTGCGGGAACTGGACAAGGTGGCGTGCGCGGTGGCCGCCGCCAAGGCCAAGTCTGCCGCCCGGCTCGAGGCCGTGGTCCGCGACCGCCACGCCCGCGAGGGCCTCCCTTCCGGGAAGCAGGGGGCCGGGGTGGCCCGGCAGGCCGCACTGGCCCTGCAGTGCTCCCCGGACGCGGCCAAGCGGCAGCTCGGCGTGGGCCGGGTCCTGGTGGTCGAGATGCCCCACACCCTGGCCGCCCTGGAGGCCGGGCGGATCAGCCCGCGGGCCGCCGAGGCCCTGGTCCGGGAGACCATGTGCCTCACCGTCGGGGACCGGGCCCGGGTGGACGAGGAGTTGTGCGCGGACCCGTCCGTGCTGGAGGGGCTCGGGGAGCGGCAGGTCGCCGGCAGGGCCAAGGCCGCCGCCCTCGAGTTGGACCCCTCCGCGGCGGTGCGCCGGGCCTCGAAGGCGGAGCAGGACCGGCACGTGGGGTGCCGTCCGGCCCCGGACACCATGGCCTGGTTCTCGGCCCTGCTGCCGGCGACGGCCGGGATCGCCGTCCTCAGGTCCCTCGCCGAGGCCGCCGACGCGGCCCGGGCCGCCCGCGACGGACGCTCGCGGGGCCAGGTCATGGCCGACACCCTCGTCGAACGCGTCACCGGCGGCACCACCAAGGTCCCGGCCCGGATCGAGCTCCAGCTCGTGATGACCGACCGGGCCCTCATCCAGGGCGACACCGAACCGGCCCGCCTGCCCGGCTACGGGACCGTGCCCGCCCAAACCGCACGCGACCTCATCCGCAACGCCCTCGCCCAACAAGGCGCGGGCGGCGGATCCCGGGGCGCCGGGCCTGGAATGAGACCCGAGCCCGGGTTCGAGGGGACCAGTGCGCCCACCGCCGGTTCCGGACCGGGATCCGGCCCGCCCGGCCCCGGAACAGGCGACGGGGCCTGCCCAACGGACGCCGGCGGCGGACCAAGCAGCGTCGGCGGCGGTGCCGGCAGCACCGGCACGAGACGCACGCCAGGGCCCGAGGGGACCAGTGCGCCCTCATCCGGCGCCGATCAGGACTTGGAGCCGGGGTTCGCGGCCGGGCTCGTGGCCCTGCGCCGGCTCTACACGGCGCCGGGTACGGGCCAGCTCGTGGGGCTCGAATCGCGGTCCCGGGCGTTCCCGGCCGGGTTGGCGAGGTTCATCGCCCTGCGCGACGGGACCTGCGCGACCCCCTGGTGCGACGCCCCGATCCGGCACACCGACCACATCCTGCCCTGGGCCGCCGGCGGGACCACCAGCGCCGGGAACGGGCAGGGCCTGTGCGAGGCGTGCAACTACGCCAAGGAGGCCCCCGGCCACGGCGCCGCCGTCGTCGAGGACGCCTCTCGGCACACCACCGTCGCCACCACCCCCACCGGCGACAGCCACACCAAACGGGCCCCGGCCCTGCCCGGCACCCCCATCGGCGGACTGGAACTCGTCCGCCCGGGCGACCGCGGCTGGGACCCGGCCGACCCCGCCATCGCCGCGGCCCTCGGCCTGGCCGGGCCGGCTGGCAGCGCAAGTGGCGGCCCCGGCCGGTCCGGCCCGTCGCCGGCAGGCAACGCCGGCACAGGCGGGGACGCCGCGGCCACGGGCACCGGCGACGAATGGGTCACCCTCCGCATCCCGATCCGCCGCCACGCCGACAAACCCGCCGCGTGAGTTGATGCCAGCCGAGGGCCCGACACAGGTAATGGGCCGTGGCCGGCCGTCCGCCGGCCGCGGAATTCAGTTCTGATCGACGGGCCCCTGGACGTCGTAGCGCAGCCAGACGCTGCCGTCCTCGAGCGGCCGGACGCCTTTCAGGGAGAAGGCGATCGGCACGGGCGTGGAGTACTTCCCGTGGGCCTCGAACAGCAAGTTGGTGTGGTTCTCTCCGTCCGCGGTCGGCATCAGGACCAGACTGATCTCGTCGCACAGGCCGTCCCGGACCATCGACCAGTTCAGGGTCCCGCCGCCGCCGAGGATCAGCTCGTCCACGTCGAAGGTCTCCCCGATCCGGCGGACCGCCGCCATGTCCAGCTCGTCCTGACCAGCGATGAGGTAGGAGACGCCGACGGACCTCAAATGTGCCTTGAAGGCGTCGCTGGCCGTGGCCGGGATCAGCTCGACGATGTGGGCATCGACATCGAAGTAGCTGAAGGAGCTCCGGTCCCAGGCGAGGTTCGCGGAGCCGTCGACGGCGAAGTAGTACATCCCCGCGTCGGCATCGGCGATGAAGTCGCCGGCGGGGACGGGGTCGGACGGTTCGGGAAGATCGCGCTCGGGCGCGCCGCCCATGAGCGCCCGGCTCGTCCCGGTGCCGCTGATCCACCCGCGGTGTCCGGTGTAGAAGCGGTCCTGGCCGAGGAACAGGTCGAAGTACAGCCTCTGGGAGCGCATCCCCACCGGGGTGGGTTGGCGATCCCGTCGATCTTCCCATTGAGCAGGGTGTGCATGTGGCAGATGATCTTGGGGCGGGGCATGGTTCTCCTTCTCTCGCGGCTGTCGTCGGCTGCGGTGGCCTCGCCTACAGCGTGAGCAGCACCTTCGTGGCCCGGCGCTCGTCCATGGCCCGGTACGCCTCGGCCGCGTCCTCGAGCGGGAGCGTGAGGTCGAAGACCTTGCCCGGGTCGATCGTGCGGTCCCAGATCAGCCGGATCAACTCCGGCAGGTAGCGGCGCACGGGGGCGGGGCCGCCGTGGAGGTGGACCTGGGCGAAGAACACCTCGTCCATCGGCAGCGTGACGCCCTCGTGGGCGACGCCGACGAACCCGATATGGCCGCCCGGGCGGGTGGAGCGCACCGCCTGGAGGAAGGACTCCTCCGTGCCGACCGCCTCGATCACGCTGTGGGCGCCGAGCCCGCCGGTGAGCTCCTTGACCTTCGCCGCGCCCGCGTCGCCGCGCTCCTCGACGATGTCCGTGGCCCCGAACTCCCGGGCCAGCGCCTGCCGGTCGGCGTGGCGGGACATGGCGATGATCCGCTCCGCGCCGAGCTGCTTCGCGGCGAGCACCCCCATCAGGCCGACGGCGCCGTCGCCCACCACCGCGACCGTCTTGCCCGCCCCAACCTCGGCGGCCTCCGCCGCGAACCACCCGGTGCCGAGCACGTCGGAGGCGGCCAGCAGGGAGGGGATCAGGTCCGGGTCGGGCTGGCCGGGCGTTGCCACGAGCGTCCCGTCGGCGTGCGGGATGCGGGCCTTCTGCGCCTGGGTGCCGATCGTGACGGAGACGAACTCGCCGTTGACGCAGCGCGACGGGTAGCCGGCCCGGCAGATCTCGCAGGTGCCGTCGGAGATGACGAAGGAGCCGACGACGAAGTCGCCGGGCTTGACGGTCTTGACGTCGCTGCCGACCTCCTCGACGACGCCGACATACTCGTGGCCCATCGGCGTCGCGTCGACCGGCTCGACGCCGCGGTACGGCCACAGGTCCGAGCCGCAGACGCAGGTCGCGGCGAAGCGCACCACTGCGTCCGTGGGTTCGATGATCCTGGGGTCCTCGCGCTCTCCGACGCGGACCTCTCCGGGGGCGTCCATGATCACACCACGCATGGCATCTCTCCTTCATCCAGTCACGACTTGCCGACCCCATCAGACCACCCGGGGACCCCGCGGTGGGATACCCCGTCTATAGGGGTACCGGCAGGGACTCCTCCGCCGGCGGCGGCGGGCCTACCGTGGAGGCATGGACAACCGAGCCGAGGTCCGCGACTTCCTCATGACGCGCCGGGAGAAGGTGACCCCGGACGACGTCGGCCTGTCCGGCGGGACGAACCGGCGCGTCAAGGGGCTGCGGCGCAGCGAGGTCGCCATGCTCGCGGGTGTCAGCGTCGAGTACTACACCAGGCTGGAGCGCGGCACGATCAGCGGGGCGTCGCCGGAGGTGCTCGACGCCCTGGCCAGGGCGCTGCGGCTGGACGAGGCCGAACGGGCCCACCTGTTCAACCTGGCGCACGCGGCATCCCCGGTGGCACGGCCCCCGCGGGCGCGCAACGCCAAGAGCTGGGCACCGCACGCCAGCCTGCAGTGGGCCCTGGACGCGGTGACCGCCGGCCCGGCGTTCGTGCGCAACGGGCGGATGGACCTGCTCGCGGCCAGCCCGCTGGCGCGGGCGTTCTACGCCGAGCTCTACGAAGGGCCCGTCCGACCGCCGAACATCGCCCGGCACGCGTTCCTCGACGACCGGGCCCGGGACTTCTACCCCGACTGGGGTGAAACCGCGGACATCGCCGTCGCGATCCTGCGCACGGAGGCCGCCCGCGACCCGCACAACAAGGACCTGCACGACCTCATCGGGGAGCTGTCCATCCGCAGCCAGGAGTTCCGGAGCCGCTGGGGCGCCCACAACGTCCGGCACCACGGCACCGGCTCCAAGCGGTTCAACCACCCCGTCGTCGGGCCCATGACCCTGGCCTACGAGGGGATGTCCATGGAGGCCGAGCCCGGCCTGACCCTGACCATCTACACCGCCGAGCCCGGCTCGCCCACCGCCGAGCGGATGCAGCTGCTCGCGTCGTGGGCCGCGAGCGAGGGGACGACGGCGGGGCCCGCCGCGCCCCGCACCGAGAGCGCGGGACCCGCCGCGCCCCGGCCCGAGCACACCGAGTCCTGACCCCGGCCGCGGCACCGCCCGCCCGCGCCGCAACGCCTTCCCCTGCACGAGGAGTGCCCCCATGCCCGAAACCGCGGGCCCATCGCGTCTGCCCCTGGTCGTCTACGTCCTGGCGCTGGGCACGTTCCTGATGCTGACCACCGAGTTCGTGGTCGCCGGCATCCTGGCCCGGGTGGCCGCCGACCTCGGCGTGAGCGTCGCACGGGCGGGCCTGCTGATCACCGTGTTCGCGATCGGGCTGGTCGTGGGCGCGCCACTGATGGCGATGGCCACGCTGCGCCTGCCACGGCGGCTAACCCTGGTCCTCGCGCTGGTCGTCTTCGCGGCGGGCCACGTCGTCGTCGCGCTCGGGACCAGCTTTGCGGTGCTGCTCGCGGCCCGCTTCGTCACGGCCCTGGCCATCGGCGCGTTCTGGGCAGTCTCCGGGGTGGTCGCCACGCGGGCGGCCGGGCCGGGACGCTCCTCGCGAGCCCTCGGGGTCGTGGGTGCCGGCGGAATGCTGGCCGCCGTACTGGGCGTCCCGCTGGGCGCTTTCGCCAGCCAGCTGGCCGGGTGGCGCGGGACGTTCTGGGGCCTCGCCGTCCTCGGCGCGGGCGCGACGGTGCTCGTCGCACGCCACGTCCCGCACGACGGCGGCGGCCACGGGGCCGTGTCCATCCGGTCGGAGTTGAGCGCGCTGCGGTCCGGCCGGCTGTGGCTGGTCCTGGCCGCGTGCGCCACGACGACCGGCGGCGTCCTGGCCGCCTACTCCTACATCACGCCGCTGCTGGCGGGGGCCGGGGTCCCGGCCGGCGCCGTCCCGCTGGTCCTGGCCGGGTTCGGCGTCGGCTCGCTGGTGGGCACGCTCGCGGGCGGCCGGTTCGGCGACTCCCGCCCGCACCTGCTCACCCTCGTCGTGCCCGCCGCCAGCACGCTGCTGCTGGGCGGCGTCTGGCTCGCGGCCGCAGCGCCGGTCCCGCTGGCCGTCCTGATCGCGGTCCTCGGCGTCTTCGGGCTGAGCGCCAACTCCGTGCTGATCGCGCTGGCGCTGCGCTACGCCGGCCACGCCCCCACGCTGGGATCGTCGCTCACCGTCGCCGCGTTCAACGCCGGCACCGCCGCGGCCACGTGGATCGGCGGCGCGGCCCTCGGGACGGGTCTCGGGCCCGTGGGGCCTGTCGCCGTCGGCGCCGCCGTCGCCGTCCTGACGCTCGTGCCCACGGCCGTCCTGGCCGTCATGGCGCGCCGCGCCGCCGTGCCCGGGGCGGGGCAGCGCGCGGACGCGGCGGCGGCCGCGGCGTAGGAGCGGCAGGCCGACAAGGCGGAAGCCCCGGCCGTCACCCTGTGGCCGGGGCTTCCTATCCACTCGCACCTTGAGGAAGGTGTCTACGACGGTACGGGCAGGTTCTGGGCGCGACCTGTGCGCGGGGTGGAGGCCCGCTGGGTTCCGGCGTCGATCGCGGGTGCGGCCCTGCAGCCACCCCTGGGGTGGTGGGGCCCCGGCCGCTCCCGGCGACCGGGGCCCACTGTTCACTCCCACCTTTGAGGAAGGTACGAGGACGGTACGAAGCGGACCTTGGAAGGAACCTGTGGCCGGCGGTCCGCCGCCGGGGCAGGGGTCGCATCCGGCGGGAGCCGCAGGCCCGACCCGCCGCGAGCATGGCGCCGGGCGCGCCGTCGGGCGCATACTGGGTCCAATCGGGCAGGAGGCCGGCATGAGTTCCAGCGGGGGCGCGACGACGCCGATTCGGTTCGTGACGGTGGGCGGGGCCGGCGCGGACCGCCCTGCCCGGGTCTCGCTCGAGGGGCTCGCCGTGGACGCTCCCGACGGCGCAGCCGTCGATTCCGGCTCCCTTCCGGCCGGCGAGCCCGTGGCCCGGGCCTTCGACGAGGACCTAGACCGGTCGCGCTCCGGGGCCATCGGCCTGGCGCTCATGGGACCGGCCTCCTTCGAGTGCTACGTCAGCGTCGCCGAGGACATCGACGGCGACTAGCTGGTCCGCGACGGGCGCCGGCAGTGCCTCGACCGGTCCTCCAGCTGCCGCCCCGCGTCGGGCCCGCCGCCGCCCGCGCCCCGGCCCGTTACAGCGCGTGGGCGGGCCAGTGCCGCGTTGGCCACCCTGAGAAACCCAAGCGACCATGCTCCTCAGCCAACGCGGAGATCTCCGCTGAGACGAAAGCATCTTCAGGCCCGTCGAAAACCAGCCCACCGGGTCCGCTGCGCGAGGCCGCCACCGCGACAGCGCCTGCGCAGACGGTCGACCACGGCACTTCCAACCGTTCCGGTCCCTCCTACGAGCACCGCCGTTAGTAGTCCATGGGCACGACCTCGCCGAACCGCCCGTCCTCGGTCACCCTGGCTCCGTTGTACTTGAACGTCCGCATCACGATCCGCCGGTCCCGGATCGCCAGGCCCGGGAAGGCGTCCAGCAGCTGCTGTTCGACCCGCGGCAGGTCTCCCGAGTCGTTCAGCCACACGACCATGTGGATGTTGGATTCGCCGGTCACGGTGGCCATCAGGCGCAGGTCGGGGAGGCGGCCCGGCGCCTCCTCGGGGATCGCCGCCACGCGGTCCGGCTCCATGGCGCCCCACAGGATCGCCGACGTGCTGCGCCCGGACCCCAGGCGCGCGACGTCGCAGCGCACGGACACCATCCGGCCCCCGACCAGCCGCCCCACGCGGCGCGCTGCGGCGGCCGGCGAGACCCCCGCGGCGGCCGCCAGGTCCCGGAAGCTGGTCCGCCCATCGACGCTCAGCGCGCGCAGCAGGGCCCGGTTGGCGGCGTCCAGCGCGACGCCCCCGGCGGGATCCCGGGGCGCGGCCTGCCGTGCCAGCTGCGCGAGGCGCTGCCGCTGCCGTGGCTCGAGCGCACGAAAATGCCACTGGGCGGCCTCGACGATCTGACTGGTGACGGACCGGACGGCGTAGTGCATGACCCCGTCCATAGCCCCGATCGTCTCGAGCAGGAACGCCGCGAGGCCCCGGCCCCCGGCGGCCACCGTGAGGAGCAGGTGGGCGGAACCGGCGATGAATTGGATCGTCATGAGGCGCTCGTCCGGGATGAGCCGCTCCGCGACCTCGCAGACCTTCGTGTTCTCGCAAGTCAGCTCCACGAATGCGATATCGACGACGCGCCCCAGGGCGGGTGCCGGCGCGATCCCCACGCGGGCGAGTCCGGTGCCGGTCAGGCGCGACCACCGGCGGGACAGGGCCGTCGGATGCGCGCCCAACACCGCGCCGAGGTCGGCCCAGCTGGCCCGCGGCGCGATCTGCAGCGCGTTGACGAGCTCGAGGTCGCGCTCCGACAGGTCGACGCTTTCCTGCGCATGAGAATCCATAGGGGTATTTTCCTGCAAAAACAGCCGGGTGATTGTCAGGACTCTTACGGTTTTCCGTGAACATGACGCGGGCCACGACCGGATGGGCGGCCCATCACACCGGAGGATCCATGACACTTCACCCACCCCTGACCACCATCAGGAACGCCGTCCTGGTCGACGGCACCGGCGCGGCGGCCCGCCCCGGCACCGCCGTCGTCGTCTCCGGCCGCACCATCGCGTGGGTCGGCCCGGACGCCGAGCTGCCCGACTGGGCGGCCGGATCCGAGACGCTCGACGCCACCGGACTGCACCTGCTGCCGGGCTTCATCGACGCCCACGTGCACCTGACGATGCCCGCCGGGGCCCTGGGCCCGGCCGCCCTCGACAATCCTCCCGGCTTCCCCTACTACCAGGCCATCCCGCTGCTGCGGGACACGCTCCACGCCGGCGTCACCACCGCGCGCGACCTCGGGGGCCTCGACATGGCCATCGACCGGGCCGTGCGCGAGGGGATCGTCGAGGGGCCGGAGCTCGTGTACGCGCACCGTGCCCTGGGCCCGACCGGCGGGCACGGCGACTTCCGGACCTGCTGCGGATTCAACATGGGGGCCGCGCTGGCCCCCAGCGGCGACATCGGGATGCTCACCGACGGCGTCGACGCGGCGGTCCGCAACGCGCGCGAGGTCATCCGCCTGGGCGCCGGAGTCATCAAGGTCATGGCCTCCGGCGGCGTCTGGTCCCCGCGGGACACCCCGTGGCACGACGGACTCAACGTCGCGGAAATGCGGGCCATCGTCGAGGAGGCCGGAGTCCGCGGGGTCCCGGTCGCCGCGCACGCCCAGAGCGCGCGCAGCATCCGCAACGCGCTCGCGGCCGGGGTCCGCTCGATCGAGCACGCCTACGAGATCGACGCCGCCGGCATCGAGCTGATGCTCGAGACCGGCGCCTACCTGGTCCCCACCCTGTCCACCGGGCTCACCCCGCCGAATCCGGAGAAGGCCGCGGCCTACGCCGTCGAGAAGAAGCTGCGCCTCCAGGAGCGGATCCACGAGTGCGTCGGCGCGGCCATCGGCGCCGGCGTCAACGTTGCCCTGGGCACGGACGCCGGCGTCTGCCCGCACGGGACCAACCTGACCGAGCTCGGGCACCTGGTCGACTTCGGCATGGACCCCGCCGGCGCCATCCGGGCGGGCACGCTCAACGCGGCCCGGCTGCTCGGCCTGGAGGACCGCATCGGGTCCGTGGAGTCCGGCAAGGACGCGGACCTGGTGCTCACCGCCGTCGACCCCCTGGCGGACATCCACCGCCTGGCCGACCCCGCCAGCATCGCCGTCGTCATCGCCAAGGGCCGCACCGCCAAGGACACCCGCCGGGCCGCGCTCGTGGGGGCGGAGGCGTGAGCGCGCGGAACCCGCTCAAGCAGCGCGACGCCGCCCCCGACGGGCAGGTCCCCGTGGCGCACGCGGTGCCGCCGCGGAAGCCGACGCTCGGTTCGCGGCTGCTCGACGGCGTGGAGCGCGTCGGCAACCGGCTGCCCGAGCCGTTCGCGCTCTTCCTGGCCCTGTTCGGGGTCGTGGCCGCCGCGTCCACGGTCGTGTCCTGGTTCGGCGTCACCGTCTCCGTCCCCGGCAGCGACGAGACCACGCCCGTGCGCGGGCTGTTCACCGGCGAGGGCATCGCCTGGCTGATGACCACCGCCGTCGACAACTTCATCGGCTTCCCGCCCCTGGGCGTGGTGGTCACCCTGCTGCTCGCCGTCGGCGTCGCCGAGCGGACCGGCCTCCTGATGACGCTGGTCAAGAGCACCCTCGGCCGCGCCCCCGGCTGGGCCCTGCCCTACGTCATCGCCCTGGTGGCGCTGGCGGCGCACATCATGTCGGACGCGTCCCTGCTGGTCATCCCGCCGCTGGCCGCACTGGTCTTCAAGGCGGCGGGCCGGAATCCCGTGGCCGGCCTGCTCGGCTCCTACGCGATCGGCCTCGCGGCCTTCAGCTGCACGCCCTTCATCACCTCGACGGACGCCCTGCTGGCCGGCATCTCCAACGCGGCGGCGGGGCCGGTGGAGCACCTGGTGCTTCCCGTGACCCCGGTGTCCAACCTGACGCTGAACCTGGTGCTGTCCGTGGTGCTGACCATCGCCGGTGGCCTGGTCATCTCCCGGGTGCTCGAGCCGCGGCTGAACCGGATGGGCGTGGGAACGGCCCCCGTCGAGGCGGAGGCGGGGGAGGAGACGACCGAGGTGACCGCCGCGGAGCGCTCCGCGCTGCGCTGGGCCGGCCTGGCCCTGCTGGCCGTCGCCGCGGGGGTGCTCGCGCTGTCCCTGCCGGCCGGGGCCCCGCTGCGCAACGGGGACGGAGGCTTCCTTCCCGAGTCGCCGCTGCTCTCCTCCGTCGTCTTCCTCGTCTTCACCGTGCTGATCGTCCCGTCGATCGCCTACGGGGTGCGCCTGAAGAAGATCACCGGCACGCAGTCGGTGGTCGAGATGATGGGCCAGTCCGTCAGGGACGCCGCATCGTTCATCGTCGTCGCGTTCATCCTGGCGCAGTTCCTGGCCCTGTTCTCCTGGAGCGGGCTGGCGTCGTGGGTCGCCGTCAACGGGGCGCGCCTGCTGGAGGACGCCGACTTCACGGGCTACGGGGCCATCGTGGCGTTCGTCGTCGTCGTCTCAATCCTGAACCTGGTCATCGCGTCCGGATCCTCGCTGTGGACGCTCATGGCCGCGGTGTTCATCCCGATGTTCGGGCTGATCGGGTACGAGGCCGGCTTCGTCCAGGCCGTGTTCCGGGTGGGCGACTCCGCCACGCAGGCCCTGACCCCGCTCAACCCGTACCTGGTGATCATCCTCGCGTACCTGCGCCGGTACGAGCCGGACGCGGGCCTGGGCTCGCTGATCGGGCGGATGCTGCCGTTCACCGCCGTGTTCTGGGTGCTCTGGCTCGGCGTCCTCACGGTCTTCTTCCTCACCGGGACCGGCACCGGGCCCGGGATGGACATCTACACCGGCTAGAACACCACCACGGGCTTCAGTGTCGCCCCGCTGGCGCTGTCCTCGAACGCCCTGTTGATCTCGGCGACGGGATACTGCTTCACGAGCCGGTCGAACGGGAAGAGGCCGGCCCGGTGCAGGCCGATCAGCCGGGGGATGAACAGCGGCGGGTTGGAGTCGCCCTCGATGACCATGCTGATCGTCTGCCCGGAGAGCAGCTGGGTGCCGACGTCGATGGTCGCCTCGGTGCCGAGCGCGCTCGCGCCGACCAGGGCGGCGTGCCCGAGCGTGCCCATCGAGTCGGTCATGGTGCGGAAGACGGCGGCGACGCCGGTGGTGTCCACGGCGTACTGCGCCCCGCCGCCGGTGGCCTCCCGGATCTGGTCGATCTGGTCGTCGGCGCGCCCGTCGACGGTGTGGGTGGCGCCGAGCTCCTTGGCCAGTTCCAGCCGGGAGGGGACGACGTCGACGGCGACGATGGTGGTCGCGTTGGCGACGCGGGCGGCCATGACCGCGGCGAGCCCGACGGCGCCGGCGCCGAAGACGACGACGTTGGACCCGGCCTCCGGCCGGAGCACGTTCAGGACCGCGCCGGCGCCGGTCTGGATGCCGCAGCCCAGCGGGCCGAGCAGCTCGAGCGGGGCGTCGTCGTCGACCTTCACCACGCTGCGGCGGGCGACGTTCGCGGCCGAGGCGAACGCGGACTGGCCGAAGAAGTGCGAGGAGACGGGGGCGCCGCCGTCGCGCGAGAACGCAGCCGTCCCGTCGGCGCGGCGGCCGGCGAAGTTGTGGTCGTAGAACGCGGCGCAGTAGGCGGGGTGCCCGTCGCGGCAGAACCGGCAGGCGCCGCAGCTGTTGAAGCTGAGCACCACCTTGTCCCCGGGGGCGAGGTCCGCGACCCCGTCGCCGACCGCCTCGACGGTGCCCGCGCCCTCGTGGCCCAGGACGGCGGGCAGGGGAGTGGGGTACCACTGGTCGCGGACGATCGCGTCCGTGTGGCAGACCCCGCAGGCGGCGAGGCGCACCCGCACCTCGCCGGGTCGGGGGTCGTCGAGTTCGAGTTCGGCGAGCTCGAACGGGGCCTTCGGGGCGGTGGCGAGGGCGGCGGTGACCTGCATGGTGGGCTCCTTGCGCTTCGGGATGTGGTGCGGCCCACCCTAGGCGGCTGCGCCGCGGAGGCGAAGGGTGTGTCGCCGCCTGGCCGGGCCAAGCGCGGCGCTGGCCGCCCATGACCGTTCATGACGTCCCCGGGTGCGGCCCGGGCGCGTGCCCGGATACGCTTTGGGAGGAATCACGAGCGCCAACGCTGCAGAACCCTGGTTCGTTGGCCGGCAACCCTCCGACCCGTGTGGGGTGCCCCAGGTGATGATTCGGCCCGCGCCACCCGGTGGCGGGCAAGACCGGTAGCGCCCGCCCTCCCGGGGCCCGGGCGCGCCCCGAGCCGAACGAGGTCCGCATGTCCGCACCCCCGTCCGCCCCGCCCGTCCGCGTCCGCGACAAGCGCCGCGTGCTCCTCAGCGCGTTCGTCGGCACCACCATCGAGTGGTACGACTTCTATCTCTACGGCACGGCCGCCGCGCTGATCTTCAACGTCCAGTTCTTCCCGCAGGCCAGCGAAGTCGCCGGAATCATCGCGTCCTTCGCGACCCTCGCCGTCGGCTTCCTGGCCCGCCCGCTCGGCGGGATCGTCGCCGGCCGGCTCGGCGACCGGATCGGCCGCAAGGCCCTCCTCGTGGCGTCGCTGCTGCTCATGGGCCTGTCCTCGACGCTGATCGGGCTGCTGCCCACGTTCGCGTCCATCGGCTGGTACGCCGTCGTCGGCCTCGTGCTGCTGCGCCTGCTGCAGGGCCTGTCCACGGGCGCCGAGTGGGGCGGCTCCGCCCTGCTCTCCGTGGAGCACGCGCCCCGCACCCTGCGCGGCTTCTTCGGCTCGTTCACGCAGGTCGGCTCCTCGGCCGGGATGCTCCTGGCGACCGGCGCGTTCTTCGTCACGCAGAACGCCCTGACCGCGGAGCAGTTCGAGTCCTTCGGCTGGCGCATCCCGTTCCTGGCCTCCGCGGTGCTCGTCGCCGTCGGCCTGTGGATCCGCCTCGGGGTGGAGGACGCCCCCGAGTTCCAGGCCCTCAAGGCCAGCGGCGAGACCGCGCGCACGCCGGTCCGCGACGTCGTGCTCCACCACCGCCGCGCCCTGCTGGTGACCATCGGCCTGCGCCTGGCCCAGCCGGCGCTGTTCTCCACGATCACCGTCTACATGCTCACCTACCTCAAGGACGTGCGGGAGAACTCGACGGCCGGCGTCGTCGCCGTGATGGTCGCCAGCGCCATCGGCCTGGCCTCGGGCCCGCTGTGGGGCCTGGCCTCCGACCGGTTCGGCCGGCGCCGCATCGCCGTCGCCGCCGCGGTGGGCATCGGCGTGTTCGTGTGGCCGTTCTTCGCCTTCCTCGGGGCCGGCCCGCTGGCCCTGTTGCCGCTGGTCGTCATCCTCGGCCTGAACGTCCTTCACGACGCGATCTACGGGCCGCAGGCCGCCTGGTTCGCCGAGCAGTTCCCGCTGCGCGTGCGCTACACCGGGGTGTCCATGGGCTACCAGCTCGGCACGGTGGTGTCCGGCGGGCTGACCCCCGTGATCGCCGCGTCCCTGTTCGCCGCCGGCGGCCGGACCCCGTGGCTGGTCTGCGGATACCTCACGCTGCTGGCCGGGCTGTCCCTGGCCGCCGCGCTGGCCGCGAAGGACCCGGCCCAGGCGGCCCGCAGCCGCGAGCGCGCCGGCCTGGGCGCCCACGACGAGTTCGCCGACGGGCCGATCACGGGCGACGGCGGCGTCGCCGTCGCCGTCCCGGCCGGCGCCCCCGAGCCCACCCCCGCGAAGTAGGAGGAACCCGCCCATGCCCCGGCCGCTGCTGCTGAACGCGTTCGAGATGATGGTGCCCGTCCACCAGTCCCCGGGGCTGTGGCGGCACCCGGACTCCGGCGCGGCCGGGTTCGAGCGGCTGGACTACTGGGTGGACCTGGCCCGGGCCCTGGAGGACGGCGGGTTCGACGGGCTGTTCCTCGCGGACGTGCCCGGCCTGTACGACGTGTACGGCGGCGGGCCGGACGCTGCCATCCGCTCCGGAGTCCAGTACCCGCTGCTGGACCCCGTCGTCCCGGTGTCGGCGATGGCGGCCGCGACGCGCCGGCTCGGCTTCGGCATCACCGCGTCCGTCACCTACGAGGCCCCGTACCTGCTGGCCCGGCGGTTCGCGACCTTGGACCACATGACCGGCGGGCGGGTCGCGTGGAACATCGTCACGAGCTACCAGGACTCGGCCGCCCGCAACCTGGGCCTGGCCGGGCAGATCCCGCACGACGAGCGCTACGACCGGGCCGACGAGTTCATGGACGTCGTGTACAAGCTGTGGGAGGGGTCCTTCGAGCCCGGCGCCGTCCGCGCCGACGCGGAGGCCGGCGTGTTCACGGACCCGGGGAAGGTGCACGCGATCGGCCACGAGGGCCGGTACTTCTCCGTCCCCGGCCACGCCCTGGCCCAGCCCGGGCCGCAGGGCACGCCCCTGCTCTTCCAGGCCGGGGCGTCCGCGCGCGGGCAGCGGTTCGCCGTGGACCACGCCGAGGCGATCTTCTTCTCCGGCTCCTCCCCGGCCCTGGTCCGGCGCTGGGTGGACGGGGTCCGAAGCGAGCTCGAGGCGCGCGGCCGGTCAGGGGACGCCATCAGGGTCTTCGCCATGGCCACGGTCGTCGTCGCGGAGACCGACGCGGCCGCGGCCGCCAGGCTCGAGGACTACCGCCGGTACGTGGACCTCGAGGGCGCGCTGGCGCTCTTCGCCGGCTGGACCGGCGTCGACCTCTCCGGTGCCGACCCGGACGCCCCGCTCGAGTACGCCCAGACCGAGGGCAACCAGTCCGCGCTCGCCGCGTTCACCAAGCTCGACCCGGGCCGCCGGTGGACCGTGCGCGAGCTCGCCGAGTTCATCGCGATCGGGGGGCGGGGACCCGTCATCGCCGGGTCCCCGGCTACCGTCGCCGACGAGCTCGAGCGCTGGCGGGACGAGTCCGGGATCGACGGGTTCAACCTCTCGTCCGCGGTCCGCCCGGCGGACCTGATCGAGTTCGCGCGCCTGGCCTCCCCGGAACTGCGCCGCCGCGGCCTCCTGCCGGAGACGGACGCCGGGGCCGCGGGCGCGACGCTGCGGGAGCGGTTCTTCGGCGCCGGCCCGAAGCTGGCCGCGGACCACCGCGGGGCCGGGCACCGACGGGGGGCGGCGGTTCCGGGGCGCTGAGGGGCACGGGTCCCCGGCTGGACGGGGGGACGACGGGGGCGCGGCGTACCCCGCGGGACGAAGTGCCCCGTGGACGTCCGGCGGGGGTATCTAATCCCAGGTGGCCGTGGGCGTCCCTGCAGGGAGGGACTAGACCAACAACGCCCGGATTTCCTCCTTCGCCGCCCGGACCAGCACCCCCAATTCGGCCCTGAGATCATCGGTCATGCGGTGGGCCGGCACGGACACGTTAATGCCGTAGGTCTTGCCGCTCGGGCTGGTGATGGCGCCAGCCACTGACATGACCCCGTCCTCACTCTCCTCTCGGCTCGTCGAGTAGCCGACGTCGCGGATCTCCTCCAGGGCGGCGACCAGGGCAGTCCGAGAGGTGATGGAGCCCTTGGTGAGTCCCGGAAGTTCCTCCTGCGGATACAACGTCTGGAGCTGTTCGTCCGAGAGCAGGCTGAGCATCGCCTTGCCCGTCGCGGTGCAGTTGGCGGCGATTCTCGCACCCTGGCGGGATGCGACACGGACCGCACGCCGGCTTTCGATGGCCTCGAGGAAGTGGGTCTCCGTGCCGTCGAGTTCGGCAAAGTGCACGGTTTCCCGGGTCGCCTCGAAGAGGCGTTCCATGACCGGTCGAATGAGCGTTCCGATGTCGACGTGGCGTCGGATCGCAACGGCGATCGAACTGAGGGCCTGGCCGGGTTCGTATGCCTTGGTCTCCGGGTTTTGCCGCACGAAGCCGCGGTAGAGGAGCATCCCCATCAGTCGGTGCGCCGTCGACGAAGCCACGCCGAGGTACTTGCTGGCATCGGTGAGCCGAATGCTGGGACGGCTCTCGAACAGCAAGAGCAGGCGCAGGGCGTTGTCGACGGACTCGATGGGGTACTGCGGCGGGGAGGTGCCGAACCGCGAGGCGTCCTTCGTCTCTGAAGAGGGCATGGCATTCATGGTACTGAGCCGCCATTCCGTCGTCGCGCCAGCTGACACATCCGTGGTCAAGACCGTTCACCCAGGCGCGCCAATTCGTGCTTCCACGCGGTTCCGGTGTTGAACGCGCCGCCGAGATCGGGCAACTCGGCCATGTCGGCGTCAGGCAGGTCGACAAGGCTTCCGCCGGCAGAGGCAACCTGTAGGGCCAGTCCCGCGAGGCCGTCCACGCTGATGGCCTGCAAGACCGCTTGCTCGACTGTGGGAGCCGCGCTTGTGAGACCATGGCCGCGCAGGACGACAACCGGCCTCGACCCCATGGCATCGGCCATCTCCGCGGCGAGTCGCCGTTCTCGGATAAGCACTCCGCGTGGGTAGACGGGCACCCCGCCGGCTGCGAGCCGCGTTCCGGGGATATCATAGGCACCCACGATAGGCCGCACCCTCAGTCCGGCCAGGTCGGCTGCGACGACCTTAGGCGGATGGGCGTGGACGACGGCCTGGGCGTCCGGACGGCGCCGGAGGACCTCGGTGTGCAACGGAAGTTCGTTGGGCACCGCATACCCTCCGTCCAGCTCCCCGGGGGCAGCGGGGGCGCCCTCGAAATCGACCAGGCGGATATCCTCGGCTTGCGTGTAGGCCAGGCCGCGCTCATGCGGACCGCGGCAACGCACGAGCAGCGCGTCGTCGGAGACGCGCAGGCTAATGTGCCCCAGGATGCCGTCGGCGAGTCCCCGGCCGGCGAGGACACGGCAGGCGAGGGCGATGCCTGCCCTTTCGACGGAGTGGGTCCCGGGGAGAGTGCTGTCGCTCGTCACGGCGTTCCCGTCGGTTGCGGCTGGAGTTGCGGCTCGAGCTTGTCTCGCAGTTCCTTGACCGTGGCGCCCCTGGCCATACCTAGCCGGCAGGCGATGAGGGCCTTGGGCCAGTTCACGATTGCCGCGCCGATCAGCTTGACGCCATCGGTTGTGTACAGTGCGACGAACTGCCCGTGGACCTGGGGGTGCCCAATGATCACGTGGTCGACATTGCCCCCGACGCGTCCCACGACCTGGATCTTCCAATCGTGCTGGTCGCTCCAGACGTACTCAATGGGCGCGTAGGCCCGGGGCGCCTCAGGGTGGGTGATGTTGTGGGCCACGCATGCAGCCTGCTCGACCGCGTTGGTCCAGTGTTCGATCCTGACGTCCTCGCCGTGTTGGGGGTGGCGCCATCGTGCCACGTCGCCGACCGCATAGACGTTGGGTGCGTCCAGGGCCTGGCAGTACTCGTTGAGGACCACACCGTTTTCGACCAGCAGGCCGGAGGCCTGGAGCCACGCATCGTTGGGGAGGACTCCGATTCCGACCAGCACGGTGGCCGCCTCTAGGCGTTGGCCGTCGGTCAGGTGCAGGGTGAAACCGCCCTGCTCGCCTTCGATGCTCTCGACGCCGGTGCCGAACATCGTGCGGACACCGTTGTCGCGATGCAGGTCGCCGAACCATTGCCCGATCTCGGAATTGAAGATCCGGCTCATCGGCACGGGGACGGGGTCGATGATTGTGACATCCAGCCCGAGGCCCCGTGCCGTTGCCGCTGCTTCCGCCCCGATGAATCCGGCCCCGATGACGGCGAGGTCGCCTCCACCGAGAAGGTCCGCGCGCAGTGAGCGTGCGTCATCCAGGGTCCGCAGGACGTGGATTCCGGGTCGGCGTCCCCAGGGGGAGGGGCGGGGGCTGGCTCCGGTGGCGATCACGAGGTGGTCGTACTGGAGGGGGGCTTGGCCGTCAAGGTCCAGCCGGTTCTCGGCGACGTCGATGCCGAGCGCGCGGTGTCCTAGGACCAGCTGGATTCCCTCGTTCTCCGCCTGTTCCCGGGTGAGGAGACGGATGGATTCCTCCGTGGCGGTGCCGGCGAGGACGGCTTTCGACAGGGGGGGCTTGTCGTACGGGAGTGCACTCTCCTCGCCGACGAGGACGATTTCTCCCTCGTATCCCTCCGAGCGAAGCGCCTGTGCTGTCCGCACTCCTGCGATGGAGGAGCCTACGACGATGGTCCGCTCGCTCATTCGTCCTCCACCGTCAGGGCAGAGACGGGACAACTGCGGGCGGCTTCGACCACGCGGGCCCGGTCCTCTTCTGCCACCTGGGCCTTGAGAACGACGACGAGGCCGTCATCGTCGAGATCGAAGTAATCGGTTGCTCCGACCACGCAGTTGGCGTACCCCTGACAGGCTTCCAGGTCGGCTTTGACAACAGCCACGATATTGCTCCTTTAAATTGAGTGGACTACTGCTATTCGTCTTCGGTGACGAGCGGGCCGAAGGGATGCCCGATCATCGCGGAGAACGTGGCAGGTCCCTGCCAGGTCAGCGATTCGAGCTCCAGGGGACACAGGGTGACCCACTGCCCGGAGCGCGGGGATTTGATCATCAGGCGCGATCCGTTGCGCGTCTCGACCCTGACGACCTCGACCTCGGCAAACTCGTTCGCGATCGTGATGGGGGGGCCGTTGGTGTGCTCCTCGAGTCGGTCGCGTTCCTCCGCCGCCCGGATGGCTGCGAGGTGGTCCTCTTCCTCTCCTTCCCATGCGAGTTTCATAGGAAGATCGCCAGGTTCTGCATGCGGATGACCGATTCATCGACAAGGATCGTGCGCCGCGCCAGTTCCCACCCCGTCCCCGTGCGGCGGAGGAGGTCCTCGCGTCCTGCGGAGACGGTCGCCGCTTCCCCCACGTCGCCGCGGCTGCGGAAGAGCAGGACCGCGGAGTCGACGATGATCTCGTTGGCGTTGTCCGTGCGGAAGGTGCGCACGTTGGTGATGTAGTGCCTCAGCCGGGAGGGGGGGTCCTCGGTCCAGGCGTGTTCGGTGGCAAAACGGGCGACCCGGCGACTGAGGGAGTACTTGTTCTCGTCCCAGTGCGACATGCCGGGGGAGGTGCTGTAACCGGCGCCCAGCGCCGTCGTGACCCGGACGGGCATGATGTAGTGGACGTCCTCGGCTATCCGGGACAGCCACGTGTCGTACTCCTGCGCGTCCAAGAGGTAGGCCTCGTCGACCAGCCAGCGGTGCGCTTCAAGGTGCAGTTCGTCGTTGAAGGGCAGGGAGTCCCCGGTCCTTTGGGTGCGGGGAGCGTGCGCGGCCAGTGGCGACTGCTCCGACAGCGTGCGTGCTTCGCGCGGTGTTTCAACGCTCATGGCTTAGCCCTCCTGGTAGGCGTGGTCTGCGGATACTGCTGCTCCGGCAGGACGACCGGGCTCGTGTTCGGCAGCCGGCGGGGCTTGGATCGCGTCGCTGCCAACGTGCACCTGCCCTGCTGCCTTGACCGGCTGCTCGAGGTGGTTGGCCCAGCGGATCAACATCTCGCGCTGGTTGTATTCGCTGTAGCCGACGCGGGTCGAACCGGGGCCCGAGTACTCTTCCGGCGTCAGCGGCTCGACCACGTTCCGGCCGTCCTCGAGGACGCCCATCCGGCTGTTGAGCAGGAGGCGCCGCGCCATGGAGCCGGCCGCTGTGTTCGTCAGGGAAACCCAGTTCTCGACATCGTCCTGCTCGAACATCCCGCCGCTGCCGAAGCACATGAGATAGGCCTTGTAGGAAAGAGCCTTGTACTCCTCCGAGGCGTTCTTGTCGACGGCGAACCAGGAGAGGATCTCCGTTTCGTTTTCGCTGACCGGTTGCCACAAGCGGAGGGAGATGAAGGGCAGGACCTCGTCGGATCCCTCTTCAACACGGGGCCAGTTGTGCACGAAGCTCATGTTGGGGAAAAGGGACGCGGCGGAGATCATGAACCCGTCCTTGCCCACCACGTCGAGCTGCTGCTGGCTCCACTGCTCCTTCATTCGGGCGATCATTTCGTCCGGGTAGCCCACGTAGCGCAGCCGGTCCTCGAGGCTCCCCTCCGGAAGCTTGTACGTCGTTCCGCCGCCGTTGCCCGCCCAGTAGGTGGTTCCGTCCTTACGCTTCTCCGCCTTGGGCTCGCGGAACAACCCGATCTCCACGACCGATGTGTGGGTCTGGGGCGTGTGGTACATGTCGCCGGCGAAATTCTCGGAGCCGATCTTCCAATTGGCCTTGACTCGCCAGCGCTGGGGGCCGCGCAACTCGATTCCGTCTGCGCTCTGCCGCGTGTAGTAGTCGAGGTAGAACTTGAAGTCCCCGAGGAAGTCCTCCAGCGGTTCGACGTCCGGGTCCATGCTGATGAAGATCAGGCCGTTGTAGGTGCCCAGGGCAGGCGCGGGCAGTAGCGTCTGGCCCTTTTTCTTGAACCCCTCCTCCCCGCCGTAGGCCTCCTTATGGAACGGAAGGCCGACGATGCGCCCGTCGTTGCGGTAGGACCAGCCGTGATACGGGCACCGGAAATGCGAGGCGTTTCCCATTTCCGCCCGACAGACCTGCATGCCGCGGTGCAGGCACATGTTGAACAAGGCCCGGATCTGCCCCTTCTCGTCGCGGGAAATGATGAAGGAGTCCTCGAGCACCCTGCGCACGACGTAGTCGCCGGCCTCCGGGATCTCGGACTCGTGGGCGACGAAGAGCCAGGTGCGGCTGAAGAGCCGCTCCTTCTCCAGCTCGAAGATCTCCTTGTCGTTGTAGATGTGGGCGGGGATCATGCCGCGCCGAACGTCCTCGAGGACGCCGCTGTGGTCTGCCATGGGGAGGAACTCCTTGTTCAATGAACTTCGTCTGCAGAGCAGAGGACTTCTCTTATGTGAAGAGAATCCCCTATTTTGTGATCCACGTCAATCCCCTTGGGTCTTCTGGGGATCCCGATAGGAGGCGTCAGTGTCCGTTCTCGGGATCGTCGGAGTCGCGGGCTGCAGCTTCGCCACGGTCCAGGGTGGCCAGCGCGGCCATTGCTTCGGCGCTGAGGCTGAAATCGAAGACGGAGAGGTTTTCCTCGAGCCACTCGCTCTTGGCGGCCTGTGGAATGGGCACCACTCCCTGCTGGATGTGCCACCGCAGCAGGACCTGGGCCGGAGTCCGGTCCGACTCCTGCGCGATTCTGGTCACCACGGGGTGGTCGCGCAGGCCCGACGCGCGGCCAATTGGGCTCCAGGCCTCCGTGAGGATGCCCAACCGGGCATGCGTGTCCCGGGCTTGGTGGCGTGCCAGGTCGGCGCTGAGTTGGATCTGGTTGACGTCTGGGACGACTCCCGTCGCGTCGATGATCCTGTCCAGGTGGCTGGGTTTGAAATTCGAGACGCCGATGGCCTTGACGCGTCCCTCGTCGAGTAGCTTGACGAGGCCCTTCCATGCCTCCGTGTAGCGGTCCAGCGCGGGGACGGGCCAGTGGCACATGAACATGTCGAGGTAGTCGAGGCCGAGTTCGCGCAGGCTCCGGTCGTAGGCCCGTTGGACACCGTCAACGCTGTGGGATTCCTTGTTGAACTTGCTGGAAACGAAGAGCTCCTCGCGTGGGACTCCTGCTGTTCGTATTCCGCGGCCCACGGCGGCCTCGTTGCTGTACTGGAAGGCGGTGTCGATCAACCGGTAGCCGCCGCGCACGGCGAGCCGTACGACGGCTTCGCATTCGTCTTCAAGGAGGGGCCATGTGCCCAACCCCAAGTGCGGAATGGTGTGTCCGTGGAGCAGCTCCAATCTCGGAGCCGTGGCGGGGTGGTCGCCGAGATGTGTTTCGGTCATGGTCGGCCTTTCTTCAGTGGTTTTTGCCTGCGTCGAGGACGGTTCGGCTATCGCATGTCCCGGGTGCGGCGTTGTCTTTCCCTCCAAGGGCTGGCTGCAGGCGTCGAGAGGAGTAGGCCCGCGACCAGTAGCGCGACGGGCACGGGCACGAGGGCGACTAGGCCCGCCATTCCGACGGGTGTCAGGAACAAGGCGGCCGAGCGGAGAACCCCGGTCAGGGCCAGGGCGTCGCCACGCTCCTCCGGATGCACTCTTTCCGCTGCGATCGCCGGACCGATGGTTTGCAGCACGCCGGCGCCGATCCCGGAGAGGGCCAGGGCGGTGAGTGAGATGTGTGTGAGGCCCGCAAAGGGGCCCACGGCGGCCAAGCCGACTCCGAGTGGCAGCATTCCGGCGGCCATGGCCGCCCTGGTGCCGCGGCCGTGGATCCATCCGCTGGCGGCGCTGCCCGCCAGAACGGTCGCATTGGCAACGGAGAGCAGGAGACCGATGACCGCCGCGGGTTGTCCGGCCAACGACAGGGCGACCGGGACGTAGGAGTCCAACAGGCTCTTCCAGGCGCCCGCTCCCGTGTTCATCCAGCAGGCGGCGAGCATTCCCGGACGGCGCCAAAGTCGCACGTGTGCGTCTCCAGCCCCTGAGGGCGTCGGTTTGCCGGAGAACGGGGGATGTCGCTCCAGCAGCACGGTTGGAACGACGGCGAGCGTGCCCGCCGCAGCGGCCACCAGAAGCGGCAACTGGATGGAGGTCCCCCAGAGCCAGCCGGCGACGGCCGGACCCAGGAGCGCCCCCAGCCCACCCGAGAGATTGACGTCCCGGAGTCCGCTGACGGCCGAGTCCGAGGAGCGGACAGCGTGCGTCTGGCTGCTTGTCCAAAAGAACGCGCGAGCCGCTCCCTGGACCACTTGGGCGGTGATGAAGACCCACAATGCCGCGGATAGGGACAGGAGGATGCATGATGCCGCGATCAGAGCTCCCGAGACGGCAAGCAACGACCTGTCGGGGAACCTCCGCAGCAGGGCTCCCATACCGAGACGTGTTCCAAGTTGGGCAACAGCGGCGGCCGCCACGAGCAGTCCGATGTCGCTGGGACTGAAGCCGGCGTCCACTCCCCGCAGCGGGACGACCACGGATAGCGTGCCCAGTGCGAATCCGAAGAGAACGACGGACAGGGCGAGCAGCCGCCGTTGCCTGCGTTGAGAAGGCCTAGTCGTGGACATGCTGGAGGTAGGCGCTTGCGTCCTCCAGGCTCACGACGTCGCCGTACTTGCTGTCAATATCGAAGAGGCTGGCAAGGTGCGGCAGTTCGGCGCGGTCCCCGACGCCTTCCTCGACGACAATGGTGTGGAACCCGTAGGAACATGCATCGACGGCGGTGGCACGGATGCACCCGCTGGTCGTGCAACCGACCAGGACGACCGTATCGATGCCTCGGGAAAGCAGGCGGCTGGCGAGATCGGTGCCGAAGAAGCAGGACGCGTACTTCTTGACCAGCAGCATCTCATCCGTGCGACGCCCGAGCCGCTCGTCTAGTTCCACCCACTCGCTGCCCTCCACGAGCCAGTTGTTGGAGGGGATCTTCCGGATCCACTTGCCGGCTTCCTGGAGATCGGCGTCGTAGGCGACCGTGGAGAAGATCACCGGCGCGCCGGCCTCGCGCGCGAGAGAGAGCAACCTTTGCGTGGCCTGCATTTGAGTGTCGAGTTCTCCGGCCAGGGGAGACCTCTCGTCGGTGAATCCGCGGATCAGGTCAACGACCACTAGGGCCGGCCGTTGTCCAAACCCCATTCGTCCGCCCAATCCCTTGGCGCGGAATTCCGCTCGAAGCCGTTCGTATTCCTGAATTGCGGCCGTGCTGGACATGTTGGCACTCCTGCTGTCTGGGTCTGATGGTTCGGTCCACGATTGGGCATCGGGGCCCCTGAGTTCACACGTTCCTGGCGAGCTTGCGTTCGGCGGCCCAGAGGATCAGGTTGCCAATGAGCGCAATGGCCGCGAGCAGGACGATGATCCCGTACATGGACGGCAGGTCCAGCCGTCCGTAGGCCCGTAGGGCCAGGAGCCCCAGCCCCGCGCGGGCGGCGAAGAACTCGGCAATGATGACGTTGATGAAGGCGATGCTGAAGCCGATCCGGATACCCACCATGAGCGAGGGGGCCATCGCGGGAATGTAGATCTTCGTGGCGACTTGCAGCGGCGTCAGTGTCAGTGAGCGGGCGAGTTTGGGGAGGAGGGGATTGATGGCGCGTACCCCGGCGGTTGTCGCAACCATGATGGGGAACACCGCGGCCAGGGCCGCCATGGCGGCCTGGGCACCCACCCCCACGCCGAAGATCTGCAGCAGGACCGGGAAGAAGACGATCCGGGGGACGGCGAAGGCCCCTGCGACAAGGGGGTCGAACACCGCGCCCAGGAACTTGCTCCGACCGATGGCATAGCCCAGCGGAAAGCCGATACCCGCCGCGACGAGGAACCCGATCGCGACCGCTTCCAGCGTGCTGTTCAGGTGCCTGTAGATCGATCCGTCAGCGAAGAGCTCGGCCAACGCCGCCATGGAAGCGGTCGGAGACGCGACCAGGTCTGACGCGGCCGAGAGCACGGCCCACAGGGCCAGGAGCGCAACGACCACCACTGCCCGCCACAGGGTGTCCTTGACGGTCGTGGTCGCCTTGGTTGGCGACGGCGCCGCCGGCCCCGTCGGGACGGACGTCTCGACGTTGGTGCTCATAGCATGTCCTTTCTGATCCGCTTCTCCGCCCATGTGAGGACACCGTTGACAATGACGCTGAGCACGATCACGACAGTGATGTAGGCCCACATGTCCACGGTGTTCAGCTCCCGGTAGTAGAAGCCGGCACGGAATCCGATGCCCTCGGCAGCGAGGATGAACTCCATCGCGATCGTGCCGATCACGGCGTAGATGAAACCGAGCTTCACGCCGGGGAAGACGAGCGGCGTGGAGGCCGGCAGCAGTACCTTCAGGTAGTACTGCGGTGATGAGGCGTTCACCGACTTGGCGAGTTTGTGCAGGATCGGCTTGATCGATCCCAGAGCCACCATGGTCGTGAGGGCGATGGGAACGAGTGACATGCTCGCTGCGATAACGACGATCGGCCCTGCGTTCAGTCCCATGAGCGCCAGGAGTACGGGATAGAACAGGAGGGTGGGCATGGCGTATCCCGTCACCAGGAAAGGCTCCAGGGCGCGGCCCACCGCGGGCAGGCGCCACAAGATGGCTCCCAGGGGGAGGCCCCCGACAAGGCCGATCGCGAAGGCGGACAGGATCGTGGTCAGCGTGCGTGCCGCGTCCACCCCGAACTCCGGGGTGGGGACGATGGCGGCCAGGCGGGTGAAGATCTCCGACGGCGGGACCATCAGGCTGCGTTCGATGAGACCCAGCCGGGTCGTCGCCTCCAGGGTCACGACGAGGCCGAGGACGATCAGCCAGCGGACTATCCGGGCCCTCCGGCCCATCGAGGCCGCCGGCAGTTGCCGGGGCTGTTGCTGGGTGACCGTCATGCCGACTGTGCCCCGGGTCCGAGGGTCTTGGCCGCTTCGACCTTAACGAGGTCCCAGAGGTGGTTCTCGAGCTCTCGGAACCTCGGAAGGGCGTGGGTGCCTTCGGGGCGGGGGCGCGGGAGGTCGATCTTGACGACTTCCTTGACCACGGACGGCCGGGCGGACATGACCCACACCTCGTCGGAAAGGTAGACCGCCTCCTGGATATCGTGGGTGATGAAGAGAACGCGGTTGCGGGTCTTTTCCCAGATGTTCAGCAGCTCCCGTCCGACGAACTGGCGGGTCTGCTGGTCCAGCGCGCCGAATGGCTCATCCATGAGCAGGACCCGCGGCTCCAGGGCCAGGGCGCGAGCGATGGCGACCCTCTGCTTCATGCCACCGGAAAGCTGCCCCGGACGGTGGTTCTCGAACTGGCCAAGCCCCACGAGTTCGATCATCGCGCGGGCCTTTTCATAGCGCTCGGACTTCGACTTGCCCTTCACTTCGAGCCCGAATGCCACATTGTCCAGAACACTGCGCCAATGCAGGGTGGAATCCTCCTGGAAGACCATCGCGGTGTCGCGTCGGGGACCCGTCACCTGCTCCCCGTCGATGCTGATCCTCCCCTGGGTGGGCTTGAGGAGCCCACCGACCATGTCGAGCAGCGTGCTTTTCCCGCATCCACTGGGGCCGATCACGGAGATGAACTTGTGCTCCTGAATGGAGCCGCTGACGTTTGCGACGGCTTGGGTTGCGCCGGCGGCCGTCTGGAACGTCATACCGATGTTGTCGAAGACGACATCGTGCTCGCCGGTCGCCGGCAGGGTGGGGTTCGGGCTCATCACAGGAAGTTCCTCATCACGACTCGGTCCATGTCCGGGTCCTGCTTGAGCTGCCCCTGCTCCTTGCCTGCCGCCACGACCGCCTGCAGTTGCGCGTCCGTGAATTCGAGACTGAAGAAACTCTGGGAGTTCTCCAACGCCTTGCGGGCGACTGCGGGCTCGTAGTCGATCGCTTCCGCATACACAGCCGCCGCAGTTTCGATGTCGTTGGCGATCATGTCCATCGCCTTCTTCACTGCCCTTCCCCATCCGCGGAGAGCCTCGCCGTTCTCCTCGATAAACGACCCCGTGGCGAGCAGGCACGTATCGGACCAGTCGGTGACATAGTCCCGGGAGCGCCAGACCACCGTGGCCCCGCTCTCTGCGGCAATCTGCTCGGACAGCGGCGACGCCGTCCAAGCCACGTCGACCACTCCCTGCGAGACAGCGGTCCACGAATCGGCGGCCGAGCCGACGCTGACGAGCTGGACGTCCTTGCCCGGGGCGATGCCGGCTTCCTGCAGAGTCCGCTCTGCGAAGTAGGAGGAATTCGAGCCGGGCGTACTCACGGCAACCTTCTTGCCGCGGACGTCGTCGATGGTCTTGACGCCAGAGTCCGGGAGGGCGATGAAGTCGACTGAGGCTGCCGTGTACACGTTCCCGATGATGCGGACGTCCATGCCGCTCTCCGCAGCGATGAATACCGGGATCGTCGAGGAAGTGCCGAACCCGATCCCCGACTCGACGCCGCGCACGGTGTCGAGCCCGCCCGGGAACTGAATGTGCTCGAGGTCCAGCCCCTCTTCCTCGTAAAAGCCCTCCGATTGGGCGATGAAGAACGGGGCCGAGTGGATGAGGCTGGCCAGTCCCGTCACCGCGACGTCGCCGGTGTATCCGCCATTGCCACCCCCGCCTCCGGCCCCGGCCTGTCCGCATGCGGTGATGGATCCAAGGGCCAAGAGGCCGCCTGCCGCCCCGGATAGCCTCAAGAAGTCCCGGCGTCCAAGCGGATTGTGTGTCATCTTCATGTGATCTCTCTCATCGCGTGGGTCTCTTGCCAAACCAGTGAACCACCTCACAATACTGCTGTCCAGACTTGTACTCTGCTGTCCAGATAATTTTCTTTGACGGGCCACTGGGTCTTCACGAAGCTCGACCCGGACCGCCGGTGGACCGTGCGCGAGCTCGCTGATCGGCGGGCGCGGCCCGGTCATCGCCGGGTCCCCGGCCATCGTCGCCGACGAGCTCGAGCGCTGGCGGGACGAGTCCGGGATCGACGGCTTGAACCTGTCCTCCGCGGTCCGCCCGGCGGACCTACTCGAGTTCGCGCGCCTAGCCTCCCCGGAGCTGCGCCGCCTTGGGCTCTGGCCGGGGGCGGACGCGGGGGCCGGGGGAGCGACGCTGCGGGAGCGGTTCTTCGGGGCCGGGCCCAAGCTGCCGGGGGACCACCGCGGCGCCGGGCACCGGCGCGGGGCGGCGGTTCCGGGGCGTTGGCCGGGGGTCCCGCGGCGCCGGGCTACCAGGGGAAGGCCCGGGGCGAGGTCGAACCGCAGCTGTCAGCCGAACAGGCTGCGCGTGCCGGTGTCCGATGGGCCTGGCTAGGCTGGTCAACGGACTGCGGCCGCAGCGGAAAGCCGCAGCCACGTTGCGTGGCGGGGGTCTCCGCATTCACTCGCACCTTGAGGAAGCTGTCTACCACGCTTCCGGCCGTGTCTACGCAGGCACTGTGCGGCAAGTGGCCGTGGCCGGTGCGGTATTGGAGCCAAGCCTGGGGTGGCGGGGCCCCGGCCGCTCCCGGCGACCGGGGCCCACTGTTCATTCCCACCTTTGAGGAAGGTACGAGGACGGTACGAAGCGGACCTTGGAAGGATCCTGTGGCCGGCGGTCCGCCGCCGGGGCAGGGGCCGCATCCGGCGGGAGCCGCAGGCCCGACCCGCCGCGAGCATGGCGCCGGGCGCGCCGCCGGCGCATACTGGGGCCAATCGGGCAGGAGGCCGGCATGAGTTCCAGCGGGGGCGCGACGACGCCGATTCGATTCGTGACCGTGGGCGGGGCCGGCGCGGCCCGCCCGGCCCGGGTCTCGCTCGAGGGGCTCGCCGTGGACGCTCCCGACGGCGCAGCCGTCGATGCCGACTCCCTCCCCGCCGGCGAGCCCGTGGCCCGGGCCTTCGACGAGGACCTGGACCGGTCGCGCTCCGGGGCCATCGGCCTGGCGCTCATGGGACCGGCCTCCTTCGAATGCTACGTCAGCGTCGCCGAGGACATCGACGGCGACTAGCCGGTCCCTAACGGGGGTCGGCATGGCCTCGACTGGCCGCTCCTCCAGCTGCCGGCCGCGTCGGGCCCGCCGCCGCCCGCGCCCCGGCCGGCTACAGCGCGTGCGCCGCGATGAACTGGGCGATCCAGCGGATGTCGACCTGGCTGGTGAACTCGAGCCGGACCTTGCCCAGCCCGCTGAACCAGAGGTCCAGCTCCGCGTCGAGGTCGAACGTGCCGGCCGTCTCGACGGAGAAGGACTGGATCCTCGCGTAGGGGAGCGAGGTGTAGTCGCGCTTCTTGCCCGTGATCCCCTGGACGTTGACGACGATGAGCCGCTTGTCGGTGAACGCGACGAAGTCCCGGATCCCGCGGAACGCGGCGTGGACCTGCTCGCCCTGGATGAGCAGCGCGGCCAGGTCCTGGGCGGTGCCCTCGATCGAGGCCGGGCCGAGCTTGACGATGGACGCGTTGGTGAAGTCGATCATGGTGTCCCCCCTGGGTCGTGGTCGCGGCCGCCGGATCCACCGCGGATCCCGCCGGACGGCCGGCGCCACCGTCGACCCTAGCGGCGGGGCCGGACGGGTTGGGTCCGCGCGGGCCAGGTCGCGGGGGATGACGACGGCGGCGCCGTCATGCCCCGCCGGCAGCAAGAGACCCCAGCCACGATCGGTGGCTGGGGTCTCCGCGTTCACTCGCACCCTTGAGGAAGGTGTCTCCGACGCTACGCGCCGGGCCCATGCGGGCGCTGTGCGGCGGGTGGGCGGGGCCGGTGAACCGCGGGGCCGCGGGCCCCGGCATCCTTTCCAGGCGGCTATGAGAAGTTGATCCCGCCGTCGATCAGGCGTTCACGGTGATCTGGTGCTTCGCGAACTCCATCGCGGCCGCCTGCGTGAGTCCGCGGACAGCCCATTTGGTGGCCGAATACGAAGCCAGCACGGGGAAGGGCCGGTAGGCGACAATCGAAGCCGCGCCGATGATCTTGCCGCCGGTGCCTTGGGCGATGAACCTGCGCGCCGCCGCCTGGTACGAGTAGTAGACGCCCTTGATGTTCACGTCGATGATGCGGTCGAGCGCCTCGGGCTCAACGTCGAGGATCTCGTCGACCAGAGCGATGCCCGCATTCGCTATGAAGACATCGAGGTCGCCCAGGGCATCCGTCCCTTCCTTGACCATCCGCTCCACGTCCGCGGGGTTGGCCCCGGTACTACCAGCCGCGGGCCCGCCACTCGCCCAGGTGCGGACGCTCGGCCCCGAGCGTGGTGCCCTTCCCGTGGCCCGGGTGAACGACCGTGTCGTCGGGCAGGACGGCGAAGACCCGGTCGGTGACGTCGCCGAGCAGCGTGGCGAAGCGCTCCGGGTCGTCGAACGTGTTGCCGACGCCTCCGGGGAAGAGCGAGTCGCCGGTGAACAGGTGCGCAGGGCCGGATGGGTCGCGGTAGAGCAGGGCCACGGAACCGGGCGTGTGCCCGCGCAGCTTGATGACCTCGAGCTCCAGGCCGCCGCCGGCGTCGAGAGGCCCGGCCTCGAGGGCCACGTCGATGGGCACCTCGATGTCCGGCACGTCCTCGCTTCCGGCCGCCGTCGTGGCCCCGGTCTCCGCGGCGATGTCGGCCAGGGCGCGCACGTGGTCCCAGTGCGAGTGCGTGGTGACCAGGTAGGTCACCCGGGTTTCCTGCGCCGCATCGGCACGGGCGTCCGCGAGCATCGCCCGGATGGCCGCGCCGTCGTCCGCCGCGTCGATCAGCACCTGATGGCCGGAGGCCCTGTGCGTGAGCAGGTAGACGTTGTTGTCCATCCCGCCCACCGAGATGCTGCGGATGGTGGTCTCGTCGAGATTGAGCATGGTCGCAGGCTAACCCCACGATGCCGCTGATCGGCCTCGTTCTCACCAGCCGATAACGGCCGTTGGCCGGGGAGTGACCTGCGGCACAGACTGGCCCCACGGCCTCCCGGACAGAAGCGCGACGCCACCGCGCGGACCGTGCCGGGGCCGCGACCAGACCGCATCGACCTGAGGTGACAACGATGGTGTTCCCCGCAAAATACTCGGAGCTCAACGCCATGGAACTGTCCGAGGAGGCGCGCCGGATCCTGACCCGCATCATCCGGGTCGCCTTCCCGCACCCGGACTTCCCGGACGGACCCTACGAACGGATGACGCAGAAGATCATCGACGTCTCGGAGGAGTCCCGTTGGTTCCGTATGGCGCTGACGCAGGGCCTCATGACCCTGGACACGCTGACCGAGGAGCACTTCCTTGACCTGCCCGAGGACCGGGCGCTGGCCGTCCTGAAGCGCATCTCCGACCTGGAGTTCTTCGGCTTCATCCGCCGCACCACTGTCCTGAACCTCTACGACGACCCCGAGGTGCAGGCCGCCCTCGGCTACGAGGGCGAGTCGTTCTCCAAGGGCGGGTACCTGCACCGCGGGTTCAACGACCTGGCGTGGCTGCCCGAACCGCGCATCGAGGAAAGCGGCGAGGACCCGACCGAGATAGGCCCGCTGCCCTACACCGTGGCCCCGGCCGCCCCGGAACCGGGCATCGAATCCGTGGAAGACCTGTTCCAGGGCACCAACACCGTCGAAGGAGCGCAGACGCGATGACCACCCAGGAGAACTCGGCACGCATCGATTTCGACGACGACTCCGCCGTCGTCATCATCGGCTCCGGCGCCGGCGGCGGCACGCTGGCCCACGAGCTCGTCGAGAAGGGCGTCAAGGTCGTCCTCCTCGAGGCTGGCCCGTATCTGAGGAACGAGGACTACCACCAGGACGAGTGGGCCGCCTTCAACCAGATGGCCTGGTTGGATCCCCGCACCACCACGGGTTCCTGGCGGATTGCCCGCGATTTCCCGAACCTGCCGGCGTGGATCGTCAAGGCCGTCGGCGGCACCACGACGCACTGGTCGGGGGCGACGCCCCGGTTCAAGGCCCACGAGTTCGCGGCGCGCACCACCTACGGCCGCATCGACGGCGCCAACCTGCTGGACTGGCCGGTTGCCCTCGCCGACCTCGAGCCCTACTACGACCGGGCCGAGAGGAAGATGGGCAGCACGCACCGCCACGGCCGGGCGCCCCTGCCCGCCAACAACAACTACAAGGTCCTGGCGAACGGGGCCGAGCGCCTGGGGTACCGGCACTACGCCACGGGACCCTACGCGACCAACGCCGAGCCCTACGACGGGCGGCCGGCCTCCATCCAGGACGGTTTCAACTTCCAGGGCGACAAGAACGGCTCCAAGTGGTCCATCATGGTCTCGGAGATCCCGAAGGCCCTGGGCACGGGCCTGCTGGACCTGCGCCCGGAGTCCCAAGCCGTGCAGATCACCCACACCCCCGAGGGCCGGGCCGACGGCGTCCTCTACGTCGACAAGGAAGGGAACCTGCACCGGCAGAAGGCCCGCGTCGTCGCCGTCGCCGGAAACGCCATCGAGACCCCTCGGCTCCTGATGCTCTCTGCCTCGCCGCTGTTCCCGGACGGGCTGGCGAACTCCTCGGGCCAGCTGGGCCGCAACTACATGCGCCACACGACCGGTTCGGTGTACGCGCGCTTCGACCGCCCGGTGAACATGTACCGGGGCGAGACCATGGCCGGGCTGATCGCCGACGAGTCGCGGCACGACGTCGACCGCGGCTTCGCCGGCGGCTACTACCTGGAGACCATCTCGCTGGGACCGGCGTTCCTGGCCAGCTTCGTCGACCCGGGGGCGTGGGGGCCGGACTTCACGGCGCTGCTCGACGCCTACGTCAACACCGCCGGGCTGTGGATCGTGGGGGAGGACATGCCGCAGGAGTCGAACCGGATCACCCTGAACACCACGGTCACCGACCGGCTGGGGCTCCCGGTCCCGAACGTGCACTTCGACGACCACCCGAACGACACCGCGATGCGCGAGCACGGCTACCAGCAGGCCTCCCTGCTGTACGACGCGGTCGGGGCGGTGTCCTCGCACCGGACCCCGCCGTACCCGTCGACCCACAACCTCGGCACGGCCCGCATGAGCGAGCGCCCCGAGGACGGCGTCGTCAACGCGTTCGGGCAGGCCCACGACGTGCCGAACCTGTTCGTCTCCGACGGGTCGCAGTTCACGACCGGCGCGGCCGCGAACCCGACACTGACGATCGTGGCCCTGGCCATCCGCCAGGCCGAGTACATCGCGGACCAGATGGCCACCTCGGCCCTCTGAGTTTCCTCGCACGACGGCGGGGTCCCGGCGCGGGCCCCGCCGTCGCGCGCATCCACCTACCGCGGCACCAGCGGCGTGCCGCGCAGGGCCCTGCCGACCCGGCCCGCGGTGTCGCGCAGCAGGACCGCGACCTGGTCCGAGTGGGCCGTGAAGTCGGCCGGGTCCATCGAGACGGCCACCGACCCGATCGTCTGGCCGGCCTGGTTCGTCACCGGTGCCGCCATGCAGGAGGCCCCGCGGATGAACTCCTCGCGCTCGACGGCGATGCCGGTCTCCGCGACGCGGCGGAGCTCGGCCGCGAACTCCGCGGCCCCGGTGATCGTCGCGTCCGTCATCGCCGGCTGCCCGTGCCGCTCCAGATAGGCCTCCCGCCGGTCCGGTTCCATGGCCGCCAGCAGCACCTTGCCGAACGCGGTCGCGTGGGCGGCGTCGTTGAAGCCGAAGCCCATGGGGGTGATCCGCGGCCGGCCGGGGGAATCGACGACGTGCGCGACGACGATGTCCTCGCCCCGGTGCACGGCGTAGTAGGCGGCCGCGTCCGCCCGTACGTGGAGCTCGCGCACCAGCCGGGCCACGGCCGGCGGCGTGCCGACTTGGCGGCGCAGCGACGTGTCCAGCGCATGGAGCCGGTAGCCGAGGCCGTACCGGCTCTCCTCCTTGAGGTGGACGAGGTGCCCCGACGCGACCAGCGTCTTCAGCATCCGGTAGACCGTCGGCAGCGGCATCTCCAGGGCGGCGGCGAGCTCCTTCGCGGTCATGCCCCGGCTGTGGCTGGCGACGGCGTCGAGCAGCGCGAAGGCCTTCTGGACCGAGGCCAGTCCGGCCAGTGCGTCGTTGCGTCCCATGCGACCATCTTGGCGGGACGCCCCGGGGCCCACCAATTTAAGACGGCTGCGGCCGGGCCCCCAGGCGGGGAGCCCGGCCGCAGCCGGCGGGGGAGGGGTCAGGCGATCGCGAGTTCGCCCATGCGGTCCCAGGCGTTGCCCTCGATCTGGCGGCTGATGATCCGCGGCGTCTCGGCGAGCGCCTCGGGCATCTCTTGCATGGCGCGCTGGAAATGCTCGCTGGTCACATGGGCCTCGGCGGCGTCGTCCTCGAACGCCTCGACCAGCACGAACTCGTTCGGGTTCTCCACGCTGCGGGACCAGTCGAACCAGAGGTTGCCCGGCTCGCGGCGGGTGTCCTCGGTGAAGGAGCGGGTCAGGTCGAGCCAGCGCTCCGAGTACTCGGGCCTGACGTTGAACTTGACGACGATGAAGATCATGGGCGGCATCCTTCCGGTTGGCGGCCGCCCGCGTGGGCGGCCCGGGGGCTGTCTGGCCAGTCTGGTCCCGGCCGCAGGACGGGGCCAACGCCCGTTATCGCTGGGCGATAACGGGAGCGGACCGCGGCGCGGCCCGGTCCCTAGGCTGGGGCCCAAGCCCTCAACCCCAGCGCTGAAAGGCGGTTCGACATGCTGCAGAGCCTCCGGGAGGCGGTCGCCGATCCGGCCCGCGTGAGCGACCGCGCCCTCGACCGGCACGCCACGGCCCACGACGCCTCCCACTTCCTGCTCGTTCCGCAGGCCGTCGTCACGGCCGCGGACGCCGGCGAGGTCGGCGCGCTGATGCGGGCGAGCGCCGCGCAGGGCGTGCCCCTGACCTTCCGCTCCGGGGGCACCAGCCTCAGCGGGCAGGCCGTGTCCGACGGCGTCTTGGTGGACGTGCGCAAGCACTTCCGCGACATCGAGGTGCTCGACGGCGGCGCCCGCGTCCGGGTGCGGCCGGGCGCCACGGTCCGCGCCGTCAACGCCCGGCTGGCCCCCTACGGGCGGCGCCTGGGCCCGGACCCCGCCTCCGAGGCTGCCTGCACGATCGGCGGGGTCGTGGCCAACAACTCCTCGGGCATGAACTGCGGGACCACCGAAAACACGTACCGGACGCTCGAGTCCATGACCCTGGTCCTGCCCTCCGGCACGGTCGTCGACACGGGGGCGCCCGGCGCCGACGCGGAGCTGCGGCGGCTCGAGCCGGACCTGCACGAGGGGCTGGCGGGCCTCGCCCGCCGAGTCCGCACCAACCCGGCCTCGGCCGCCGCCGTGCGCCGGCAGTTCTCGATGAAGAACACCATGGGCTACGGGCTGAACTCGCTGCTGGACTTCGAGACGCCGGTGGAGATGCTGGCCCACCTGGCCATCGGGAGCGAGGGCACGCTCGGCTTCGTCGCCGAGGCCGTGTTCCGCACCGTGGCCCGGCCGACGCACACCGCCACGGGGCTGCTGGTCTTCCGCGACCTGCACGCGGCCAACGACGCGCTGCCCGGACTCGTCGAGACCGGGGCGGCGACCGTCGAGCTGCTCGACGCCACGTCCCTGCGGGTCGGCCAGCGGCTCCGGGGCACCCCCGGCGTCGTCGCGGGGCTGGACGTGCGCGAGCAGGCCGCCCTGCTCGTCGAGTACTCGGCCACCGGGGCGCCCGAACTCGAGGAGCTGCGGCGCCGCGGGGACGCCGCGGTGGAGGCGATCGCGCTCACGGAACCGGCGGGGTTCACCACCGACGCCGGCGCCCGCGCCGCGCTGTGGCATCTGCGCAAGGGCCTCTACGCCTCCGTCGCCGGGGCCCGGCCGCAGGGCACGACGGCGCTGCTGGAGGACATCGTGGTGCCCGTTCCCGCGCTGGGCCGCACCTGCGCGGAGCTGGTCGGCCTGTTCGAGCGGTACGGGTACCGCGACAGCGTGATCTTTGGCCACGCCAAGGACGGCAACGTGCACTTCATGCTCACCGACGGCTTCGCCAGCGGCGCCGAGCTGGAGCGGTACAGCGCCTTCACCGAGGACATGGTGGACCTGGTGCTCGGCGAGGGCGGGTCGCTCAAGGCCGAGCACGGCACCGGCCGCGTCATGGCGCCCTACGTGCGGCGGCAGTATGGGGACGAACTCTACGACGTGATGCGCCGCATCAAGGAGCTGTGCGACCCGGCCGGCGTGCTCAACCCCGGCGTCGTCCTTGACGACGACCCGGAGGCGCACCTGCGCCACATCAAGGCTGACCCGCCCGTGGCGGAGGAGGTGGACCGCTGCGTCTCCTGCGGCTACTGCGAGCCGGTCTGCCCCAGCCGCGACCTGACCCTGACCCCGCGCCAGCGCATCGTGGGCCTGCGCGCCATCGAGTCGGCCCGGCTCTCCGGGGACGAGGCGCTGGCGCGCGAGCTCGAGCGCGACTACGGGTACGAGTCGGTGCAGACGTGCGCGGTGGACGGGATGTGCCAGACCGCGTGCCCGGTGGACATCAACACCGGGGACCTGGTCCGGCGGCTGCGCCGCGACGACGCCGGGGCCGTGGCCTCGGCCGGCTGGAACCTGGCCGCCCGCCACTGGGGGAGCGCGACCCGCGCCGCCGGCCTGGGGCTCGACGCCGCCGCGAGGCTCCCCATCCGCGCGGTCCGTTCCGCCAACGAGGCGGCGCGGGCCGTGCTCGGGGCCGATGCGGTCCCGCTGTACTCGCCCGAGCTGCCGGCCGGCGGTGCCTCGCGCGCCCGTCCGGCACCGGGGAGCGATCCCGTCGCCGTGTACTTCCCGGCCTGCGTCTCGGCGATGTTCGGCGCGGCCGGGTCGGGGAGGGACGACGGCGGGGCTCCGGCCGGGGCGGGCGTGCAGGACAGCCTCCTGGGGCTGGCCCGCAAGGCGGGGCTCGAGCTGCTGGTGCCCACCGGGATCGACGGGTTGTGCTGCGGGACCCCGTGGTCGTCCAAGGGGATGGTGGCCGGGCAGGAGACGATGCGTGCCCGGACCGCGGCGGCCCTGCGGAAGGCCACCCGCGGCGGGGAGCTGCCGATCGTCTGCGACGCGTCCTCCTGCACCGAGGGGCTCCGGCATGCCGTGGAGGCCGACGAGCCGCCGGCGGGCGAGCTGCCGCTGCGCATCGTCGACGCCGTCGAGTTCGCCGCCGAGCAGCTGCTGCCCCGGCTACCGGAGGGGAACCGACTGCCTTCGCTGGTTCTGCACCCGACCTGTTCCTCGACCCGGATGGGCCTGAACCCGGCCCTGGACGCGGTCGCTGGCGCCGTGGCCGAGCGCGTCGACGTCCCCGCAGACTGGGGTTGTTGCGCATTCGCCGGGGACCGCGGGATGCTCCACCCGGAGCTGACCGCCTCCGCCACCGAGCGGCAGTCGCGGCAGGTCCGGGACCTCGGCGCGGCGGCCCACGCCTCCTGCAACCGGACCTGCGAGCTTGGCATGACCCGGGCGACCGGGAGGGACTACCGCCACGTGCTGGAGCTGCTGAACGACGTCACCTGACCGGGCGACCCTACGGCCCGACGGGGTACCCGCTGCGGATGGCGATGCGGTTCCAGGAGTTCATGACAATCGACAGCCACGTGACGGCCGAGACCTGCTCGTCGTTGAGCGACCCGTTGTCCCACTCACGTTGCTCCGGGACCGGCAGTTGGGTGACCTCCTCCGCGAGGGCCAGGGCGGCCCGCTCCTGCTCGGTAAAGTACTGCGACTCCCACCAGGCCGCGACGACGGCGAGCCGGTCCGCGGTCTCGCCCTTGGCGACCGCGTCGCGGGCGTGCATGCGCAGGCAGAACGCGCACCCGTTGAGCTGGGAGACGCGGATCTTCACCAGCTCGGCCAGCTTCGGGTCCAGACCCGACTGGACGAAGGCCTCGTCCGCGCCCTTGCTCAGGGCCAGGACCTGTTTGTAGGCGTCGGGATGCTGCTTGCCGATGTTCACATGCGTCATGGGCCAGACCCTACTCCTGCTGGCCCGCGGGAACGGCGCCAAACTGTCTGCCCCACCGGCAAGGATTGGAGGGCAGCCGCCGGTACTATGCGGTTAGCCACACCACGTTCGACTTCCTTTCTGAGCTGACCGGAGAACCGATGACAACGCTCCAGCCGAACCCCGCTGCGCCGGACGACGAGAGCGCTCTCGTTGTTGCCGTCCAGGAAGGCGGTGACGTATCCGAGGGCGATGGCCTGAAGTCGAAGATCTTCGAGGCCATTTCGGTCCAGCGGCCGGTCGTTCTGGAGTACCTGAAGTCGTTGCGCCGGGACAAGCCCGAGGCCACGGCCGCAGAGATTCTGGCGGAACTCGACAAGCGGTACGTCTCCACCGTAACGATCGCGAGCACCGGGGTGGGGGCCTCGGCAGCCATCCCCGGCGTCGGCACCTCCATCGCCCTGGGGCTCGGTGTCGCCGACCTGCTGTTCTTCTACGAGACGAGCGCGCTCTACGTTCTGGCCGCGACAGAGCTCCACGGAATCGAAGTGAGTGACGTGGAACGAGCCCGGCCCCTCGTCTTGGGAATGCTGCTCGGCGAGAAGTCGCAGAGCCAGGTGACGAAGTTCGTGTACCAGGCAGCGGGAGTAGGCGGCGTCCATGCGGCTCGCACCGTCGCCGTCGGTGCGGTCGGTAAGGCGCTCCCCGACAGCTGGGGCGAGGTGCTTACTGAGCACCTGCCGGAATCCGCGCTTGCCCCGCTTGCCACGGTGATCGCGCGGGAGGCCCTGAAGAACAGCGCGAAACTCGGGGCCGGGACTCTCGGCAAAGCCATCCCGTTCGGCCTCGGGGCCGTCATCGGTGGCTTCGGGAGCTTTACGTTCGGGCGCGACGTGGTGAAGGCAGCACGACTTGCCTTCCCCACCACTCCTCCGGACTTCCCCGAGTCTCTGCTTGAGTTCGAGAAGCCGGAGCCGGGGCTCGTCGAGCCGTCGCCGGCCATGAAGGCACTGCAGGCTGCGTCCGACAACGTCTCCGGGCTGGGCGAGGCCGTCTGGGGAAAGACGACGGACGTCGTGGACGTGTTCCGCTCAGTGGACATCGACGGCGACGGGATTCCGGATGAAGCGCGCGCACTCACCGCAGCCAAGCGGACGGGTTCGGCGATCAAGGGCGCCGCAGCCGGGGGCGTAGGCGCGGTGGGATCACTCTTCAGGCGGAAGCGCGGCGATGAGGCCGTGGAGCCATCGGAGCCCGACAGGGCCGGCGATCCCGAAATCTCCTGAGTCCGGTCTTCATCGCTGCGCACCCTTCCTGAAGACCGCTGAATCGGAGAAGGCGGCAACCGCGGCCGCTGGGATCGGATCTTCGCCAGCTCGCCCAGCTTCAGGTCGAGTCCGGCCAGTTCTCGGGTCGACACTCTTGCTCAGGGCCAAGAGCTGCCTCTAGGCGTCCGAGTGCCGAGTGCCGCTTGCCGGTTCATGGGCCATGGGGCAGACCTACCCCCGGCCAGCCAGCAGTCATGGCAAGACCCCCAGCCGCGCTGAGTGGCTGGGGGCCTTGCCATGACTCGCACACTAGACCGGCGCGACGTGCTGCACGAACCGCTGCACCCGCTCGTTGCACTCGCCCCCGAAGAGCTGCTCCGGTGGGCCTGCGGTAATCGCCTTACCGTCTTCCATGAAGACGACCCAATCCGCGATATCGCGGGCCAGTCGCATCTCGTGCGTAACGATGACCATCGTCACGCCCTCGTTGGCCAAGTCCTCGATGACCGCCAGGACTTCGCCGACGAGCTCGGGGTCGAGGGCACTGGTCGGTTCGTCGAAGAGCATCACCGAGGGCTTCATCGCCAGGGCGCGGGCGATGGCGACGCGCTGCTGCTGCCCGCCCGAGAGCTGGTGCGGGTACTTCGAGGCATGCGCTCCTAGCCCAACCCGTTCCAGGAGCTGACGCGCGAACTCCTGCGCCTCGGCCTTGCCGATGAGGCCAGTCTGGACCGGGGCGAGGGTGACGTTGTCCAGGACGGTCAGGTGCGGGAACAGGTTGAACCGCTGGAACACCATGCCGATGTCGGTTCGCTGTCGGGCCAGGCCCGCGTCGCCCAGGGGCAGCGGCGTCCCGTCGGGGCCCGGGCGGTATCCGATCGTCTCGCCGTTGACGAGCACCGTCCCGCCATCGGCCGGCTCCAGGTGGTTCAGGGTTCGCACGAGGGTCGTCTTGCCGGAGCCGGACGGACCGATGACGACCACGACCTCGCCGCGGTGGACGTCGAGGTCCACGCCCTTGAGGACCTGGTTGGATCCGAAGGTCTTGGTCACGGCGGTCGCCGAGACCAGCTTCTCGCCCGTGTGCGGGTGGCGCGGACGGGAGAGTCCGGCCCGCAGGGTCGCCTCACCGCCCGGCCGGTCCTCCAGCTTCGTCGTGCGCCGCGTGACGTCGAGCCGGCGCTCGAGCAGTCCGCGGAGCTGGTCGAAGATCGTCACGAGCAGCACGTAGAACGCGGCGACGGCGGTCAGGGTCTCGAGCACCAGGAAGTTCTGCGTGTAGAGACGCTGGCCGACGAGCAGGATCTCCGGAAGGGAAATCACGCTCGCCAGCGAGGTGAGCTTGAGGATTGAAACGAATTCGTTGCCCAGGGCCGGGAGCGCGATCCGGAATGCCTGCGGCAAGACGATGCGGCGCTGGAACTGTCCGTAGCGCAGGCCGAGGGCCTTGGCCGCCTCGCGCTGGTCCGGCCCCACGGAGAGCAGCCCGCCCCGGTGGATCTCGGCCATGTACGCGGCCTCGTGGAGGACCATGGCGATCAGGGCAGCGTTGAAGGACGACCCGAGCACGACCTGGGACGCGGGGAAGACCTGCGGGATGTTGTAGGCGAAAACCAGCAGCACCAGGAGCGGCAGGCTCCGGAAGAGCCAAATGTAGAGGCCGGCGACGGTTCGCAATACGCCGCGGCGCGACTCGCGCATCAAGGCCAGCGCGATACCGGCCACGTTGGCGATCGTCCAGGAGAGAACCGACAGCGCGACGACGATTCCGGCGCCGACCCAGAGGTCCTGCTCAAGGAAGAGGGAGAACGTGTATGCCCAGTCGAATTGCATGGTTGATCACTTCCGGTTTCGCGACTCTTCGAGCACTTCGGGATCAACCGGCTCGAGGTTGTACTTGGCGAGCAACTCGTCGTACTTGCCGGTCTCCTTCAGGCCCTCGATGGCGTCGGAAATGGCGGCGTGCATCTGCTCGTCTCCCTTTTGGACGCCGAGGCCGACGGCGATCGGGTAGATCAGCTCCTTGCTCGTGAGCTCCACCCGGCCCTTGGACTTGTCCGCGGCGACCTTTGCGACCGCGCCGTCGGTCATCTGGGCGTCGACCTGGCCGGAGAGCAACGCCTGGGTGGCTTCCGGATCCGTCGGGAACTCCTTGACCGTGATTCTGCCCTTTCCGGCGTCGACGCACTTGTCGCTTTCCTCGTCGGGCAGGATCGTTGCGATGACGGTTGCGGTGACGACGCCGACGGTCTTGCCGCAGAGGTCCTGGGCGTCGACGTACTTCTCGCCCCCGGTCGGGCTGAGGATCGAGTTGCCCGTCTGGAAGTACGGTACGAAATCGACCTCCTTCGCCCGCGGGGCCGAGATGTAGAGGGTCGAGGCGATCACGTCGTATCGATTTGCCTTGATGCCCGCGATGATCTGCGCGAAGCGGGTGTCAACGTAGTCGGCCTCGAGGCCGAGCTCCTCGGCGACGGCGTTCATGAAGTCGACATCGAAGCCCGCGGGCTGGCCGTTTTCGAGCGTGTCGTACGGCGGGTAGGTCAGGTCGGTGCCGACGGTGAGCTTGCCCGGGAAGCGGGTTTCGATTTCGGCCGCTGTCTCATTGTCGGGAGCGGCAGTCGTCGACCCACCGCAGCCCGAGAGGACCAGGGCGAGGGTGGCGGCGGTGCCGCAGAGGGCGGTGCGGAGTGGTGTGCGCATGGTCGGATCCTCGTTTCGTGGGTTGGGAGACGCTAGGCGCGGGAGAGGACGGGCTGGTTGCACCAGGAGTCGACGGCGGCCGAGTAGATTCTGATGATCTCCTCGTACTTGTCGAGCGCGATCCATTCGTCGGCCCAGCTGTAGGGCGGAGTGCCGGGGCCGATGTTGACGGACGGGATCCCGGCCTGGCCGAGGGGCACCATGTCCGTCCAGAAGGGGATGCCCCGATAAACGGGCGCGCTCCCGGCGGCTCGGACGGCGGAGGCGACAGCCCGGGAAATGTCGCTGTCCTTGTCGATCTGGTAGGGGAGCCGCGGCCCGGACAGCCAGTGTTCACTGAATTCCACGGTGGCCTTGATGCGGGGGTCCGCCTCCGCGAGGCGGGCCACCATCGCCTCGGCCCGAGCGCGGACGTCGTACGGGTCCTGGCTCGGCAGCAGCCGAATGTCGCAGGTCATTTCGCACCGGTCGGGGACCTGGTTGTGCTTCGTCCCGCCCCGGATCGTCCCGATGTTCAGATTGGGGCCCCCGGGCAACTCCGGATGCGGCTCGTACGGCATCTCGGATTCGAAGCGCCGCATGCCGGCGAGGACCGGTTCCATCGTTTCGATCGCATTGAGGCCCAGCTCCTTGGCAGAGGTGTGGGCCTGCCTGCCGTGAGTGGTGACCTTGAGATAGGCGGCGCCGCGGTGGACCGTGCCGATGGTGTTGTCGGTCGGCTCGCCGCAGATTCCGGCGTCGCCCCCGAAGCCTGCCTCGAGCAGGGACCGGGTGCCGACGCCACCCTCGAAGTGGCACGCGACGCCTTGGAAGACGACGTCGCCCGCCGGGCGCTCGCTGGCGGCCAGCCGCCTCATCACCGCTAGGGCGGCGGTCGTCGCTCCCTTCATGTCCGCGATGCCGGCTCCATAGAGCCGGCCGTCCTCGACCGTGAGGTCGAAGGGAGCCCTCGTCCAATCCGGGGACACTTCGTAGATGTCGAGGTGCCCGTTGAGCACCAGCGACCTGCCGCCGCCGGTTCCGCGGATGCGTCCGCCCACGGAGTGCCGGCCGGGCATCGACTCCACGACCTGCACCTCGTCCACGCCCCATGCGTGCATCCGGGCGGCGATGTGCTCGGCCAGCGGGGTCTCGTGGCCCCAGGTCGAATCAATGGACAGGACCTCTTGCAGCAGTTCAAGGTCGGCGGCTGATTCGGACATTGGTCATCCTCTGCTTCGCGGGTGGGGCTGCCTTCGCGGCGGAAAGCCGGAGGCGATGAGTAGACTATGCGCTACGTCACATCGTGCTGTAAAACACATGTAATCGATAAGAAGGTTCGGGAAAACAGATGGCAGACCTCACGCTGAAACAGCTCGAGTACCTGGTTGCGGCGGCGGAGGCCGGCAGCGTTACGGGGGCGGCGGCACGGATGTACATCAGCCAATCGGCGGTTTCCACGGCGCTAGCGGACCTCGAGCAGACGCTGGGTGCCCAGGTTTTCGTGCGGCGGCCCCGCGGCCTCTCGCTCACCGCCGCAGGGCAGGAGATTCTCGGCGACGCGCGCCGGATCCTGCTGGGCGTCGACGACCTGAAGGAGTCCGCGCGGTCGAATATGGAATCCCTCGCGGGCCGGCTCCGCATCGGCTGCTACTCCACGCTGGCGCCCGTGCTCCTGCCAGGCGTCATCGACGATTTCCTGGGCAAGCACCCTTCTGTGGACCTCTCGTTCGTCGAGGGGTCGCACGCGCAACTCGTCGAGGGTCTGAGGTCCGGCGACCTCGATTTGGCGGTGGTCTACGACTACGGCATCACGGAAGCCAGCGCGGGCGGGGACGTGTTGCTCGACCGCGTGCACGACAGCCGCCCCTACCTCCTATTGCCGAACGACCACGCGCTCTCTGGGCGGCGGCGGGTGGCCCTTCACGAGCTGGAGGCCGAGCCGTTGATCCTTTTCGATCTCGCCCCGGGCGGCGAATACTTCCTGTCGTTCTTCGAGCGAGCGGGCGTCCGGCCCCGGATCCGCTTTCGCTCCACGAGTTTTGAGATGGTCCGCGCGCTGGTTGCCCGCGGGCTCGGCTACTCGATGCTCAGCCAGCGCACGGACATTTCCATGAGCTACGAGGGAAGGGTCTTCGCGACGGCCGAACTCGCCGATGACAGTGCGGGCCTCGGAATCGCCACTGCGCACCTCAAGCGCGTGCGGCCCAATGCCCGCATGCGGGCATTCATGGAGCAAGTTCGGCTCAACCTCAATGGCCGACGCGATCTCAGGCTCTGAGAGGGTTTCTGTTTTAGCGATGGATTGCAGCTAAAGAATCTTCTGGTGTGAATGCGGTCCACGTCACAAACTGGCTCTACCAAAGCGATCCGGCCGAGTCATCGGCCTGACGGAGGAGCTAGCAATGACTTCAACCACACCCACACGAGAGGGCACGCCGCGGGCCCACGGGCACCTGCGGGACGACTTCATCCGGGCCATGGGCCGTGTCGCGACCGGCGTGACGGTGGTCGGAACCGGGGGTCCTGGCGGTCGCCTGGCCCAGACGGTGAGCGCCATGTGCTCGGTCTCCGCCGACCCCGAGACGCTCCTCGTGTGCATCAACCGGAAGAGTCCGCTCAATGAGGCCATCACCCGCAATGGCCACTTCGCGGTGTCCGTGCTCGGACGCCAGCACGACCACGTTGCCGACACCTTCGCCGGCCGGCCCTGGCCCGGCAAGGACCGCTGGGACTTCACCTGCGGCGACTGGGCCGACACACAGTCCGGCTGCCCGGTCGTGGAGGACGCCATCGCGTCCTTCGACTGCACCATCCGGCAGGTCGTCGAATGCGGGACCCACTTCATCTACTTCGGGTCGGTCACCGCCGTGAGCGGGCGCGACGGCGAACCGCTGACGTACTACGCGCGCACCTACTGCAAGCCCGAGCCGTTCCCGCCCTCCGAGTTTCCGGACTACCCGGGCTCCGGCCCGACCCGCTGACGCCACCCACCACCCCACACGACAGGACAAGCCATGATCCGTACAGGAGACGAGTACCGCGATTCGATCCGCGACGGCCGCAAGGTCTACGTGGACGGCGAGCAGGTCGCGGACGTGACCACGCACCCCATGTTCAAGCCGATCGTGGACCGCCGCGCGCGGATCTACGACATGGCCCACGAGGAGTCGACGCAGGCGGCGATGACGTATGCGGACCCGGAAACCGGGGAGCTGAACGCCATCGGGAACCGCCTGCCGCGCACCCAGCAGGACTGGTGGGACAAGCGCCGGGCCGTGGACCTGGTCCAGCGCGAGTCCGGCGGCGTCGTCACCCGGGTCGGCGACGAGACCGTGGGAGAGATGTGGTCCCTGTTCGACGGGCAGGACGTCCTCAACGAGGTCGATCCGCGCTTCTCGGAAAACATCCGCCGCCACATCGCCCGCTCGATCCAGTCCGACCCGTTCCACATCTCCGCCAACACCGACCCGAAGGGCGATCGGTCCAAGGCGCCGCAGGACCAGGATCCGGACATGCTCCTGCACGTGGTGCGCGAGACGGACAACGGGATCGTGGTCCGCGGCGCCAAGTACGAGACCGCGGCCGCCTACGCCAACCAGGCATTCACAAAGCCCACCATCGCCAACTGGGGCAACAGCGAGCTCTCGGACTACGCCGTCGGCTTCATCGCCGACCTGTCCAACCCCAACCTGAAGTACATCTGCCGCACCGGTTTCGCCGGCCGCGCCCCCGAGCGCGACTACCCGCTGGCCAACCGGGTCGACGAGGTCGAGGCCCTCGTGGTCTTCGACAACGTCGAGATCCCCTGGGAGGACGTCCTCTTCTACCAGCACACGCGGGCGGCCTCGTTCATCCGCTCCACCCTGCACCGCTACTCGGCGTTCCCCTTCGTGCAGCGCACCCTGCACCTGGCCGACCTGATGATCGGCGCCGCCTTGTGGAACGTGAAGCAGACCGGTCTGGAGAAGCAGCCGGCCGTTCAAGAGAAGCTCGCCCAGCTCGCGTGCTACCGCGAATCCATCAACGCCCACCTGACCGCAGCCATCTCCCTCGCGGAAGAGAGCCCGGGCGGGCTGCTAATGCCCAACCAGTCGCTGCTCTATACCGGGCGCGTCCACGCCCTTTCGCAGCTGCCCGCCATGATGCACACCGCCCGCGAACTCTGCGGCGGCCAGATCTGCATCACCCCGGACGCCGCTTCCTTCAGCCACCCGGACACCAAGGACTGGCTCGAGAAGTACTACAACGTCAACGAGAACTGGGTTGCCGAGGACCGGCGCAAGCTGCTGGCCTTCGCGAGGGACCTGCTCAACAGCGACTACGCGGGCCACCGCCTCACGTTCCAGCTCTTCGCGCAGTCGCCGCCCTTCGCCCAGCTGGCCGCCGTCTACCGGAACTTCGACTTCGACGGCCCCCTGGACCTTGTCAAGAAGTCCGCGGACCTGTCCGACCGGGTCACCGGGGGCGAGGTGCTCGGAGCCACCAACCGCGCCCAGATGGACGGCAAGGTCAAGGCAGGAGCCTGACCGGAAGCAACCACACACAATCCAAGGAGAACCCATGACCTTCTCACTCGTTGCGCGGGACCCCGGGACCGGAGCGTTCGGCATGGTCGTCACGTCGTCGAGCCCGTCCGTGGCCGCCCGATGCATCCACCTGCGGGCCGGCGTGGGCGGGGTTGCCTCGCAGAACGTGACCGACCCCGCCCTCGGCGGGCGCATCCTGGACGCCTTGGCCGGCGGACGGCCGGCAGCCGAGGCGCTCGCTGACGTCGTTGGGAGCGCCGAGCACATCGACTTCCGGCAGCTCTCAGTTGTCGATGCGACCGGGCAGACCGCGTCGTTCTCCGGGAGCGGGACGCTAGGCACACACGACGTCGTCGAAGCGGACGGCGCCGTCGCCGCGGGCAACCTGCTCTCCGGGCCGGGCGTGCCCCGGGCCATGATGGACGCCTTCCACGCGTCGGGGGCCCAGGACCTGGAGCGGCGCCTCCTCGATGGGCTGCGGGCCGGACTCGAGGCCGGCGGCGAGGTCGGGCCCGTGCATTCCGCGGGGTTGATGGTCGTCGACCGCCATTCCTGGGCCGTCAGCGACCTGCGCGTGGACTGGGATGACGAGGACCCGATCGGGCGGCTCGAGCGGCTCTGGGAGCGCTGGAAGCCGGAGAAGGAGGCGTACCGCAGCCGGGCGCTGAACCCCACGTCCGCCCCGACCTACGGCGTGCCCGGGGACGAGTAGGAATCAGGAATGCGCATCGACACGGCGGCTGCGGACCGCACCCGCGAACTCGCAGTCTTGGAGGGGCACCTTCCGGAGCTGACCGCCTACTCCGAACGGCTGCACGCCCAACCGGAGACGGCGTGGCAGGAACACCGGGCCGCCGAATGGACCGCGGAACTCCTGGAGGGCCACGGATTCGACGTCGAGCGCGGCTACCTCGGCCTGGACACGGCAGTGCGGGCCGTGTCCGGGCCGGGCCCGCACCGGATCGGGCTCATGGCCGAGTACGACGCGCTTCCCGGGCTCGGCCACGCGTGCGGCCACAACATCATCGCGGCGGCCTCCTGCGGCGCCGCCATCCTCTTGGCCCGCCACGCCGAGGAGCTGGGGCTGTCGGTCGAGGTCTACGGAACGCCCGCAGAGGAAGGCGGGGGAGGGAAGATCGAGCTGCTCAAGCGCGGTGCCTTCACGGGCCTGGACCTGGCGATGATGGTCCACCCCTCCCCGGTGGACTGGGCCGCGGCCGAGCCCTACGCCGTCGCGCACTCCCACGTCGCCTACACGGGCCGCGGCGCCCACGCCGCCGCCTACCCGGAGCAGGGGGTCAATGCGGCGGACGCGTTCACCGTCGCGCAGGTCGCCATCGGGCTCCTGCGCCAGCAGCTTCCCCACGGTACCCGGGTGCACGGGATCCAAACCCGGGGCGGGGAGGCCCCGAACGCGATCCCCGAACGGACGGAAGGGCGCTGGTACATCCGTGCCGGCAGCCTCGCGGAATTGGGGCCCCTGCAGGAGCGCGTCGAGCGCTGTTTCCGGGCCGGGGCCCTCGCCACCGGATGCGAGCTGGACATCGTCCCCGAGTCCGAGCCGTACTCGGAGTTCCGGACCGACGAGCGCGCGCTCGCCCTCTACGTAGGCCACGCCGAAGCCCTCGGCCGGACCTTCGACGCACCGCCCGCCCACGCAACGATGGCGCGCGCCTCCACCGACATGGGCAACGTCTCCCAGGTGGTCCCGGCCATCCACCCGTACATCGGACTCGACTGCTACCCGGCCTCCAACCACCAGCCGGCTTTCGCGGAGCACTGCGTGGGCGAGGCCGCCAACCGGGCCATCCGCGACGGCGCCGCCGCCCTGGCGCTCACCGCCCTCGACTACATCCACACCGCAGAGCCCATGGAGGAAACATGACGACGACACTGCCGCAGCGCGCCGAGGCGGCGACCAGGCGCGAGGAGGATGCCCTGGGGACGCTCGAGGTCCCGGCCGCGGCGTATTGGGGGCCTGCAACGGAGCGGGCCCGGCACAACTTCCCCGTCAGCGATCGGCCCATCGGGACGCTGCGCGACCTCGTCTGGGCGTTCGGCGCTATCAAGGCAGCAGCCGCCCGGGCCAACGAGGGGGCGGGGCTGCTCGACTGCGGGACCTCCGCGGCCATCCAGAAGGCGTGTGCGGAGGTCATGGCCGGGGATCTGGACGCGCACTTCGTCGTCGACCGCATCCAGGGCGGGGCGGGCACTAGCACCAACATGAACGCCAACGAGGTGATTGCGAACCGCGCCCTCGAACTCCTCGGGCATGGACGCGGCGCCTACGGGCAGCTGGACCCCATCGAGCACGTCAACCGCAGCCAGAGTACTAACGACGCCTACCCGACGGCCGTGAAAATCGCCTTGCACCGGGCGCTGGATCGGTTGCTGGCCGAGCACGCCCTGCTGGTCGAGGCGTTCGCGGAGCGCGGCGAGGCTTTCGCAGGGATCCTCAAGGTCGGCCGGACCCAGCTTCAGGACGCGGTTCCGATGACGCTCGGGCAGGAGTTCGCCGCCTTCGCTGAGACGCTGCGGGAGGACGCCGAGCGCATTGCCGAAGCGCGGCGGCACCTGCTCGAGGTCAACCTCGGGGCCACCGCGATAGGCACCGGGATCAACGCGGGGGCGGAATACCGGGCGCGAGTCGTCCCGGAGCTCGCGCGGATCACGGAGCTCCCCGTCGTGAGCGCCGCCAACCTCGTCGAAGCTACGGCGGACACCGGCGTTTTCCTGCTGATCTCGGGGGCCCTGAAACGGGCCGCGGTGAAGCTGTCCAAGGTCTGCAACGACCTGCGTCTATTGGCTTCGGGCCCCCAGGCGGGATTCGGCGAGATTCGGCTGCCGGCGGTCCAGGCGGGGTCCTCGATCATGCCGGGGAAGGTCAATCCCGTGATCCCCGAGATGGTCAACCAGGTCGCTTTCCGCGTGGTCGGCGCCGACGCGACGGTCACGATGGCCGTCGAAGCCGGGCAGCTGCAGTTGAACGCCTTCGAACCCGTCATGGCTGACGCACTCTTCGAGTCTGCCGAGTGGCTGGAACGGGCCTGCCGGCTGTTGCGCGACCGCTGCGTGGAGGGAATCACCGCCCAGGAGGACGTCTTGCGCGAACGGATCAGTGCGTCCGTTTCCGTCGTCACCGCACTAACGCCGCTGCTCGGCTATGCCGTGTCGGCCTCGCTCGTGAAGGAGGCGCTGTCTACGCGGCGGACGCTCTCGGACCTCGTGCTCGAGCAGGGTCTCCTCGATCCGGCGGCTCTCGCCGACGTACTTGAGCCTAGGAGGCTTGCAGGGGAGGAGGCGCGTGGCGCCTCCGACGGTGCGCGCGGCCTTACCGTGAAACGTCCCCGACAGGACAGCCGTAGGACATGAAATCGGGCAGCTGGCGCAGGGACGCCCTGCGGGTGTCCTAGGGTGGTGCCGAGGGGGTACAACCGAGGTGACGAGAGACCAGTGGGGCGGAACGCTCCTGCGCGTGCTGCTGGTTGCCGCCGCGCTCGGGTTCTTCGCGTGGTTCGCCCGCGGCAGCCTCATGGTGTCGTCGGCGGTCCTGGCGGTCGCGGCGGCCTACGCGTTCGTCGTGTTCCGCGTCGTCTCGGCCTCGGGCCGAGCGCTCGCCGTCATGGGCTGGTCGCTCGTGCTGAACTACGCGGCGTTGACCGCACTCGACGACGCCCTGGGGATCCGGGTGGCGCCGGCGTGGCTCATCGGGGTCCTCGTCGGCGGGATCGCGGCAGCCCAGGTCTGGTTCGGTCCGCGCGCTGGATCCGGCGTCGACCCGTGGCGCCGGCGTCGGCGAGGGACCGACGGTGCATTCGCCGGCGGGCCGCGCCTCGCCGCGATGAACGCCGTCTGCGTCCTCGTGCTGCTGGCCGCCGGCGTCGTCCAGCTCGCCCTCCTCTCGCCCACCGCGTTCGCCGTCGCGTGCCTCGCCGTCGGAGTCCTCGCCGGTGGGGCCCTCTTCCGCTTCCCGCCGCCGCTTCCGGTCAGGAACGGGCTCCTCCTCGTGGTTCCCCTCGGCCTGTTCGCCCTGGGGTTCGCGGCTGGCGCCACGGACCAGCCGGCGCTGCCCTTCGCGTGGGCGTACGGTGCCCTGGCCGGGATCCTCATCGGCGGGCGGTACTGGACCGGCTCCCGGTGCGGCGAGCCCCGGCCGCCGTTCAACGGGCCGAAGACCCGGCGGGCGCCGTCGCGCAGCACCGCCTGACCGTCACCGGTTCCGCAGGAACCAGCTGCGCCCCCGGCGCAGCGCCGCGTGCAGCCGGCCGACGGCGCCCGCCGACTCGGAGGTCCCGACGTCGGAGAACGACCCGTTGCCCGCGTAGAGCGAAAGCGCCGTCGCGGCGGCCTCCCGGAGGCCGCGCACGTCCGTGACGCCGGCGAACTGCGCGTCGAGCCAGTCGGCGGCGTGCTCGCGCCGTTCGTCGCGCTCGGACCGGGCGACGGCGCGGACGGCCGCGATCGCGTCGGTGATCTCGCCCCGGAGGGCCCCGACGGTGTTCCGCTTGCTATTCACGGACCGATCCTACGGGCGGCGCCGCACGGCATTGATCTGAGCGCGGTCATCCAGGGAGCCCGCTACCCGGCCGACTACTGGTGCACGCGCCGCGGCGCCGACGACGCCTGCCCGGAGGAGGGCACCGGCCGGTGGGTGGACTACCCCTACGGGCGTCCGCTGTAGGCCGCGCGCCCTTTTGCGGCCGGAGACCCGTCATCGAACGCGGTGGCCACCTCGTTGGGCACCGAGGCCGCGTGACTGGTCAGGTGACGTTGGAGGTGTAGTTGAGCAGGTCCGCTGCCGCGGCAATCCTTGTGGCGATGCCTGGGTGGCTCAGCGGGACCGAAAACGACGGCGCTGCCGGAAACGGCCGGGCCTTCCACAACACCACGACGTCGCGGCCGGCGACGGCCGACGGCGCAACGACGCCGTCGAGGTCCGGCCAGGCTTGGTGAATCGCCCGGGACCAGGCGCGGGTGACGGCCTTCTCCCCGGACCAGGCCAGTGAGGCCTTAGCGCCGGCCCGCACCAGCCACACGTCCGTGAGGTCGAGCAGGACGGTGTCGCTGGCCGTTTCGATGGCCGTGGCATAGGGCGCCCCCGCGTCGACGTCGACGAACCGGGTGTCTTGGTAGACCTCGGCGATGCAGGTGGGCAGGTCGTTGCCGAAGCAGGCCGCCCCCAGGGGGGAATGGTCGCCTGCGGGTTCCGGGTGCGGGTCCCAGCGGGCGCCGGGCAGTGGGCCGAACGTGCGCAATGCGTTCCATGCCATTGGATGCGCGGACGCCGTGGCGTGGATCCGCCACAGGACCGTGTCGGCTTCCAGAACGCGCTCGTGCCTCCCGATCCGCCGCAGGTCCTCGGGGGAGGGGGGCTTCACAGGCGGCCGACGGAGGAGGCCAAAGCAATGACGCGCTCCGGTTCGCCGCCGGAGTCCAGCCATTCCAGTGGAGTCACTGATTCCCCAGAGCGGCGGAGGTCGGGCTGAGGGGTCGTGAAGAAGCCCTGGACGGTCTGGGGGTGGCTTCCCGCGGGCAGCGCATCCAATACCTGCGCCAGGTGGGGCAGTGGGCGCCTGGCCTCGGTGAACTGCCACGAGGGAAACAACGCCCGGCCGTTGACCTTGAATGCGTACAGCTTGCGGTCCCGCACATAGCGGCGCACGGTGGATGGCTGGAGGCCAAGCCGGAGGGCCACGGCATCGGAGCTGAGGCCGGTCGCCTGGTGGATGGCCGCGGCAGCGACTGCTGCGGCCATCGCATGCGAGCGCGCTGCCGGGCCGCTGGGCATCCCGGCATGCCGGTCCCAGAAGGCCTGGTCCGACGGCGTGAGCGCCGCCGTGGCTGAGGCCTTGTGCCGTTCGAGCGCGCGCTCGAGGGCCTCGGCCAGCTCGTCGCTGCTGAAGCCGGGTTGCACCCTGTCGATGAGCGCCTCGACCGGCGCATGGACTTCTGCCGTCATCGTTCGATCCCTCCGACCACATTCTATCCGTTTGTGGTCGAAAGTGGCAGGACGGACCTGGCAGGGAACCGGCCGCCTTGCCCGGCAAGGGATCGCCAGCAGCGGCGGGCGGAGGCCCGCGGTGCCGGGCGGTTAGGAGCGGTGCAGTACCGCCTCCGCCACCGCCCGCCCCGCCCGCTCGAGCGCGGCCGCGTCCGACGCCACGATGACGTCCGCGAAGTTCCGGGCGTAGTCCCCGAGGTCCGGATGCACGGACCCCACAACGGCGTACACCGGCACGGCGGCGCTGCGGGCCAGGATCGCGGAGATGATCTTGCCCTGGCCGGTCTGCGAGTCCAGCCGGCCCTCGCCGACGACGACGGCGTCGGCCCCCGCCGCCAGCCGGTCGAACCCGACCGCGTCCAGCACGTAGTCCGCGCCGGGCACCAGCTCGGCGCCGAAGTGCGCCCACATCCCGCCGCTGAACCCGCCGGCGGCCCCGGTGGCGGGCACGCCGCGGGGGTCGCGCGGGAACACCGCCGCCTGCCGGTGCAGCCGCGCGGTCAGCTCGGCGACCTGCCCCGGAGTCGCGCCCTTTTGCGGGCCGAAGACCCGGGCGGCGTCCTCGAAGACGGTGGTCACGTCGCTGAGCACGGTGACGGAGGCGCCGCGCAGCCCGCCGCGCTCGCCGATGGCCTCCACGGCCCCGGCGCCGCCGTCGGTCGTCGCGCTGCCGCCGGCCGCCACGACGATCCGGCGGGCCCCGCGGCCCGCGGCGTCGGCCATGAGCACGCCGGTCCCGTACGTGTCGGCGGCCAGGGGGTCGCGGGTCCCGGAGCAAGGCAGGGTGATCCCGCTGGCCGCGGCCAGCCCGATGACCGCCGTCCCGTCCGGCGCCAGCGCGTACTCCGCCTCCAGCGGATCCCGCCACGGCCCGACCGTCGCGGTCCGCACCGGGGCGGCCCCGAGTGCGGCGGCCAGGATCTCCGCGGTGCCCTCGCCGCCGTCGGCCACGGGCAGCTCGACGGCGGCGGCCCCCGCCGCCCGCGCCCCGCGCGCGACCAGCTCCGCGACCTCGGCCGCGGAGAACGTGCCCTTGAAGCTGTCGGGGGCGATGAGCAGGCGCACGGACATCAGAACCCGACGTTCGCGCGGCCCTTGAGCCGCAGCATCTCGCGCGCCTCGTCCGGGGTGGCGACCTCGAAGTTCAGCGCCTCCAGGATCGTGCGGATCCGGGACACCTGCTCCGCGTTGGTCTTAGCCAGTTCGCCCGGCCCGATCCACAGCGAGTCCTCGAGCCCGACCCGCACGTGCGAGCCCATGGCCGCGCCGATCGTCGCCAGCGGCATCTGGTTCCGCCCGGCCCCGAGGATGGACCACAGGTAGTCGTCCCCGAGCAGCCGGTCCGCGGTGCGGCGCATGTGCATCAGGTCCTCGGGGTGCGCGCCGATCCCGCCGAGCAGCCCGAACACGGACTGCACGAACAGCGGCCCCCGCGCCAGGCCGCGCGCGTGGAAGTGGGCCAGGTTGTTCAGGTGGGAGATGTCGTAGCACTCGAACTCGAACCGGGTCCCGTTGGCGTTGCCGATGCCCAGGATGGTCTCGATGTCCGCGAACGTGTTCTTGAAGACCAGGTCCCGGGACTTCTCCAGGGCCTCGCGCTCCCACTCGTGCCCGAACTCGGTGAACCGCTCCAGCATCGGGTACAGCCCGAAGTTCATGGACCCCATGTTCAGGCTGGCCAGCTCCGGCTTGAACTCCGCGACGGGGCGCATCCGCTCCTCAACGCTCATGTGCGGGGAGCCGCCGGTGGTGATGTTGACGACCGCGTCCGTGTTGGCCTTGAGCTTCTCGAGGATCGGCGCGAAGTGCTCCGGGTCCTGGGAGGGCCGCCCGTCCCTGGGGTCGCGGGCGTGCATGTGCACGATCGCGGCCCCGGCCTCCGCCGCCCCGATCGCGGCCTCGGCGATCTCGTCCGGGCTGACCGGCAGGTGCGGGGACATGGAGGGGGTGTGGATCGCGCCGGTGACGGCGGAGGTGATGATGACCTTGCGCTTGCTGGGCATGGGGGTTCCTTCTAGTAGAGCTTCTCGGTGTTGCCGTCGACGGCCATCGCCTGGCCGTTGACGTTGCGCGCCAGGGGGCCGGCCAGGAACACGGCCATGTTGGCGATGTCCTCCGCCTCCACGAGCCGGTTCAGGGAGGACTGCCCGTGGTACAGGTCGGAGACCTCCTCGACGGGCCGGCCCAGCATCGCCGCCTTGGCCTCGATGACCGCGTCGATGCGCGGCCCGTTGACCGCGCCGGGACAGATCGCGTTGACGCGGATCCCGTCCCCGCCGAGCTCGATGGCGAGCGTCTTGGTCAGGCCGACGACGGCCCACTTGGAGGCCGAGTACGGGCTGCGCCCGGCCATGCCGAGCCGGCCGGCGGCGGAGGAGAGGTTGACGATGGCGCCGTCGTCGGCCCGCCGCAGCAGCGGCAGGGAGTGCTTGATCGCGTAGAACTGCCCGTGCACGTTGACGTCGAAGGTCTTGCGCCAGGCCTCGGCGTCGAGCTCCTCGATGGGCCCGGTGGGCCCGGCGATCCCGGCGTTGTTCACGAGCACGTCCAGCCCGCCGAGCTCGGCCTCGACGTCGGCCATGAGCCGGGCGACCTGGTCCTCGTCGGAGACGTCGCTGGTCCGGGCGGCGAACCCGGCGTCGGCGGCGCGGGCGGCGGCGGCCGGGTCGACGTCCGTGACGAACACGTCCGCGCCCAGGTCCCGGAAGCGGGTGGCGATGGCCAGGCCGATGCCGGCGGCGCCGGCGGTGACGAGGACCCTGCGGCCGGTGTAGTCGAGGGCGGTGGCGGTCATGGGGCTCCTTGGTGCGGGGCGCCGCGGCGGCGCGGGGTGGGGTCGGGATCGTGTGGCGGGCGGGGCGGGCCGTGCGGCGGGGGAGGACGACGGCGGGGGCGCCGCCGTCGTCCTCCCCCCACGGGTGGCTAGTGGCCGGCGACGGCGGCCTTCGACGGGTCCTCGGCCCCGCGCTTGAGGAAGCGGGTGAGGACGGCGCCGACGGCGCACATGGCGACGATGAACCAGAGGCCGGCGAGCTTGGAGCCGGTGGCCTCCTCGAGGTAGCCCATGACGTACGGGCCGAGGAAGCCGCCGAACAGGCCCACGGTGTTCACGAACGCGATGCCGCCGGCCAGCGCGGCGCCGGAGAGGCGGGTCGCGGGGTAGGTGAAGAGGATCGGCTGCAGGGCGAAGAAGTTGAACGCGGCCAGGCAGAAGCCGATCATGCCCAGGACCGGGCCGCCGACGGCGCCGAGGACGAAGCCGGCGACGATGCCGACCATGGTGGCGGTGGCGATGAGGCGGGAGCGGTGGGAGTCGGTCGCCAGGCGCGGCAGCAGCAGGGCGCCGAGCGCGGAGAAGATCCAGGGGATGGAGGTCAGCAGGCCGATCTGGACGGGCCCGAGCTCGCCGTACGTGCCGATGATGGAGGGCAGGAAGAAGCTCAGCGCGTAGACGGCGATCTGGTGGGTGAAGTAGATGCCGACGACGAGCAGGATCTGCTTGTCCCGCAGGACGTGGCGCAGCTTCGAGTTCCCGGCGGCGGCGGCGCCGGCGGCCTCCTCGGCGGCGATGCGGGCCTCGAGGTCCTCGGCCTCGGCGCGGGTGAGGAACCTGGCCTCGGTGGGCTTGTTGGGCAGGAACTTCCAGACCACGAACGCCAGGGCGCAGGCGGGCAGGCCCTCGATGATGAACATCCACTGCCAGCCGTGCAGGCCGCCGATGCCGTCCATGGTGAGCAGGACGCCGCCGAGCGGGGCGCCGACGATGTTGGCGATGGAGACGCCGAGCAGGAACAGGCCGTTGGCCTTGGCGCGGTCGTTGGCGGTGAACCACTGGGTGAGGAAGTAGATGACGCCGGGGAAGAGGCCGGCCTCGGCGACGCCGAGGAGCATGCGCAGGATGTAGAAGGACCACTCGCCCTGGACCAGGGCCATGGCCGCGGAGATCAGGCCCCAGGTGATCATGATGCGCATGATCCAGAAGCGGGCGCCGACCTTGTGCATGATCAGGTTGGACGGGATCTCGGACAGGGCGTAGGTGAGGAAGAACAGGCCGGCGCCGATCCCGTAGGCGGTGGCGGAGATGCCGAGGTCGATCTCGAGCCGGTCCTTGGCCATGCCGATGTTGGACCGGTCGATGAACGCCATGACGTACGCGCCGATGAGCAGGGGCATGATCCGGCGGAAGATGAGCCGGTTCACGACGTGGGGCGGCCTCATTGCCGTCGCTTGCGTGGTGCTGGACATGGGTGTGCCTTTCCTGGGGAGGGAGGACTGCCCGGCCCTCGCCGGGCCGGTGGGTGCGGTGGTGGTGCTGTCAGGGCCGCGCCGGGGGCGGCGGCGGGCACCCGCAGGAGGTGCCGAGGTGGAGCTGGTGGCCGCACACGGTGTGCGCGTAGGTGGTGCGGGGGGAGACGATCTGGTCGTGGAGCAGTTCGAAGGCGCGGCGCGCCATCTGCTGCACGGGCTGGACGATGGTGGTCATGCCGATGAGGCGGGAGCGGCTGTGGGGCAGGCCGTCGCTGCCGACGACGGCGAGGTCCTCGGGGATGCGCAGCCCCAGGGACAGGGCGTGCTCCATGACGCCGACGGCGATCTCGTCGGAGCCGCAGACGATCGCGCGGGGCGGGTTCTCCGCCGCGAGCAGCCGCTGGGCGGCGAGCTGGCCGCCGGCGGAGTTGAGGCGGGTGCTGACCTTCCGGGCCCCGGTGACGGTGACGCCGGCGGCGGCCGCGGTGCGGACGAACGCCTGCTCGCGGGCCAGGGAGGCCGTGGAGAAGCGCGGCCCGATGACCGTGGCGAGGTCGGTGTAGCCGTGGCCGAGGACGTGGCGCATGAGCTGGGCCGCGGCGGCGTCGTCGTCGATGCCGACGAAGTCGCCGGGCACGTGCTCGGAGCGGCGGGAGAGGTAGACGTAGGGGATGCGGTGCTGGCGCAGGGTGCGCAGCGCGCGGGAGTCCTCGCGCAGGGCGGCGGCGATGACGACGCCGTCGACGTTGCGCGCGGCCAGGGTGGTGGCGACCTGGGCCAGGGAGTCGGCGTCGTCCTGGGTGGTGGCGACGAAGACCTCGAAGCCCTGTTCGGCGGTGGCGGTGATGATGTGCTGGGCCCAGCCGGTGTACATCGGGTTGGTGATGTTCGGCAGGATCAGCCCGACGACGCGGGTCAGCTGCGGGTCCGGCAGCCGGCCGTGGGAGGACGGGCGGAACCCGAGCTCGTTGGCGACCTTCAGCACGTGGCGGCGGGTGTCCGCGGAGACGCCGCGCTGGCCGTTCATCACGTAGCTGACGGTGGCGGGGGAGACCCCGGCGGCGCGCGCGACGGCGGCGGCCGAGACCTTGGCGGGCCGGTCGATGGTGGTCGGCTCGGTGGTGGCCATGGGTTTCCCCCTTCCTGTCGATCGTCGGGTTGCCTTGGTGGCTTGTGACCTCAATTACAGGCGGTGCCGCTGGCGTTAAGCAACGTTAAGTTCTGGGGGTGATGGGCGGTGAAGTGCAATGGGCTGGATCAGGAATGGAGTTCATGTGGATCGCCGGGCGCTCCGGCTCCGGCAAGACCACGCTGCTGCGTTGTGTAGCCGAGTTGGTGGAGCCGACGGCAGGGCGCAGCCGGTTCGAGAGCGTCAACGTCACGGAGCTGCCGGCGAAGCTGATCGTTGTCTTGCTGATGACGCTCATCGAAATTCCCCGGTTGGTGCTCGGTGAATGTCCCCAGTCGCGGGGTTTAGGTTAGCAGCGTTTTCGGGGTGCCTGTAGTGG
>NZ_JBXAEW010000005.1:0-33237 GCF_056782315.1 Arthrobacter paludis
CCGTCTATCCGATCGTGTACATCGACGCGATCTGGCTCAAGATCCGCGACGGAGGGGTCGTGGTGAACAAGGCCTGCCACGTCGCCGTGGGGGTGGACGTCGAGGGCCGCAAGCAGGTCCTGGGCCTGTGGCTGGGCGCCTCGGAAGGGGCGAAGTTCTGGGCCAACGTGCTCACCGAAATCCGCAACCGCGGGGTGCGGGACATCCTGATCCTGTGCTGCGACGGGCTCACCGGACTGCCGGCGGCCGTGAACAGCATCTACCCGGAGACCGTGGTGCAGACCTGCGTGGTGCACCTGCTGCGCTCGGCCATGCGCTACGCCTCCTACGGCGACCGCAAGGCCATGGCCAAGGACATGCGCCCCATCTACACCGCGCCCACCGTGCAGGCCGCCGAGATGGCCATGGAGGCCTTCGAGGAGGCCTGGGGCACCAAGGCCCCGGGCGCCGTGCTCGCCTGGCGCAACGCCTGGGAGGACTTCACCCCGTTCCTGGCCTTCACCCCCGAGATACGCAAGGTCATCTACACCACCAACCAGATCGAATCGATCAACTACCAGCTGCGCAAGATCACCAAGACCAGGGGCTCGTTCCCCTCCGACGAGGCGGCGATCAAGCTGGTCTACCTGGGCATCCGGAACATCGAGACCACCCGCGGCGGCGAGCTCGGCACCGGCACCCAGGGATGGCACCAGGCCCTGAACGCCTTCGCCATCCAGTTCCCCAATCGACTACCGATCTGACCACCCGGCAGAACGGCTAACCGACCGGCCCCTTACACAGATTTTTTGACACGCCCGCTCCGCAAGCGCTGGGACTTCGGTACGGCCCGGCGCGAGGGCGACATGCTGGTGTTTGAGCGGCAGATCGGCCCCGACCAACCGTTCTCCGGAGAGCCGATTGTCTTCACCCAAACGGCGTATCTTTCTGACAGAACCGTATCTAGAGATGAACGACGCGGGATGCCTGCGGCGTGGCAAGTCGTGGCGCTGCGCACCGACCGCGGAGACGTCGAGATCGCTGCGGCGCCAGGAGCCCTGAATGTGCTGGGCAAGGGGGAGGCCCCGCGGCTCGGCTAAGCGCGGACGGCACCTGTGAGCACCTTGGAGTACCAGTGGTAACGCAGTCAGTACGAGGTCGGGACTCGGACATCTCGGAAGTCGACGCCGGGACTAAGTCGCCCATCGATGGGCGCCGGAATACCGGCCATAACTGACAGCACTGCTGCCGCACGCTCCACTTCCACCGGCCGATGAGCACCGGAGCGTCCCACGCAGTCTCAGAATCAACCGATAAGCGAGACTCCAAGGCCGATCTCGTGCAACGTTCGTTGATCGAGACGCCTGGGTCGAACACTTGTAGAAGAAGATCGCCGCGAAAACCACATACAGGAGCAAGCCAGTGACGCTACCCATGCATCGACCTTAGTCGCGCTCATCCTCGAGGTCCCAGACCGGACCGGTCACCGTACAACTTGCTGCAGAATGAAATCATCAGGGTCACAACCCGTCGGCATCCTCAGATTCGTCACCGCACTTCAGCCCGCGGCTTGTGACACCAGACGAGAAGGTGTCAAAAGTCCGGCAGGCCGAAAACGGTCGTTTTTGACCAAAGAAGACTCGCAACGCGACGTCCAAGGGCTCGACATTTCGCCGGGCCTCCACAAACTCCTTAAGGCGTGGCACGAGTCCTTCGAAGCGCACTTCGACTCCGAGCACGGCTGGCATGATGCGGAGCAGCGGAAGCACTATTCACGGACGGGCCCGACCTGCAAGCTCGCCTCGCCTCGGAGCTGGGAAACGGCTACGTCGTTGAACTCGATCTGTGGCCCGTCCACGACGACGTCTAGAGCCGCCCCTTGCGCACACATCGAGAGCGCCAAGCCGTACCCCCAGTGGGACTCGAACCCACAACACAGAGATTTTAAGTCTCCCGCCTCTGCCAATTGGGCCATGGGGGCCACTCCCCCGGGGACGCACGCGCCGCGGGGAACGTGTCCCAGCTTACCGGGCCGGAACGCGGCGAGGCCGCCGCCCCGGGCGGGGACGGCGGCCTCGGCGGGCGGTGCGGGCTAGACGCCCGCGGACTCCTTCTCGGCCGGCTTCGGCTTCGGCGTGGCCGCCTCGACGAAGGCGCGGCGCGGGTCGTCCAGGTTGACGATCCGGGTCGTGTCCCGCTTGAACGCCAGGCCCAGGACCCAGTCGCCCACGACGCGGAACTTGCGCTCGAAGGTCGGCATGGCCATGCCGTGGTAGCCGCGGTGGGCCAGCCAGGCCGGAACGCCCTTGAGCTTGACGCCCATGACCTTCGCGACGCCCTTCCAGGGGCCGAAGCCGGCGACGGCGCCGAGGTTCTGGTGGCGGTACTCGGCGACGGAGCCGACCCCGTAGCGCACGGCGTAGAGGTTCTTCGCCAGCTGCTTGGCCTGGCGCACGGCGTGCTGCGCGTTCGGGACGCAGGTGCCGTCCGGCAGGCCGCCGCCGGTCAGGTCCGGGACGGCGGCGACGTCGCCGGCGGCCCAGGCGCCCTCGATCGGGTTGCCGTCCGCGTCGACGATGCGCAGGTCGGCGGCGACGGTGACGCGACCGCGCTGCTCGACGTTGAAGTCCGTGGAGCGGACCATCGGGCTGGCCTGGACGCCGGCGGTCCACACGAGGGTGTCCGCGGCGTAACTGCCGGCGTCGGACTTGTCCTTCATGTTCATCAGGTGCAGGACGCCGTCCTCGACCTTGCTTAGCGAGGTGTTGAGCAGGACGCGGATGCCGCGCGAGCGCAGGTGCTCGACGACCCACTCGGCCTGCTCCTCGGTGACCTCGGGCATGATGCGGCCCATCGCCTCGACGAGCAGGAACGTGACCTCGGACTGGTCGACGCGGTCGTTCTCGGCGACGGCCTGGCGGGCGAGGTCCTCGAGCTCGGCCAGCGCCTCGATGCCAGCGAAGCCGCCGCCGACGACGGCGAACGTCAGGGCCTTGGCGCGGGCGTCGGGGTCGGTCAGGGTGGAGGCGGTCTCGATGCGCTCCACGATCTGGTTGCGCAGGGCGACGGCCTCCTCGATGGTCTTCAGGCCGATGCCGGCCTCGGCCAGGCCCGGGATCGGGAAGGTCTTCGTGATGGCCCCGGCGGCGACCACGACGTCGCGGTAGGGCACCTCGAACGGCTCGCCCTGCTCGGGGACGACCACGGCCTTGCGGTTGGCGTGGTCGATCGCGGAGACGCGGCCGGTGAGCAGCTCGGCGTCCTTGAGGTGCGCGCGGTGGGAGACGATGGCGTGCCGCGGCTCGATGTTGCCGCCGGCGACCTCCGGCAGGAACGGCTGGTAGGTCATGTACGGCAGCGGGTCGACGACCGTGACGATGCCGCCGTGGGCCTTGACCTTCTTCTGCAGGTTCAGGGCGACGTACAGGCCGACGTAGCCGCCGCCGACGACGAGGATGCGCGGGCGGTCGGAGAGCTGGGGTGTGGTAGCCATGCGGCCAGTATAGGAGGAAAAACCCCATTTGTGAAAAGGTTCACGAACTACCCTCGGGGAGGTCGTCGAAGGGGTCCCGGGACCCGCGGGCGGGGGCCCAGCGCCGGCCCGCGACCGTCCCCTCGGCCACGCCCGGTCCCCCGCGGCCGGCGCGGACGACGTGGACCGTTCCCGCCGCGGCGATCCCCGCGAACAGGAGCCCGAACCCGCCGACGAGCACGGCCGGCAGCGCGCCCCCGGGCGCCTCGGGCGCGGTGGGCGCGGGGGCGGCGACGGGCGGGACCGTGGATTCGGCGTCGGGTGCCGGGGCGGGGGCGGACGACGGCGGCGCCGGGGATTCGCCCCGCCGGTGCACCCGGATCCACTCCGCGATGGTGCCCAAGGGGTTGACCTCGACCGCGGGCACGTCCGCGGAGACGGCCGCGGCCGCGTCGACCAGGCCGTGCCCGTAGAGGCTGTCCACGCCCGGCTCGCCGGCGTCCCGGGCCGTGGCCAGGACCCGGTGGACGACCTGGTCCGCCGTCAGGTCCGGGTACTCGGAGCGGATCAGGGCGGCGACGCCGGCGACGATCGGGGCCGCGCCGGACGAGCCGGACCACTGGGCGTACCCACCGCCCGGCAGCCCGCCCACCAGCGGGTCGGCCGGGGCGGCGACGCCGATGCTGATGCCCTGGGTCGAGGAGTCCCAGCTCGCCTCCCCCGAGCGGTCGACGCCGGCCACGGTCAGCACGCCCGGGATCGTGGCCGGCGCACCGACCTGGGCCATGCCGCCGGCCCGGTTGCCGGCCGCGGCGACCACGACGACGTCGTGCTGCTCCGCGTACAGGAAGGCGGAGTCCCAGCTGGTGGGCCAGTCGGGCTGCGTGGAGCCGAGCGACATGTTGATGACGTCCGCCCCGTGGTCCACGGCCCAGCGCACGGCCAGCGGCACCTGGTCCTCGACGGGCACGCCGCCGGGGTTCTCGGAGCCGAGCCACAGCGAGACGCTCAGCAGGTCCGCTGCCGGGGCGACGCCGACGACGCCGTCGCCGCCCGGGCCGGGCTCGGGGATCTCGACCGGGTCAGGCCGGGGCGGGCGCTTCTTGTCCTGCCGGTCGGCGGCGCGCGCGGCCCGTTCCCAGGCGATGCGCTCCTTCTCGGACTCGGCCTTGGCGCGCGCGATCGCGGACTTGTTGTTCCCGTGGCCGGCCAGCATGGTCGCCACCAGCGTCCCGTGCTCGGGCAGCTCGCCGATCGGCTCCGTCCCGTCCGCGTTCCCCGCCCCGGACACGTCGATCCCGTCGACGACCTTCCCGCGCAGGTCGGGGTGGGACGAGTCGACGCCGGTGTCGATCACGGCGACGGTCACGCCCGCGCCCTTGGTCTGCTGCCAGGCGTCGCGGACGCCGTACTCGTCGAGCCAGTACTGGTCCTCGCGCACCTGGTCGGCGGACGCCGCCGGGGCGGTCGCGACGGCGCCGCCGAGGGCCAGGAGCGCGGCGCCGAGGGCGGCCGCGGCGCTGCGCACGCGCTGTCTCATGCTCGGGTGGGTCCTTCCGTCACCGGACCGCGAGCCCGAGCGCGATCCCGTCCAGGATGTCGTGTTCGCTCGCCGTCGCCCGGGCCACGCGCCCGCCCGTAGCGGTGTGCGTGCGCCGCAGGACGGCGCGCCACAGGAGGGCCCCGGCGCCGATCACGTCGACGCGCCCGGGGTGCATGAACGGCAGCGCGGCCCGCGCGGCGCGGTCCCGGCGCAGCAGGTCCGTCGCCGCAGCCTCCACCGTCTCCAGCTCCAGGGACGCCCCGTCGATCCGCTCGGAGCGGTAGGCGTCCAGCCCGAGGGCGTGCGCGGTGATGGTCGTGATGGTGCCGGCGACGCCGACGATGGCGCTGGCCCGGCCGAGGTCCACCAGGCCCGCCAGCGAGTCCAGCTGCCGGTCGGCCTCGGCCTCCGCGCCGGCGATCTCCTCCGGCGTGGGCGGGTCCGAGCGCAGGAAGCGCTCCGTGTAGCGGACGCATCCCATGTCCAGGCTGTGGGCGGCCTCGACGCCGTCGGGCCCGCCCAGGACGAACTCGGTCGAGCCCCCGCCGAGGTCGACGACGAGGGCCAGCTCGCCCTGCCGGGGCGGCCGCACGGAGGTGGCGCCCGCGAAGCTGAGCCGGGCCTCCTCGGTGCCCGCGACGACTTCCGCCTCGACGCCGAGCCGCTCGCGCACCCCGGCCGCGAACTCGTCGCGGTTGGCCGCGTCGCGGGTGGCCGACGTCGCGACGAACCGGACGCGCTCGGCGCCGAGGCCGCGGATGGTCGCGGCGTAGTCGTCGAGGGCGGCGAACGTGCGCTCGAGGGCCTGCGGGGCGAGCACGCCAGTGGCGTCGACGCCCTCGCCGAGCCGCACGACGCGCATCTCGCGGGTCACGTCGGCCAAGCGCGGGGTCCCGTCACCGTTCGCGTCGACGTCGGCGACGAGCAGGCGGATCGAGTTCGTGCCGCAGTCGATGGCGGCGACGCGACCGCTCACCGGGCACCGTCCCCGGCGGCGTCGCCGCCGGCCGTGCCGGACGCCTCGCCGGCCGCGCGGGCGGCCCGGGCCGCGGCGCGCTCGCGCTTCTTCGCCTCGGGGTCCTGCCGCTCCTGCGTCTTGACGTGGCGGCTGCGGTCGCGGTCGGGTGCCGGCGCCTCGGTGTCCCAGGCCCCGGCACAGGAGCAGACGTCGGGCCGCCACCACTCGGCGATGCGTTCGAGGGCCTCGTCGCCCAGCGGGTTCACGCCCGGCCCGGCGGCCAGGGAGTGCCCGACGAGCACGTGCAGGCACTTGACGCGGTTCGGCATGCCGCCGGCGGAGACGCCGTCGATCTCGGGCACGGGCCCGGTCCCGTTCCGGTCGCCGACGGCGGCGCGGGCGGCGAGGTAGTCCTCGTGGGCCGCGCGGTAGGCGGCGGCGAGCGCCGGATCGGCGGCGAGCCGCTCGGTCATCCGGGCCATCTCCCCGTCGGCCTCGAGCCGGGACACCGCGGCCGTCGCGCCCGGGTGGGTGAGGTAGTAGGTCGTCGGGAACGGGATGCCCGACGAGAGGCGCGGCGCCGTCGTCGCGACCAGCGGGTTGCCGCAGACGCAGCGCGCGCCGATCTCCACCACGTCGCGCACGGGACGGCCGAGCTGCCGGCTCAGGGTCTCCAGATCGCGGTCGCTGGGGATGCGTCCAGCCGCATCCAGGCTCTCGTGGCGGGGCGTTCCCTCGGCGTGGGGCACCGGCGGGCCTCCTTTGGTGTGTCGTCAGTCGGTCGCGGAGCGCCGGACCGTGTCCCAGAGCGCGTCGACCCAGGGCAGGTCGCTGCGCACGGCGTCCGGGCTCTGCGCCGCGGGCTCCGGTTCCCCGCTGCCCGCGGAACCCACGACCATGTACTTGCGCTCCCCCGGCATCACCAAGTTTATCCGCTCCCGCGCCTGCTGCTTGATGTAGACCGGGTCGTCCCAGCGGGCGATCTGGCGTTCGAGGTTGTCCTGCTCCGCCTGCTTGGCCGCGATCGACTCCTGGAGGGTCGCGATCTCGGCGCGCTGGGCCATGAACGTCCCGACGGTCGGCAGCAGCAGCAGGGTGATGGCGACCAGCACGACCGCCAGCGCGAGCATGCGCCCGGAGAACGTCCGGGCCGGAACCGGGTGGGCGTTGGCCCCGCCCGACTTCGCGGCCGTCCCGTGCCTGGGCGCCGACGGGCCGGAGCCGCCGGGACCGGACGCCCGGATCGCTCCCGAGAGCTCCGCCCGTTCCCGCAGCCGGCGCTCGCGCGCGCCGGACCGGGCCGGGGATCCGGGGCGGCCCGGACGGGCGACGCGCCGGGGCGTGGATCGCCCGGCGGAGGACCCGCCGTCCGGGGACGGGCCGCCGGAGGACTGCGCGCCGGAGGCCCCCACACCGGGCGCCTGGTCGTCAGAGGAACCCGTGCCCGGGGAGCGCTGGTCGGAGGTCCGCCCGCTGGAGGGCCGTCCACCGGAGGTCCGCCCGCTGGACGCCCGGCCGCCGGAGGACGGCCTGCCAGGGTCCGGGGCGCCCGGGCCCGGACCCTCCGGCGTTCCGGGGGCCGCCGGTCCGCCCGGTGCGGAGCCCCGGCCGGACGCGGCCGACTGGCGGGCGTCCGTCGCGGCGCGGGGTGCCGCAGTGGGCGCCGCGGCGGGGCGGCGCGCGGCGGCTCGGCCGGCGTGGGGGGCGGGGCGTGCCCCGCCCGCGGCCGGGGTGCCGGCGGCCGGCGCGGCACCCGCCCCGGGGACGGCACCGAGCGGGACCACCTTGCCCGAGTGCCGGGCCGGGCCCTGGGTCCCCCCGCCGCCCGGGCGGTCCGACGCGCCCCGGGCCCCGCCGTCGTGCCCGGGCCTCGGGTCGCGGCGCGCCGCCTCGGGACGGGCCCCGCCGTCGTGCTCCGCGTCCCGCGCCGCGCCCGCCGGGCGCCCCACGCCGGAAACGCGCGGCTTCGGGGGTCGGCGCTGCGCCATGGGTCTCCTTGCGTGGCTGGTTGTACTGGCGGCTTGGGGGGGAAAGGGTTGGAGGGAGCCCGCCGGCTCGGGCGGGCTCCCTCCAACCTTACGCGCGCTCGCGCAGTGCTACGCGGTGAAACGCGGGAACGCGGACTTTCCGGCGTACACGGCCGCGTCGCCGAGCTCCTCCTCGATGCGGAGCAGCTGGTTGTACTTCGCGACGCGCTCGGAGCGGGCCGGGGCGCCGGTCTTGATCTGGCCGGCGTTGGTGGCGACGGCGATCTCGGCGATCGTCGTGTCCTCGGTCTCGCCGGAGCGGTGCGAGGTGATCGTCGTGTAGCCGTTGCGCTGGGCCAGGGACACGGCGTCGAGCGTCTCGGTGAGCGAGCCGATCTGGTTCACCTTCACGAGCAGCGAGTTGCCGGTGCCGCGGTCGATGCCGTCCTGCAGGCGCTCCGGGTTGGTGACGAACAGGTCGTCGCCGACGAGCTGGACCTTGTCGCCGATCGCGTCGGTGAGGGTCTTCCAGCCGTCCCAGTCGTTCTCGTCCAGCGGGTCCTCGATGGAGACCAGCGGGAAGTCCGCGACGAGCTGGGCGTAGTAGTCGCTCATCTCGGAGGCCGAGCGGGCCTGGCCCTCGAACTGGTAGGCGCCGTCGCGGTGGAACTCGCTGGAGGCCACGTCCAGGGCCAGCGCGATGTCCTCGCCCGGCGTGTAGCCGGCGCGGCCGATCGCGTCGGTGATCAGCTCCAGGGCCGCCCGGTTGCTCGGCAGGTTCGGGGCGAAGCCGCCCTCGTCGCCCAGGCCGGTGGACAGGCCCTTCTCCTTGAGGACGGACTTCAGCGAGTGGTAGACTTCGACGCCCCAGCGCAGGGCCTCGGAGAACGTCGCGGCGCCCACCGGGGCGATCATGAACTCCTGGATGTCGACGTCGGAGTCCGCGTGGGAGCCTCCGTTGAGGATGTTCATCAGCGGGACCGGCAGCACGTGCGCGTTCGGGCCGCCCAGGTAGCGGTACAGCGGCAGGTTGGAGGACTCGGCCGCGGCGTTGGCGACGGCCAGGGAGACGCCGAGGATGGCGTTGGCGCCGAGCTTGGCCTTGTTCGGGGTGCCGTCCAGGTCCAGCATCGTCTGGTCGATCAGGCGCTGGTCGGTCGCGTCGAGCCCGGCGAGGGCCGGCGCGATCGTGTCGATGACCCCGTCGATGGCCTGCTGAACGCCCTTGCCCAGGTACCGCTTCTGGTCGCCGTCGCGCAGCTCGACCGCCTCGAACTCGCCCGTGGAGGCGCCGGAGGGCACCGCGGCGCGGCCGAGGGAGTTGTCGGTCAGCAGGACCTCGACCTCAACGGTCGGATTCCCGCGCGAATCGAGGATCTCACGCGCGTGGATGGCGTCGATTTGGGCCATGGAGGAAGCTCCTTCGTGGTGGGGTGGTCGGCGGGCACGCCGCGGTTCTTCTCGCCCCGGCGCCCTTGCCACCGCCTAGCCTAGCGTGGCGGGCCCCACCGTCCCGTTCTGTTGCGCCGCGTGGCCGGCCCCCTCCCCGTGGGCGGCGGCGAAGCGGCGCACGGCGCCGCGCAGGGCGCGCTCCGGGTCGAGACCGCGCTCCCGGGCGCGGCGCACCATGGCGAACAGCGCCTCGCCGAGTTCCTCCTCGTCCGCCGCCTCCCCCGCCGCCGGCGTTTTCCCGCCGTCGCGCGGGCCGGTCTCCCGGGCGACGCCGTCGTCCGCGTGGAGCGCGTCCCAGCGCTCGGCGCGGCCGAGGGCCTTGTCCGCCAGGGACAGGGCGGGCAGGTGGCGCGGCAGCCCCTCGAACGGGGTCCGCCGCTCCGGGCGTTCGGCGCGCTTGGCCCGGTCCCACGCCACGACGATCTCCCCGACGGACTGCGGGTAGTCGCCGCGCAGGCTCCCGTCCGCGCGGAAGACATGCGTGTTGCGGCGCACCATCTTGTCCGCGAGCGCGTCGGCGACCGCGTCGAGGTCGAACGCGCCCCGCTCGGCGGCGATGGCCGCGTGCAGGACCACCTGGAGCAGGACGTCCGCCAGCTCGCCCCGCAGTTCGGCGTCCGGGGCGCCGGACTCGACGGCCTCCACCGTCTCGTAGGCCTCCTCGACCAGGTACTCGACGAGCGAGGCGTGGGTCAGGCGGGCGGTCCAGGCGCAGTGCTCGCGCAGCGCGGCGACGACGCGGACCAGCCGGTCGACGGATTCGCTCATGGGTCCCCTCCGGGGCGCGGTTCCGCCCCGGACGGGGCGGAACCGGCGCTGCTACTCGACGGGCTCGTCCTCGAGGGCCTCTGCCTCGGCCTCGTCCTCGTCGAGGTCCGCGTAGGCGGCGGTGATGTGCTCGACGAGGGCCTCGCGCTCCTCGAGGGGCAGGAACGCGGCCTCCGCGGCGTTGAGCGTGAGCTCCAGCAGGTCGTCCAGGTCGTAGTCGAAGGCCTCGACCAGCAGCTCGAACTCGTCGGAGAGCGTGGTGCCGCTCATTAGGCGGTTGTCCGGGCTGATGGTGACGTTGAAGCCGGTCTGGTAGAGCAGGTCGACCGGGTGGGACTCGATGCCCTCCCCGAACGCCGCCGTCGCCCCCGTCTGCAGGTTCGAGGACGGGCAGACCTCCAGCGCGATGCCGCGGTCGCGGACCCAGTTCGCCACCGGGCCGAGCGTGACGAGGCCGGTGTCCTCGCCCACGGGCTCCCCGTCGTCGTCGGTTCCGCCGAACTCGATCTGGATGTCCTCGGCGATGCGCACGCCGTGGCCGAGCCGCTGGGCGCGGCCGACGACGAGGGCGTCGCGGATGCTCTCTAGCCCGGCCGCCTCGCCGGCGTGCACGGTGGCGGGGAAGAAGTTCTCGGCCAGCAGGCCGAAGGCCTCGGCGAAGCGCGAGGGCGGGAAGCCGTCCTCGGCGCCGGCGATGTCGAAGCCGACGGCCCCGCGGGAGCGGTGGCGCAGGGCCAGCTCCGCGATCTCGGTGCCGCGGTCCGCGTGCCGCATGGCGGTGATCAGCTGGCCGACCTGGATGGCGCGGCCGGTGGCCTCGACGGCCGCGACGCCCTCCTCGAGGCCGGCCTGCACGGCCTCGACCGCGTCGTCCAGGCCGAGCCCCTGGGTGAGGTGCTGCTCGGGGGCCCAGCGGACCTCGGCGTAGACGACGCCGTCGTCGGCCAGATCCTCGACGAACTCGCGGGCGACGCGGTGCAGGCCCTCGCGGGTCTGCATGACGGCGATGGTGTGGTCGAACGTCTCGAGGTAGCGCTCGAGGGACCCGGAGTCGGCGGACTCGCGGAACCACTCCCCCAGGGCGACGGGGTCGGTGGTGGGAAGCTCGTGGCCGGCCTCGGCGGCCAGCTCGACGATGGTGGCCGGGCGCAGCCCGCCGTCGAGGTGGTCGTGGAGGGAGACCTTGGGCAGGGTGCGGAAGTCGAAGTCGGGGTCGTAGGCCATGTGGATGAGCTCTTCAGTCACGCCCCCCAGCCTAGCCATGCGGAAGCCATCCGGACAGGACGCGGCGCTCAGGCGGCGCGCGGGCCGGCGCCGGCCCGCTCGGGCGCGTGCGCCGGCGCGCCGTCCGGCGGCTCGGTCGGCCGGCCCGCCCGGCGCAGGAGCAGGCGCACGATCCGGTCCAGGAGGCCGCCGAGCCCCAGCGCCGCCGCGATGGACACGGCGATGCCCAGCAGCCTGTTCTGCTCGAACCACCGCCCGGCGAGCGCGCCGATGGCCACGGAGTAGGCGCCCCACGCCAGGCAGCCGAGGGAATCGAGGACGGCGAAGCGCCGGGGCGGGAAACGGGTGGCCCCGGCCGTGAAGTTCACGGCGACGCGCCCGACGGGGACGTACCGCGCCGTGAAGACGAGCAGCGCCCCGCGGGACATCAGCTCGTGCCGGGCGAAGCGGAAGGCCTTCGCGGCCCGGCGCGTGCGCGTCCGGCGGAGGCGCGAGGCGCCGACGCGGCGGCCGATCCGGTACGCGGCCTGGTCGCCGCAGAACGCGCCGGCCGCACCGGCGAGCGCGAGCAGGACGAGGTGCGGCTCCCCGCCGGTGGCGCCGACAGAGGCCAGCGCGACGATGACGGTCTAGCTCGGCACCACCGGGAAGAACCCGTCGACCAGGCTCAGCGCGAAGACCGCGGGCAGGATCCACCAGGCCCCGCTGGCGGCGACGATGGCGTCGTTGATCAGGTCCACGGTCCCGCTCCCTTTGCCGTCCGGGTCCCCTGGCCGGGGCGGCCGCCCGGCGGCGGCCCTGCGCCCATTCTGGGCCCGGGGACGCGGCGCGCGGGCGTGCCCGGGGTCGGTTTCAGGGCCCGTTCCGGGTTCCCCCGGAGCCGGCCGCGGCCCGTGCTCCGGGACGCCCCGGAGCAGGTGCCGCTACGTCCCGGGCTCGGCGATGCGGTCGATGACGAGGCGGGCGGACGGGCGCGAGCCCTCGGGGGCGATGGTGGCCGCGCCCTCGAGCGCCTCGCGGGCCCGGGCGAAGCGCTCCGGGGTGTCGGTGAGGAGCGTCGCCAGCGGCTGCCCGCGCCGCACGGTGTCCCCCGGCTTCGCGTGCAGCAGCACCCCGGCGCCGGCCTGCACGGGGTCCTCCTTCCGGGCCCGGCCCGCGCCCAGCCGCCACGCGGCCACGCCGACGGCGAGGGCGTCGAGGCGGGTCAGGACGCCGTCGGCCTGCGCGTGGACGGTCTCGGTCTCGCGGGCCCGGGGCAGGGGCGCGTCCGGGTCGCCGCCCTGGGCGGCGACCATGCGCCGCCACACGTCCATGGCGCGGCCGTCCCGCAGGGCCGCGGCGGGGTCCGCGTCCGGCAGGCCGGCGGCGGCGAGCATCTCGCGCGCCAGGCGCACGGTGAGTTCGACGAGGTCCGCCGGTCCCCCGCCCGCGAGGACCTCGACGGACTCCGCGACCTCGATCGCGTTCCCGGCGGCCAGGCCCAGGGGCGTGTCCATGCCGGTGAGCAGCGCGACCGTGCGGACGCCGGCGTCGGTGCCGAGCGCGACCATCGTCTCCGCCAGCTCCCGGGCCGAGGCCTCGTCCTTCATGAACGCGCCGGTCCCGACCTTGACGTCCAGCACGAGCGCACCGGTGCCCTCGGCGATCTTCTTGCTCATGATCGAGGACGCGATCAGCGGGATGGACTCGACCGTCCCGGTGACGTCCCGCAGCGCGTAGAGCCTCCGGTCGGCGGGGGCGAGCCCGGCGCCGGCGGCGCAGACGACGGCCCCGACGTCGGAGAGCTGGCGCATCATGGCCGCGTTGTCGAGGTCGGCCCGCCAGCCGGGGATGGCCTCCATCTTGTCCAGCGTGCCCCCGGTGTGCCCGAGGCCGCGCCCCGACAGCTGCGGGACGGCCACGCCGAACGCCGCGACCAGCGGGGCCAGCGGCAGCGTGGTCTTGTCCCCGACGCCGCCCGTGGAGTGCTTGTCGACGGTGGCCCTCACGGAGCCGTCCGGCCCGCGCAGCCCGCCGAAGTCCAGGCGTTCCCCGGTCGCGATCATGGCCGCGGTCCAGCGCGCGGTCTCCGCCCGGTCCATGCCGTTGAGCAGGATGGCCATCGCGAGGGCGGCCATCTGCTCCTCGGCGACGGCGCCGCGCGTGTAGGCGTCGACGATCCAGTCGATCTGCGCCCCGGCGAGGGCGCCGCCGTCGCGCTTGGTGCGGATGATGTCGACGGCGTCGAACGCCTCGGTCGCCACGGTCACTGGGTCTCCTCCTGGTCGGTGCCGGCGCGGGACGCGCCCGCGTCCCGCAGGTCCTGGGGGCCGAACGCGTCGGGCAGCACCTCGTCGATCGTGCGGACGCCCGCGGTCGTCATCAGGTGCAGGACGGCGCCGCGGTGCTCGTAGAGCAGTTGCCGGCACCGCCCGCAGGGCATCAGCACGTTGCCCTCCCCGTCCACGCAGTGGAAGGCGCGCAGGCGGCCGCCCCCGCTGAGGTGGAGCTGGCCGACCAGCGTGCACTCGGCGCACAGCCCGAGCCCGTAGGAGGCGTTCTCGACGTTGCATCCCGTGACGAGCCGCCCGTCCTCTGTGAGGGCGGCCGCGCCGACCGGGAAGCGCGAGTACGGCGCGTAGGCGCCGCGCATGGCCTCCGTGGCCGCGGCGCGCAGACGCCGCCACTCGTCGGCCGTGGGCTCCCCCGCGGGCGCCGCCGTCGTGCCGTTCCGTTCCGCCATGCGTTACGCCTTCGTGTAGGGGGTGCCGTTGGCCGCCGGGGGCCGCGACCTGCCGACCAGGCCGGCCACGGCGAAGATGGTGACCACGTAGGGCAGCATCGCCATCAACTGGCTGGGGACGGCGGTGCCGGCCTGGGCCAGGACGTACTGCAGGTTCGTGGCGAACCCGAACAGGAGGGCCGCGAGGGCGGCCCCGACCGGGTTCCAGCGCCCGAAGATCATCGCGGCGAGGGCGATGAACCCGGCGCCGGCGGTCATGTCGCGGGTGAACTGGCTGACCGCCACGAGGGTGTAGTAGCTGCCGCCGAGCCCTGCCACTGCGCCGCCGAGCAGCACGTTGCGCACGCGGGTGCGGTTGACGTTGATGCCCAGCGTGTCGGCCGCCTTGGGGTGCTCGCCGACGGCGCGGACCCGCAGGCCCCACCGCGTCTTGTAGAGGCCGTACCAGGCCAGGGCCACGGCCGCGTACATGAGGTAGCCGAGCAGCGTCTGCCGGAACAGGATCGGCCCGAGCAGCGGGATCTCGGAGAGCAGCGGGATGGGCAGCTCCGGCAGCCGCGGCGGCGAGTTGAGCCCCGGCGCGTCCAGCACCGTCCCGAGCAGGAACGCGGTGAGGCCGGAGACCAGGACGTTGAGCACGACGCCCACGACGATCTGGTTGACCAGGTACTTGACCGAGAACACGGCGAGGAGCACGGACACCAGGGCGCCGCCGACGGCCGCGCTCAGCATGGCCGCGTAGACGTTGCCCGTGAGGGACCCGCCGACGGCGGCGGCGAACGCGCCGAGGAGCAGCTGGCCCTCGATGGCGATGTTGATGACGCCGGTGCGCTCGCACAGGACGCCGGAGAGCGACCCGAACACCATCGGCAGGGCGAGCGCGACCGACCCCGCGAGCAGCGTGATCAGCGAGATGTCCGGGTTGTTGGCGGAGCCGACCACCCACACGAGGAACCCGGCGATGAACAGCAGCCCGGCGGCGGCCGGCAGCCAACGCGGCAGGGCGCGGCCGCGCGCGGTCGCCCACCACGCGTAGCCGGCCGCGGCCGCCAGCAGGAGCGCGGTGGCCCAGCCGGCGGCGGCCGCCGGCACGGTCAGGGCCGGCAGCTGGAACCCGCCGCCCCGCGAGAGGCGGAACGTGGCGGCGCCCGCGGGGGCGAGGACGGCGAAGAGCACGACGGCGGCGAGTGCGGCGCCGGCGTAGCCCGCGACCGCCTTCCGCGCGCCGGCGGGCCGGACCGGGGACGGGGCGCCGGTCGTGCGGGACGTGGTGGCTTCGGTCGTCACAGTGAGCTCCCGGCGGTGAGGCTGCTGCCCTCGGGCGCCGCACCGGGCGCGGCCGGCCCGCGGCGGCGGCGCCCGCCCAGCCCGAAGACCGTGCGCACGAGCGGCGGGGCGGCGATGAACAGGACGATGAGGGACTGCACCACGAGCACGATGTCGACGGGCGTGCCGGTCTGCGACTGCATCGCCACTCCGCCGGCCCGGAACGCGCCGAACAGCAGCGCGGCCAGGACCACGCCGAGGGCCCGGGAACGGCCCAGGAGGGCGACGGTGATCGCGTCGAACCCGATGCTGCCCGCGATGCCGCCGACGACGACGAACTGGGTCCCGTTCACCTGGGCGGCCCCGGACAGGCCGGCCAGCGCCCCCGCCACGACCATGGCGACGACGACCGCGCGGCGCGTGTTGATGCCCGCGGTCCGGGCCGCCTCCGGGTTCGCGCCGGTCGCCTTCAGCCCGAAGCCGATGGTGGAGCGCTCCAGGAGCCACCAGACCCCCACGGCCGCGGCCAGCGCGACGAGCAGGCCCAGGTGGGTGCGGTAGTCGGGGCCGAACAGCGGCGGGTAGTGCGCGCTCTGCGCGATCTGGGGGCTGATCGGGTCGGACGACCCGGGCCGCTGCATGGCCGGGGTGCTCAGGGCCCAAGCCAGCAGGTAGACGGCCACGTAGTTGAGCATGATCGTCAGGATGACCTCGTGGGCGCCCGTGCGGGCCTTGATCCACCCCGCCAGCCCGCCCCAGACGGCGCCGCCCAGCAGCGCGGCCACCACGACGAGCAGCAGGTGCAGCGCCGCCGGCAGCTGCCAGGCGAACCCGACGTAGCCGGACAGTCCGGCCGCGATGAGGATCTGGCCCTGGGCGCCGATGTTGAACAGGCCCGCGCGGAAGGCCAGGGCCACGCCGAGGGACGCGGTGATCAGCGGGGTGGCCATGGTCAGCGTCTCGGTCAGCGGCCGCAGCATGTCCCCCGTCGCGTCCGCGCGGTAGTTGAGGATAGCGCCCCGGAACATCGCCGCGTACGCGTCGGCCCCGGCGCCCCAGGCCGCGGCGAGCGTATCGGCGGGCCGGGCGAAGAAGTAGCCGGCGGCCCGGCGGGTCTCCGGGTCCGTCGCCGCGATCAGGATCCCGCCCACGACGAGGGAGAGCACGATGGCCAGGACGGAGAGCGCCGCCGGCGAGTCGGCGGCCCGGCGGAGGGCGCCGCGGTCGGGCGTCGTGGGGCTCATGCGATGCCTCCCGGCAGGCTCGGTGGTTCCTCGGTCGTGTCCCCGCCGGCGTCCGCGACGGCGGCGAACGCCTCCTCCGCGGTCGCGCCGGCCATCATCAGGCCCAGCACGTCCCGGCTCGTGTGTCCGGGCACGACGCCCATCAGGCGGCCGTGGAACAGGACGGCGATGCGGTCGCCGAGCTCCACGACCTCGTCGAGCTCCGTCGAGACGATCAGCACCGGCGTGCCGCGGTCCCGCTCGGCGAGGATCCTGCGGTGGAGGAACTCGATGGAGCCGACGTCAACGCCCCGGGTGGGCTGGGCGGCGATGAACAGCTTCAGCGGCCGGGACAGTTCGCGCGCCAGGACGACCTTCTGCTGGTTGCCGCCCGAGAGCGTTCCCGCCGCCCGGTCGGGCGAGGGGGTGCGGATGTCGAAGTCCTCGACGAGGCGGGCCGCGTTGTCGGCGATCACGCGCCGGCGCAGTCCGAGCCCGCGGGCCACCGGTTCGCGGTCGTACCGGTTGAGGACGAGGTTGTCGGCGACCGAGAAGCCCGCCACCAGGCCGTCCGTGCTGCGGTCCTCCGGGACGTAGCCGACGCCGAGGTCGATGATCTCCTTGGTGGACCGCCCCGTCAGCTCCGTGCCCTCGAGCCGGATGGAACCGCCCGCCGGGGCCCGCAGTCCCATGACGGCCTCGACCAGCTCCGTCTGGCCGTTGCCCTGCACGCCGGCGACGGCCAGGATCTCGCCGGCCCGCACGTCGAGGTCGACCCCGTCGACGAGGGGCTGCCCGGACGCGTCGGCGACGCGCAGGCCGCGCACGGCGAGGGACTCCCGCGTGCCCTCGGCCGGCTCGCGGCCCAGGGCCAGGTCGACGGCGCGCCCGACCATGAGGGAGGCCAGCTCCGTGGCCGGCGCGTCGGGGTCCGCCGTGCCGACGACGCGGCCCCGCCGGATGACGGTGATGCGGTCGGAGACGGCCTTGACCTCCCGCAGCTTGTGGGAGATGAACACGACGGACGTGCCGCCGGCCTTGAGCTGGGCGATGATCCCGATGAGCTCGTCGGTCTCCTGCGGCGTCAGCACGGCCGTCGGCTCGTCGAGGATCAGCAGGTCGGCGTGGCGGACGAGGGCCTTGATGATCTCGACGCGCTGCTGCACGCCGACCGGCAGGTCGCCGACCGTCGCGTCGGGGTCCACCCGGAAGCCGTAGGCGTCGGAGATCTCGCGGATCCGGCGCCGCGTCTGGTCCAGGTCGAGGCGCCCGGCGAACCCCGTCGCCTCGGCGCCCAGGGCGACGTTCTCCGCGACGGTGAAGACGGGAACCAGCATGAAGTGCTGGTGCACCATCCCGATCCCGGCGGCCATGGCGTCGCGCGGCCCGCGGAACGCGACCGGCTTGCCGTCGACGAGGATCCGGCCCTCCGTCGGCTCGTAGAGCCCGTAGAGGACGTTCATCAGGGTCGACTTGCCGGCGCCGTTCTCGCCCAGCAGGCTGTGCACCTGGCCGGGCTCGACGACGAGGTCGATGTGGTCGTTGGCGACGAATCCGTCGAAGGACTTCGTGATGCCCTGCAGTTCGAGTCTCATGCGCGTCCCTCCGGGGCGGCGGGGCGCCGGCCGCGTGGCCGGCGCCCGTCCGCGGCTAGGAGCCGACCTCGATCTTCCCGTCGATGATGTCCTGCTTGATCTGGTCGAGTTCGCCCTGGAGCCCCTCGGGGACCTTGTCCTCGAAGTTGTGGAACGGGGCCAGCGACACCCCGCCGTTCTCGAGGGTGCCGACGTAGGCCTCGCTCTTGAACGAGCCCTCGACGTCCTGGGTGATGGACTCCTCGACGGTCCTGCCCATCTCCTTGATCACGGAGGTGAGGACCGCGTCCTCGCCGTTGTTGGCGTAGTCGAAGCCGTCGGTGTCGACCCAGACGACGGCGTCGTCGGGGCTCGGCGTCTCGTTGACGGCGTCCACGGCGGCCTGGCCGAGCGGGCCGGCCACCGGCATGATCACGTCGACCCCGTCCGCGAGCATGTTGTCGGTCAGCTGGCGGGCCTTGACCTGGTCGCTGAAGTTGCCGACGAAGGACTTGGAGTCCCCCCAGCCGACGACCTCGACGTCCTTGCCCTTGGCCTCGTTGTAGTGCTCGACGCCGTTCGTGAAGCCCTCCATGAAGACGGTGACGGTCGGGATCTCCGCCCCGCCCCACGTGCCGACCTTCCCGGACTTGGAGTAGGCGGCCGCCGCGTATCCGGCGAGGAAGGCGGCCTGGCCGGTCTCGTAGTTGAGGGTGCGCAGGTTGTCGGGCAGCTCCTCGTAGCCGAAGTCGACGATCGTGAAGTTGGTGTCCGGGTACTTCTGGGCGGCCTCGAGCGTCGCGTCGCCGATGTTGAAGCCGGCGGTGACGACCATGTCGCACCCCGCCGAGACCATGGACTCGATGTTCGGCTTCATCTCGGTGGCGGAGTTGGACTCGGCCTCGTTGACCTCGACGCCCAGGTTCCTCTCGGCCGCGAGCAGCCCCTCGTGCGAGGCCTGGTTGAACGAGCGGTCGTCGAAGCCGCCCTCGTCCGAGACCATGCAGGCCGTGTAGTCGATGCCCGGCGCCGCGGAGCCGCCCTCCTCCTCGGGGGCGGCGCCGCAGCCGGCCAGGACGAGCGCGCCGGCGGCCAGGAGTGCGGCGGGGGCGGCGGGGCGCAGCGGGTTGCGCAGTCGGTTCTTCAACGTGTCCTCCCAAGGGCAGTGGGGTGGAGCGCCGCCGGTGGCGGCGTCCGGCCGGGCGGCCGCGCGGCGGGGCCGGCGGACCACCGCTGTGATCGACCCCACCCTAGACGCTGGGGGCGCCGCCGACCAGCGGTTGACCGGGCTTGTTCGACGATCGTTGAATAGTTGTTACTTGCCGGTATCGCCCGCGGCCGGCCCGGAGTGCAGCTCCTCGATGGCGCGCAGGGCGGCGCCCGCCATGACCCGCACCCCGGTGCCGATGGCCCGCTCGTCGGGCACGTAGTCGCCGCGGTGCAGGTCGTAGGTTTCCCCGCCGGGGGTCCGCGTGCCGAGGCGCATCATCGAGCCGGGGATCCGGTTGGTCATCCAGGCGAAGTCCTCCCCGCCCATGGACTGCGGGGTCAGGACGATCGCGCCGGGGCCGAGTTCGGCGCGGGCCGCGTCCTCGATCAGGTCGGTCTCCGCCTCGGCGTTCATCACGGGCGGCACGCCGCGGATGTGCTCGAGCTTGATGTCGACGCCGTAGGGCACGGCCACCTGGCGGACGACCTCGTCGAGCAGCTCGCCCGCGTCCTTCCACGCCTCGCCGTCGAGGCAGCGCATGGTGCCGGACATGTACCCCGTCGCGGGGATCGCGTTGGGGGCCGAGCCGGCGTGGATCTGGCCCCAGACGACGGACACGGCGCTGCGCACGTCGATCCGCCGGCCGAGCACGGCGGGGACGCTGACGGCGATCTCGGCCAGCGCGAAGACCAGGTCCTCCGTCAGGTGCGGGCGGGACGTGTGCCCGCCCCGGCCCGTGAGCTCGATCTTGATGGTGTCGCTCGCGCTGGTGATCGCGCCGATGCGGGTGCCGACCATGCCGGCGTCGATCCTCGGCTCGCAGTGGAGCGCGAGGATGCGCGGCACGGGGTCGAGCACGCCCTGCTCGATCACCGACAACGCGCCGCCGGGCATGGTCTCCTCGGCGGGCTGGAAGACCACGCGAACCCGCCCGTTCAGCCGCCCCTCGTCGTGGAGGGACTTCAGCGTCAGCGCGACGCCGAGCATGACGGTGGTGTGCACGTCGTGCCCGCAGGCGTGGCAGACGCCCGTGCGCGTGGACTCGTAGTCCAGGTCCGTCTCCTCCAGGACCGGCAGGGCGTCGATGTCCGCGCGCAGGCCCAGGGCGATGGGCCCCTCCCCCACGTCGACGTAGGCGCCGGTGCGCTCGAGCCGGTGCGGCTGGAGCCCGGCCGCCTCGAGCCGCTGCACGATCCGGTCGGTCGTCCGGAACTCCTGGAACGACAGCTCGGGGTTCGCGTGGATGTCGCGCCGGAAGGCGACGAGGTCCCCCAGCAGCGGCTCGACCCAGGTCCCGAGGGTGGGAATGCCGGCCTGTGCATCGGTTGAAGCGCTCACAGGTCAAACCCTACGACGATTCGGTGCGATCCGGGACGGCCCCGAGCCTCCGGGCCCTCCGTGGCGCCGCTAGAGGACGTCGTCGTTGCCGGCGGCCTTGAGGGCCTCGACCGCCTTCTTCACGGACTGGGCGTGGTTCTTGGTGGTCACCAGCAGCGCGTCCGGCGTGTCGACGACGACGACGTCCTCGATCCCGATGAGGGCGATCACGCGCTTGCTGTCGGTGACGACGACGCCGGAGGCCTCGTCCGAGTAGACGCGGGCCCCGTCGCCGAGGACGGTGATCCGCCGGTCCTCCGTCGCCGGGTTGAGCCGGCCGATCGCGGCGAAGTCGCCGACGTCGTCCCACGTGAACGTGCCCGGCACCATGGCGACGTCGCCCGCGGCCGCGGCCGGCTCCGCGACGGCGTAGTCGATGGCGGTCTTCGGCAGGCCCGGCCACACCTCGGCGACGACGGCGTCGCGCTCCGGCGAGTCCCAGGCCTCCGCGATGCGCTGCAGGCCGGCGTGCAGGTCGGGCTCGTTGGCGGCCAGGTGCTCCAGCATCAGCTGCACGGGGGCCACGAACATGCCCGCGTTCCAGAGGTAGTCCCCGCTCGCCACGTAGCGGCGGGCCGTGTCCTCGTCGGGCTTCTCCACGAACTCGGCGACGGCCACGGCGTGGGGCGCCCCGTCGACGCGCAGCGCCTCGCCGGCGCGGATGTAGCCGAATCCGGTGGCCGGCACGGTGGGCCGGATGCCGATGGTGACGATCTTGCCGGTCGCCGCCGTCGCGATGGCCTCCCGCACCGCGTCCTGGAAGACCTCCACGGGCCCGATGACCTGGTCCGCCGCGAAGGAGCCCATGATCGTGTCCGGGTTGCGGCGGTGCAGGATCGCCGCGGCCAGCCCGATCGCGGCCGCGGAGTCCTTCGGCGAGTTCTCGAGCACGAGGTTCGCGTCGCACAGCTCCGGCAGCTGGTCCAGGACGGCGCTGCGGTGCACCTGCCCGGTCACGACCATGACGCGGTCCCCGGCCAGGGGGGCCAGGCGCTCGTACGTCGCCCGGATCAGCGTGCTGCCGGATCCGGTCAGGTCGTGCAGGAACTTCGGCGCGGCGGCCCGGGACAGCGGCCAGAGCCGCGTACCGGTCCCGCCGGCGGGAATGACGCCGTGGAAGCGCGCGAGAAGGTCGGGATGCATGCCTTTCAGGCTAATGGATGGTTCCCGGTCGGCCGCGCAGGCCAGCGCGCCATTTAGGACACATCCGCATGCCCCAATTACCGCGGAAATCCGGGGGTTCCGTGTCACATGCAACGCGCGGCGGTGACCCTACTCACAGCCCCCTGCGCGTTGATGGGGGCCCCGGGGGTCCGTAGTCTACGATTTGGCAGGAAGCGCACTCGCACCGGCGTCAATCCTTTGTGTGGAAGCCGCACAACGCCCCTGCTGTGCATGGAGGTAATTCAGTGTCGAAGACTTCGTCAGGCACCCTCTACCGCGGCCGTGAAGGCATGTGGTCGTGGGTGGGGCACCGCGTCACGGGTGTCGTGATCTTCTTTTTCCTTTTGGTCCACGTGCTGGACACCTCGCTCGTGCGGGTGTCCCCGGAGGCCTACAACGCCGTCATCGGCACCTACCAGAACCCGCTCATGGCGATCGGTGAGACCGGTCTCGTCGCCGCGATCATCTTCCACGCCTTCAACGGCCTGCGCGTGATCCTGGTGGACTTCTGGAAGTCCGGCCCCAAGTACCACCGCCAGATGCTCTGGGCCGTCGTCGTCCTGTGGATCGTGGCCACCGCCGGCTTCGCGATCCGCCACCTCACCCTCGCTCTCGGAGGCCACTAAGCCATGGCAACCACGGAATTCGTCGCCCCCCGCACCGGCCGCATCGACCCGAAGTACACCCGCTCCAAGTCCAAGGGCGGCAGCTTCGAAATGGCCGCGTGGCTGTTCATGCGCCTCTCCGGCGTCGTCCTGGTCGTCCTCATCTTCGGCCACCTGATCGCCAACCTGCTGGTGGGCGACGGCATCAACGGCCTCGACTTCGGGTTCGTCGCCGGCAAGTGGGCCGACCCGGTCTGGCAGTTCTGGGACCTGGCCATGCTGTGGCTGGCCATGCTGCACGGCACCAACGGCCTGCGCACGATCATCAGCGACTACGCCGAGAAGGACCGGACCCGCTTCTGGCTCAAGGCGGTGCTCTACATCGCCAGCGCCGTCATCATCGTGCTGGGCACCCTGGTCATCTTCACCTTCGACCCGTGCATCCCCGGGTCCACCCTCCCGGTCTGCCAGTAGCCGACGGCCGAGCAGCCGGACGAACCCCCGAAAAGAGAGCATCAAAGAATGCAGGTACACAAGTACGACGTAGTCATCGTCGGCGCCGGCGGCGCGGGCATGCGCGCGGCCATCGAGGCTGGCCAGCGCGCCCACACGGCCGTGCTCACGAAGCTCTACCCCACCCGCTCCCACACCGGCGCCGCCCAGGGCGGCATGTGCGCCGCCCTCGCGAACGTCGAGGAGGACAACTGGGAGTGGCACACCTTCGACACGATCAAGGGCGGCGACTACCTCGTTGACCAGGACGCGGCCGAGGTGATGGCCAAGGAGGCCATCGACGCGGTCCTCGACCTCGAGAAGATGGGCCTGCCCTTCAACCGCACGCCGGAGGGCAAGATCGACCAGCGCCGCTTCGGCGGCCACACCCGCGACCACGGCAAGGCCCCGGTCCGCCGCGCCTGCTACGCGGCCGACCGCACCGGCCACATGATCCTGCAGACGCTGTACCAGAACTGCGTCAAGCACAACGTCGAGTTCTACAACGAGTACTACGTGCTGGACCTGCTCACCGTCGAGGAGGACGCGACCCGCGAGGACGGCACCCCGTTCAAGCAGAAGCGCGTCGCCGGCGTGGTCTCCTACGACCTGGCCACCGGCGAGCTGCACGTCTTCCAGGCCAAGTCCGTCGTCTTCGCCTCCGGCGGCGCCGGCAAGGTCTTCAAGACGACCTCCAACGCCCACACCCTCACCGGCGACGGCATGGGCATCGCATTCCGCCGCGGCATCCCGCTGGAGGACATGGAGTTCGTGCAGTTCCACCCGACCGGCCTCGCCGGCCTGGGCATCCTGCTCTCCGAGGCCGCGCGCGGCGAGGGCGGCATCCTGCGCAACTCCGAGGGCGAGCGCTTCATGGAGCGCTACGCCCCGACCATCAAGGACCTGGCCCCGCGCGACATCGTCGCCCGGTCCATGGCCAACGAGGTGCGCGAGGGCCGCGGCTGCGGCCCGAACAAGGACTACGTCCTGCTGGACCTGACCCACCTCGAGCCGGCGCACATCGACGCCAAGCTCCCGGACATCACCGAGTTCGCCCGCACCTACCTGGGCGTCGAGCCCTACACGGAGCCGGTCCCGGTGTTCCCCACCGCCCACTACGTGATGGGCGGCGTGCCGACCAACATCCAGGGCGAGGTCCTCCAGGACAACGACACGGTCGTCCCCGGCCTGTACGCGGCCGGCGAGGTCGCGTGCGTCTCCGTGCACGGGTCGAACCGCCTCGGCACCAACTCCCTGCTGGACATCAACGTGTTCGGCAAGCGCTCCGGCATCTACGCGGCCGAGTACGCGAAGACCGCGGACTGGGTCGAGATCCCGGAGAACCCGATGGCCGAGACCGAGCAGCTGCTCGACATCGTGCGCACCGGCAGCGGCACGGAGCGCGTCGCGCAGATCCGCAAGGAGCTGCAGGACACGATGGACGCGAACATGCAGGTCTTCCGCACCGGGGAGACCATCATGAAGGCGCTGTCGGACATCAAGTCCCTGCGCGAGCGCTACGCCAACATCAGCATCCAGGACAAGGGCAAGCGCTTCAACCTGGACCTGCTCGAGGCCGTCGAGCTCGGCTTCCTGCTGGACCTCGCCGAGGTCATGTCCGTCTCCGCCCTGCACCGCCACGAGTCCCGCGGCGGCCACTTCCGGGAGGACTTCCCGGACCGCGACGACGCGAACTTCATGAAGCACTCCATGGTCTACAAGGACGAGTCGGCCGAGATGGAGGGCATCCAGGGCATCCGCTTCGACACGAAGCCGGTTGTCTTCACCCGTTACCAGCCGATGGAGCGTAAGTACTAATGAGCAGCGAAACCACCGAGCCCGCCTCGAAGATCGACCTCGGCGCAGCCGGCGGGGGCGGCGGGGAGATCCCGCAGTTCGACATCACCCTGCGCGTCCGCCGCTACAACCCGGAGGTCTCCGACGAGCACCACTGGGAGGACTACCAGCTGACGATGTACGGCACGGACCGCGTGCTGGACGCCCTGCACAAGGTCAAGTGGGACATCGACGGCTCGCTGTCGTTCCGCCGCTCCTGCGCCCACGGCGTCTGCGGCTCCGACGCAATGCGCATCAACGGCCGCAACCGCCTGGCCTGCAAGACGCTGCTGAAGGACCTGGACACGTCCAAGCCCATCACGGTCGAGGCCATCAAGGGCCTTCCGGTCGAGAAGGACCTGATCGTGGACATGGAGCCGTTCTTCCAGTCCTACCGCGAGGTCATGCCGTTCCTGATCTCCAAGGGCCACGAGCCTTCGAAGGAGCGCTACCAGTCCCCCGAGGACCGCGAGCGCTACGACGACACGACCAAGTGCATCCTGTGCGCCGCGTGCACGTCGTCCTGCCCGGTCTTCTGGACCGACGGCCAGTACTTCGGCCCGGCCGCGATCGTCAACGCGCACCGCTTCATCTTCGACTCGCGCGACGAGGGCGGCGACATGCGCCTGGAGATCCTCAACGACAAGGAGGGCGTCTGGCGCTGCCGGACCACCTTCAACTGCACCGAGGCGTGCCCCCGCGGCATCCAGGTCACGCAGGCCATCGCCGAGGTCAAGCAGGCCATCCTGGCCCGCTCCGTCTAGGGCGAGCCCGAGCGCCGGAGGGCGCCGCTGCATTCCGCAGCGGCGCCCTCCGCGCGTTAACGCGGCCCGGCCCCGCGCGGCTTGGCCGCTAGGCTGGAGCGGCAGCGTCCCCCACGAAAGAGGAGCCATGCCCCGGGAGAAGTTCACGTTCACCAGCGCCACCGGCCACGAGCTGGCCGCCGTCCTCGACCTGCCCGACGGCGAGGCCAAGGGCGCCGGGGTCTTCTCGCACGGCTTCACGCTCGGCAAGGACTCCCTGGCGGCCGCCCGGATCTGCCGCACGCTCGCGGACGAGGGCATCGCGATGCTCCGCTTCGACAACCTGGGCCTGGGCGACTCGCAGGGCTCCTTCGGCGAGGGCTCGTTCAGCCTGAAGGTCCAGGACACGGTCCGCGCGGCCCGGGCCCTCGCCGAGCACGGGCACGAGCCCGACCTGCTGGTCGGCCACTCGCTCGGCGGCGCGGCGGTGCTGGCGGCCGCGGCGGAGATCGGCCCCCGCGCCATCGCCACGATCGGGGCGCCCTACTCCCCCGGCCATCTGCGGCACACGATCGAGGGGCTGCTGGAGGAGATCGAGGCCGAGGGCAGCGCGGAGCTCGTCGTCGGCCCGCGGCGGCTGGAGATCACGCAGGAGTTCGTCCGGGACCTCGAGGGACACGACGTCACCGGCTGCATCCGCCACCTCGACGCCGCCCTGCTGGTCATGCACGCGCCGACCGACAACACGGTGGGCATCGAGAACGCCGGCCGGATCTTCCAGGACGCGAAGCACCCCAAGTCGTTCTTCAGCCTCGACCGCGCCGACCACCTGCTGACGCAGCGCGTCCACGGCGTGCGGGCCGGGAGGATGATCGCCGCGTGGGCGGAGCAGTACCTCAGGGACGCGGAGTAGCGGCCCCGAGCGGCACGTCCTCGCCGAGGGACCACAGGCCCTGGGCGTCGTGGCGGAACAGCCCGATCGAGGAGACCGTGAACGACGCGCTGAACCCGTCCAGCGCGGCCAGGGCGTGGTCCATGCCCGCCTCCGTCACGTCCTGGGCGAGCGTCAGGTGCGGGTGGTAGTCGAAGCCCGACTCGTGCTCCACGGGCCCGCCCCGCAGGTCGGCGTGCAGCCCGACGCACTCGTCCCAGCCCTCGTCGACCCGCAGGTAGACGACCGGCGAGACCGGGCGGAACGTCCCGGTGCCGCGCAGGGTCAGCCGGAACGGCCTCCGCCGGGCGGCCACGGCCCGGGCGTGCTCCGCCGCGGCGTCCCAGCCCCCGGGCGCGGTCCCGGTGACCAGCGTGATGTGCGGGGGGACGACGGCGGCGAGCGGGTCGCCGAACGACGCGCGCCAGCCGCCCAGCTCCGCGCTGAGCCCCTCCGGGAGGCCGATGACGATACCCAGGCTCTGGCGCGCCCCGTTGCCGGGGACGCCGCCGTCGCGCTCCGCCCCGCCCGCCATGGGACTAGCGGTCCCCGGCCCGCTCGGCGCCCTGGAGGACGCCCGCCGGCGCCGGGGCGGGCGGCAGGAACCCGATGGCGTCGTAGACGTCGCGCAGCGTGGCGGCCGCGGTCTCGCGGGCCTTCGCGGCGCCCCGGGCCAGCAGCCGGTCCAGCTCGGCCGGATCGTCCAGGAGCTCGAAGGTGCGCGTGCGGATCGGCTCGAGCCGCGCGACGACGGCGTCGGCGACGTCGACCTTGAGGTGTCCGTACATCTTGCCCTCGTAGTCGGCGACGAGCGAGTCGATCGGACGCCCCGTGACGGTGGAGAGGATCTCGAGCAGGTTCGACACGCCGGGCTTGGCCTCGCGGTCGTAGGCGACGACGGTGTCCGCGTCCGTCACGGCGGACTTGATGCGCTTGGCGACGGTCTTGGGCGCGTCCAGCACGTTGATCAGCCCGTTCGGGCTCTCCGCGGACTTGGACATCTTCCGCGTGGGCTCCTGCAGGTCGTAGATCCGGGCGCCGCCCTGCTGGATCAGGGCCTCGGGAACCCGGAACACCTCGCCGAAGCGGTGGTTGAAGCGCTGCGCCAGGTTCCGCGCCAGCTCGACGTGCTGCCGCTGGTCGTCCCCGACCGGGACCCCGTGCGGCTGGTAGAGCAGGATGTCCGCCGCCATGAGCACCGGGTACGTGAACAGGCCGACGCTGGCGGAGTCCTGGCCGCCCTTGGCGGACTTGTCCTTGAACTGCGTCATCCGGGAGGCCTCCCCGAAGCCGGTCAGGCAGTTCAGGACCCAGGCCAGCTGCGCGTGCTCGGGCACGTGGGACTGGACGAACAGCGTCGCCCGCTCCACGTCGATGCCGCCCGCGATGTACTGCGCGGCGGTCCGCCGCGTGCGCTCGCGCAGGCCGGCCGGGTCGTGCGCGACCGTGATGGCGTGCATGTCCGGGATGAAGAAGTAGGCGTCGTACTCGTCGAGCGTGCGCACCCAGTTCACCAGCGCGCCGAGGTAGTTGCCCAGGTGCAGCGAGTCCGCGGAGGGCTGCATCCCGGACAGGACTCGGGGGCGGTGGACGGCGGGGGTCTCGGTCATGGCGGTCATCCTAGAACTGGTAGTCGACCACGAGCGGCGCGTGGTCGGAGAAGCGGGTGTCGTACGTGGCGGCGCGGTCCACGGTGGCGTTGCGGGCCAGGGCGCTCAGGCCCGGCGTGGCCATGTGGTAGTCGATGCGCCAGCCGGCGTCGTTGTCGAACGCCTTGCCGCGCCAGGACCACCACGTGTACGGGCCGTCGACGTCGCCGGCGAGCTCGCGCGCGACGTCCCGGTAGCCGATCTCCTCGCCGAAGAAGCGGTCGAAGTAGGCGCGTTCCTCCGGCAGGAACCCCGCCCGCTTGACGTTGCCCTTCCAGTTCTTGATGTCGCGCGTGGTGTGCCCGACGTTCAGGTCGCCGACCACCAGGACGTGGTCGTTCGCGCTGGCGAGGGCGGGCAGCCGCTCGCACATGGTGTCCAGGAAGCGGTACTTGTCGACCTGCTTCGGGGTGTCGACCTCTCCCGAGTGCACGTACGCGCTGGCGACGGTCAGGGTCTGGCCGCCGACGACGGCGAAGTCCGCCTCGACCCAGCGGCCGGACGTGGTGAAGTACTCGTCGCCGATGTGGTCCCGGGTGGCCGTGGGCTCGGCGCGGGAGGCGACGGCGACGCCGGCGCGGCCCTTGGCCTCCGCCTCCGCGTGCAGGACGTGCCACTCCTCGCCGAGCAGCTGGCGGACGACGGCATCGGGGGCCCGCACCTCCTGGAGGCAGAGGACGTCGACGTCGCGGGCCGCGAGCCACTCCCCCATGCCGCGCTTGTAGGCGGCGCGGATGCCGTTCACGTTGACGGAGGCGACGCGCAGGGCGCCGGGGGCTTTCGGGGCGGTGTCGGGTGCGTGCATCACCCGTCCAACCTTACCGAAACGCCGCGCGCGGCGCGGCGCGCGCGACTAGTCGATGACCTCGCCGCTGAGCGGCCCCTGGCCGCCGGAGGGGCGCATCATCTCGCGGGCGTTGTGGGCCGTGATCTCGATGGTCTCCACGGCGCGGTCGACCATCCCCCGGGACTCCTCCCCGGGCTGGCCCAGGTGCTCGCGGATGACGCCGGCCTGGACCTGGACGATCTTGAACGAGTGGTCGAGCTTCAGGTCGCGCGTGCGCGTGGCCTCGTCGACCACGACGGTCTCGGCCCCGCTGCCTGCCCGGGGCGCGAGCCCGGCGGTGGCCTGGCGCAGCCGGTCCTCGACGCGGCGGGCGCTGCGCCGCAGGCCGAACACCAGGAACGCGGAGATCAGCAGCCATCCCAGGGAAACGATGACCACGAGCCAGCCGATGACGTCGTTCTCGTTGGCCGCGAAAACGACGGCGACGAGGAACACCGTGACCATGACGGCCATCGAGAGGGTGCTGGCCTTGAGCGTGATCTTCTTTTCCTGCAGGGAGCTGCCAAGCGGTTGCATGGGATCCATTCTCCCAGATGCGCGGGGCGCCGCGGACCGCCGCCCGGCCTGCCGGGGGGGCCTACCAGCTCACGAGGCAGAACGGGTGGCGCTGCGGATCCAGGTAGACGCGGTAGTTCTGCCCGCCCGTGTTCATCGACACCGCGCCGAGCTTCAGGACCTCCTCCTCGGCCAGGTCCAGGTCCTCGACGCGGATGTCCAGGTGGGCCTGCTGCGGGTGGAGGTGGCCGGGCCACTCCGGGGGCACGTAGTTCTCGACCTTCTGGAAGGCGATCGCAGGCCGGTCGGGGGCGTCGCCGATGGTGATCCAGCCGTCCTCGTCGTGCTGGACGCGCACCATGCCCAACACCTGCTCGTAGAAGGCCGCCAGCTCCTCCGTGTCCTCGCAGTCCAAGACCACGGCGTGCCATGTGCCGATCATCGCTCACTCCTCGTGCGCATCGTTTCCGGGCAGGGTTCAGACTACCGGCTACTTCATGAACAGCGCCCGCAGCCGCACGGTGGCCAGCACGGTCCCGAGGCCCGCCATGAGCGCGAAGTAGAGCACGTGCACCGCCGTCGCCGCGGTGAAGTGCCCCACCGAGAGCTGGCGCAGCAACTCGACCGCGTGCCAGAGCGGCAGGGCCTGGATCAGCCACTGGACGGGCTCCGGGTAGACGCCCAGCGGGAAGAACGTGGCGGAGAACAGGAACATGGGCAGCATCACGAAGTTGACCCATTCCATCTGCTGGAACGTCTTCATGAACGAGGTGATCCCCATGCCGATGGCCGCGAAGCCGAACGCGACCAGGACGGAGGCCGGCACCATCAGCAGGGCCCAGGGCGAGGCCAGGAGCCCGAGGGCGCCGATGACGGCCGTGAAGCCGGTCGCGTAGAGCAGCCCGCGCAGCAGGGCCAGGGTGATCTCCCCCAGCGCGACGTCGAGCGGGCCCAGCGAGGTGTTGAGCATCGTTTGGTACAGCTTCGCGTAGTTCATCTTGAAGAAGACGTTCCAGGTGGCGTCGTAGACGGCCCCGTTCATGGCGGACACGGCCAGCAGGGCCGGGGCGATGTAGGCCGCGTACTCCACCGGCTGCCCGCCCGGGCCCTCGACCGTGCCGACCAGCGCCCCCAGGCCGAGGCCCATGGAGAGCAGGTAGAGGACGGGCTCGAAGAAGCCGGACACGGTCACGGCCCACGTGCTCGTCCGGGTCGCGGCCAGTCCGCGGCCGATGACGGCGCGGGCGTTGCGGGCGTAGAGCCCGGCCAGGGGGCGCCGGCCGCCGGGCCCGCGGCGGGGCACGCCGTCGTCGGCCTCCGGACGCGGACGCGCGCCGTGGGGCGCGACGGGACGGGACGCGGGTTCCATCGCGTCAGCCCGCCAGCCTGCGGGCATAGGCCCACCGGGCCACGGCGAGCGCGCCCACGGCCAGGGCGGCCAGGTACGCGACGTGGACGGCCAGCAGCCACGGCGGCACGGCGAGCCCGTAGGTGAGGGCCCGGCCGAGCTGGGTGCCGTGCCAGACGGGCGAGACCCAGCCGATCCACTGCAGGTAGCCGGGCAGGACGGACAGGGGGAAGAACGTCCCCGAGAACAGGAAGAGCGGCATGACGACGAAGCGCTGCACCATGGCGAACTGGCCCCGCTCCTCCCGGATCCGGGCCGCGTAGGCCATGAGCGGGATCCCGAACGCCAGGCCGGCGAGGGTCGCGACCGGAACGGAGAGCCACGCCCAGGCGCTCGGGGCGGCCCCGAACGCGGCAACGATCGCCAGGTAGGCGGCGCTCTGGAGGGTCAGCCGGATGGCGACGGCGAGCACGTGGCCCTGGCAGATCTGGTGCGGCGTGAGCGGCGTGGCGAGGGGCCCGTAGTACACCCGGCGCCACTTGAACCCGACCATCACGGGGTAGGAGAACTCCTCCGAGGCCCCCACCACGGCCCCGGAGACCAGGAGGGCGGGGACGATGAACTGCAGGTAGTCGACGCCGTCGAACGACGCGGGGCCGCGGTTCGCGTCGACGAGCGACGCCAGCCCCACCCCCATGGCGAGCAGGTAGAGCAGCGGGCTGCCGACGGCGTAGGCGACGATGACCCCGAGGTAGCTGCGCATCTGGCGCAGGATCAGCTCCGCCGCGTACCACGTGCCCCAGCGCCTGGCGCGGGCCGCGCTGGTCTGCGGATCGTGGGCGCGCAGCCCCGACGCGGCGAGGCGCCGGCCCGCCTCGTCCGCGGCCGCGCGGACCCCGGCCGGCCGGGGCGCGCCGGGCGGCTCCGCACCGCTAGTCAACGAGGCTCCGTCCGGTCAGCCGCAGGAACACGTCCTCCAGGGAGGAGCGGCGCACCAGCGACGTCAGCGGGGAGAGCCCGCGCGCGGCCACGGCCTCGAGCGCGGCCTCGCCGTCGTGCGCGTAGACCAGCACGCGGTCCGGCAGGGTCTCCACGCGTTCCCCGATCCCCTCTAGCACGGCCGCCGTGTCCGCATTGCGGGTGGCCCCGAAGCGCAGCTCCAGCACCTCGCGCGTGGAGTACCTCCGGATGAGCTCCGCGGGCGACCCCTCGGCCATGATGCGCCCGTGGTCGACGACGATCAGGCGGTCGCACAGCTGCTCCGCCTCGTCCATGTAGTGCGTGGTCAGGACGAGCGTCACGCCCCGCTCCTTGAGCCTGAACAGGCGGTCCCACAGGATGTGCCGGGCCTGCGGGTCGAGTCCGGTCGTGGGTTCGTCCAGGAGCAGGATCCGCGGATCGTTGACGAGGGAGCGGGCGATGGTCAGCCGGCGCTTCATGCCGCCGGAGAGGTCGTCGACGCGCGCCCGGGCCTTCTCGGTCAGCTGGGCGAACTCGAGCAGCTCGTCGGCCTTGGGGCGCAGGAAGGACAACGGCAGGCCGAAGTAGCGCCCGTAGACGATGAGGTTGTCCCGCACGCGCAGGTCCTCGTCGAGGTTGTCCTGCTGCGGGACGACGCCGAGGTGCGCGCGGACCTCCGGACCGTGGGTCTCGGGGTCCAGGCCCATGATCGTCAGCCGCCCGCCGCTGCGTTCGGAGACGCCGCCGATCATGCGCATGGTGGTGGATTTGCCCGCCCCGTTCGGGCCCAACAGGCCGAACGACCCGCCGGCCGGGACATCGAAGGAGATGGAGTCGACCGCCGTGAGTTCCCCGTAGCGCTTCGAGAGGCCGCGCGCGGAAATGACGGCGGGGCTCCCGCCTGTGGTCTCGGACACGCACACACCCTAGGCCGCCAGACCGATTGACACAACGCAATCGGTACCGGTCCGCGGCCCGGGTCTACTGTCCTGCCTGCACCGGGGTGATGCTGTCGGCCACGAGCCCGTGGGCCTCCCGGTGGACCGTCTCCGCGGCCTCCGCGCTCGGCGCCTCGCAGAGGCAGAAGACCTTGCCGCTGCCCTCGTCGAACCAGTACTTCAGGTACTTGACCCCGTGCTCCTCCTGCACGGCAAGGCCCCCCGATGAGCCTCCGCGACGGCCTCAGCCGTCAGCCCATCGACATGCTCGTGGACATCCATGTACAGCCCCATCGCCTTGCCTTCCGCTCGTGGGACAGTCCCCACCTCGGCCCCCTGCGGCCGGCCGGACCCCCCCGTGTGGGTCAGGTATAGATCCCCCGGGTGCGGCAGTCAAGGGCAGAGCGCCGGTCCCGGCAGCGGGGGGGGGGGGGGGGGGGGGGGGGGAGCCGGCCCGCGGGCATCTGACCCACACTGGGGGTAGGCCCAGGTTT